>NZ_OY781470.1:932448-1243264 GCF_963676935.1 Halarcobacter sp.
GTATTCTTTTTATTGGATGCAATAATAGCTCAGCAATAAATAATAGTATGGAAATAGAATACAAAAATATTGTTTCAGAGTATAGTTTATCAACTAAAGCTGTATCTAGTGTAAATGAAAATCATATAGTGATGCTTGAGTTAGAAACTGGTTTAGAAACAACACAATTAGAAAATGACTTAGATGAAAGAGGAAGTGATTGTTATAATTTTGTTCCTATAACAAACTTAGATGAAATTACAATTATTATAGATGATAATATGCCTATTGAATATATATCAATACAAGATGAAACAACTAATAGTTTAGATTACTTTTATAAGGGAAAAGCAGATAAATATTCATTTATAAAAAAAGATTCATATCAAGTTTGTGTACACCATAACGGTATTGATGAAAGTCAAACTGTGTTTTTACAATTTGGTTCATCTTTAGATGATTCTTGTAATCCTACAACTGCAGATAATGTAATTGATTCACTAAATACTGGTAGTTGTAAAGGGTGTACATTAACAAATGATGTTATAAAAGAGTTGAAAACTAAAAAATTAAGAAATATAGATTTAACTTGTGCAACATTAAAAGGTGTAAATTTTAGTAACTATCATCTTGAAAATACTATATTTGATAAGGTTAAATTTTTTTCTATAAAAGACACGAGTGATTTCCCTGATGTTAAATATACTAATACAACTTTTGATTCATCATATTTAGATAATGCAAGTTTTAAAAATGTTGAATTTATAGATATAAATAAAGCTTCCCCTTTAGATATTAATGCATTATTTAGAAATGCTGTTTTAAATGGGGTAGATTTTAGTTCTTCAATATTTACTTTTACAAAAGATGAATGTATTGATGGTTCAGTTAGTTTTGAAAATAACACTTTTAAAAATGCCCAAATGCAAAATTTATGTTTCAAACCTGTTGATAGTAAAGCTATTTCTTTACAAGGAGTTAACTTTGAAGGGGCAAATTTACAAAATGCAGATTTAAGTGAGATAGATTTTGGTACAGCTAGTTTTATTCAGGCAAATTTAACTGGAGTAGATTTTTATAATAGCAATTTAACAAATACGAATTTTAGTAATACGACTTTTATTTCTACTGATTTATCAAATGCAGATTTTACAAATGCAAATATGCAAAATACATCTTTTGATAGTGTGACATTATTAAATACAAATTTTACTAATGCGGATTTTACAAATACAACAACAGAACAGTTATCAAAGATTGCTAAAAAAGATCTTGTGGACTTAACAAATGCAAAACAATCTGTTATTGCATGGGGATATTCTGGTAAGCCATCAGGCGAGTGGACAGATTGTACTAATTGGAATGAGGGTACAAATACAACTTTGTATTCTTTTGATGCAGGGTACTGGGATGATAATTATTTATGTACTAAAGAACTTGGCACATGGTATTTTTATGATAATGGAGACCATAATAAAACTCCAAAAGTTAGGCTTCTTGAAAACTCTGATACCTCTTGGGATGACAATTATTTAATATATACAAATATTTATAATATTAATATTTATTTTAGTAGTGATGGATATATACCAAAAAAATTTTGCGTTAATACAGCTGAGCCAAGTGATAGCTCTAATACATGGGGAGATAATTTTATATGTTTTGATTTTAATTAAAACTTTTTATTAAGAAGGTTATTTTAGAAGTAAAATTGCATCATTAGTATATGGATTGTATTTAGCCTCAAACTATCTAGGTATAGGGTGTAGTGGTATTGGTGCATATTATGATGATGAGGTTTGTGAGTTTTTAGGAGAATATACACAGGGTTTATATGCCTTAGCAATAGGAAAATAAAGAAAAAGATTGTAAAATTATTTATATGGTTTTTAAGGCATCTAATGAAAAAAAACTTTTCCCTGTGTAGTTTAGCAGTTCTCTTTTCTATAATTTTAGCATTATATGTAAGTATCTCATTTTATATTGATTATAGTGATTTTAATCATGAAAAATATAAGGAAAGTACATTTTTAATAAAAATAGTAGTTTTAGGAGTACTATTTTTTGTTGCTGCTTTTATTTTTATTTTATTTAAAGTTTACAAAAAAAGTTATATAGAAAAAGAATTAAAACAAAGAACAGAAGATATTATAAACGAAAATGAAACCTTAAAAATATATTCTCATATTGAGCCTTTAACCCAATGTTTAAATCAAAAATATTTTATGGAAAGATTTAATGAAGAGTTTAAAAGGGCAATTAGAGAAAAACAATATATATCAATGTTTATTGTAAACATTGATGAGTTTAAAGCTTTTAATGATATTTATGGAAGAGATGAAGGGAACGAGTGTTTAAAGCTTATTGCAAATATTCTAGTTAATCATTGTAATAGACCTACTGATTTAGTTTCAAGGTTTAGTGGTGATGAGTTTTATGTATTATTGCCAAATACAAAAGATGCAAAAGCAGTTTCAAAAAAGTGTGTTAAATCAGTAAAATCTTTAAATATTCCACATGATAATTCAATTGCTTCAAATGTCTTAACAATAAGTATAGGAACATCTTATATTTTACCTGTTCATCCTGAACAAATAGATGATTTAATAAAAAGTGCACAAAACTCTTTAAAGAAAGCAAAAATAAGTGGTAGAGACAGAGTAAATTGATATTATTTATCAGTTTTTAATTATCTTTAACATAGTTTTTATTATAATCCTGATTATTTAATAAAAGGAATAATTTTGAAAAAAGCATTTTCATTAATGGAATTAATGGTTGTAATTATTATTTTAGGTTTATTAGCAGCTTTTGTGTTGCCTAATCTTACAGGAAAAAGTGAAGAAGCAAAAGTGAAAATTGTATGTGTACAGATGCAAAGTATAGCAAAAACATTAAAAATGTATAAGTTAGATAACTCTACTTTCCCAACTACAGAAGAGGGACTAAACTTATTAATTGAGAAAAAATATTTTGATGATGGAAAAACTCCAAAAGATTCTTGGGGTAATGAGTTTATATATATTTCAGAAGATAATAGTTTTGATTTAGTTTCAAAAGGTGCAGATAAAAAAGAAGATACTGCTGATGACATATATTATTCTAAATGTAGTGAATAATATATGCATAATATTAGAGTAAAAAAAGGATTTACTCTAATAGAGTTAATTATAGTAATATTATTAATCTCTATAGTTTCTTTAATTCTTATTCCAAATTTTAATTTTAATCAAGAAAAAAAATATAAACTTGAACTAAAAAATGTAAAAGAATTCATGCTTAATAACTTTCAATTTGAGAATAAATTAGAGTTAGAATGTATAGAAAAAGATGGATTAAATTGTTATATATTTGTTGATGGTATTATGAAAGAAGATATAATTATAAAGAATCTATTTAATCAAGTACCAAAAGTTTATAACTTTGATAAAGAATTAAGTGATTATAAATTTGGGAAAATAAAAGTTGATAATTATGAATATGAACCTTTTTTTGAATTAAAAATAAATAGAGATAAGAAACATAAAAATATTGTTTTAGATACTTATGAGGATAAAGTTTATTTATTTTCTTCTATTTCAAAAAAAATAAAACTATTTAAAAATACAAATGAAGTTTTAGATATGATGTATGATAATTCAATAGAGGTTAGAGATGCTTTTTAAATATATAGGAATAGAGACAAATAGTGGGAAAAAAATAAAATCTAAGATCGAAGCAGACTCTTTAGACAAAGCAAAAATAAAATTAAAAGCAAAAGGTATTTTGTATACATCTATAAAAGAAGATAGTTTAGATTTTGGTAAAATCTCCTTTAAACGTAAGAGAAAATTAGATTTATCTACTTTATCCTATTTAAGTAGAGATTTGAGTATTTATCTTCAATCTGGTGTTACTCTAATTGCTTCAATTAATCTTTTAAAACAACGATATAAAGATAATAAAACACTTTTTTCTTTTTTTGATACTATTAAAAATTATCTTGATGAAGGAAAAACTTTTTATGATGCTTTAGATTCTCAGAATTTAATCAAATTACCAGATTTTTATAAACAATCAATTAAAGTTAGTGAGAGTGGTGGTTTATTAGAGACTGTATTATTGGAATTGTCAGTATTTTTAAAGGAACAAGATAGGATTAGAAAACAAGTAAGTTCTGCTTTAGCATATCCTCTTTTTATTCTTATTGTATCTTTTTTTATGGTTGGCTTTATGTTGAGTTTTATTGTTCCTAAAATTACATCAATTTTTACTCAGTTTGACCAAGAATTACCACAAAGTACAAAAATTGTAATAGCACTAGGAGATTTTTTTTCTCAAAATTATCATTATGTTATAGCTTCTTTTTTAGTATTTATTTTTCTATTTGTTTTTTTGTTAAAAAAGAGTACCAAGTTTAAATATGCCTTTGATAAATTTTTATTAAAACTTCCATTTTTCTCAAAACTTATAGAGTATAGTGAACTAGCAAGATTTTCTTACATGAATTCTATATTAATAAAATCGGGTGTTCCTATAGTTCAAGCAATTAACTTAAGTGCAAATATTTTAAAAAATACTGTAATAAAAAAGATTTTTCTTGATGCTTCAAAAAGTGTAGTTGAAGGAAAAAGACTCTCAACTTTACTTGCTCAAAGTAGTGGATATAAAATAGATGAATCTTTTATTCACTCCGTAGCAATTGGTGAAGATACAAGTAGATTAAGTGAAATATTAAATAGTTTGGCTTCTTTATACAATGAGTCAAATAAAGATAAGACTGATATATTTTTATCTTTGTTAGAACCAATTTTTATGTTGTTTGTTGGTACTACAATAGGGTTTATAGTTATAGCAATGTTACTTCCAATATTTTCAATGAATCTAGGTTAATAGATGAAAAAAGGGGTTGTTCTTTTTATAACTATAGCTTTTGTTACTATAATTTCAATATTTATTTTAAAAAATTTAGATAATACTGATAAGTATTTAGAAAATCAAAATTTTATAGTTTCGAATACACAACTTCTGATTTCTATTCAAAATACACAGGAACAAGTTTCAAAAATATTAGTTAACAATAAAAATACTGTTGATAAGTTTTTAGAAGATACATTACTTGATAGTTCAATTCCATTAAAAATTAATATAGAAGACTTGAAAATCGATTCAACTTTTAATAGATATGAAAAGGTTGATATAAATACTTTATCAAAAGATGACAAAAGTGAAATAAATAAACTTTTTATGGATAATAATATTTTTAATTTTTATTTGTTTTTAGATATATATACAGAAATATTACAAAGAAGTAACAAAAATATTACAAATAGAAGTCAATTATATGATATAATAAATACTTTTACTATAAGAGATGAAAGTAGTGAAATAGAAAAAATCATTAATGATTTAGGCTTTATTGATGGAGAAGATTTATATGAACTTAATGTCAATGCCGAATATTTGAATGCAAAAGCAAAAGCATATTATATTTTAAATAAGAGTGGAGAGGTAGAATATTTTGACATTAGTTTCAAATAAAACTACAAAAAAAATATTTTTAACAACAAATACAAAAGTTAATAATATTACAGATAAAGTTAGTTTAATAATATCCCCAGAATTTTATTGGGTAAGAAAGTTTGATATACCAGTAAAAACTGAAACCCAAGCAAGACATTTACTTCCTACTTTATTTGAAGATTTAATTAAAGAAAATGACTCTTTAACTTATCAAGCAATTAAATTAGAAGAGAATCTTTTTTTATGTTTTGCTTATAGTGATAAAAAAATATATGAAGCAATAAAAAAAGCTAATATTCCTATATCAAATATAAGCTCAGTATATTTTGCACAAAATGAATGTAAAAAATTTGAAAGTTTTGAAGTTGATGAACAAAACTATATTTACACAAGAGATGGGATATTAGTTAAAATTCCTAATTCAATAGCTAAAGATAGTATAGTTTTAAATAAAATTATAAATAATATAAAACTTTCTTCTTATAAATTACATATAAAACTTTATAACAATTTTTTTAATATAAAATTTTATTATTCAATTTTTGCTGTGTTATCTATATTGATTTTAATGAATTTAATTAAATATATCAATTATTCAAGTGAAATATCAACTTTAAACAATCAAGTAGAAGAGATTAGAAAAAATTATAATTTGCCTTCTAGTTCTTTACAAGTTAGAAGTATATTAAGTAAATACAATAAATCTATATCTTTGGAAAAAGAGAAAAGAGATGCTATTAGTTATATCCTTTCTAACAATAAATTAAATTTAAAATCATTAGCTGTAGATAATAATCTAATTATATTAGAATATATCTCTACTAAAAAAGCAGAAGTTGATTCTTTTTTAAAGAAAAAATTTAAAGCAGTAAATATAAAAGAAAATCAATTTTTATTAAAGGTGAGTATAACTTTATGAATAAAATAAACCCAATATACATTTTAGCCTTTGTTGTAGTTGTGTTTCTTATATCTATTTCTATATTAAATAATAAAGAAAATGAATTTAAAAATTTAAATAAATATGTAATAGATTTGAATACAAAAGGGAAAATATTTTCTGAGTATAAAAATAATTGGTTTAATAAAACTGCCATAATAAATAAAGTAGATAGAATTATTAAAAATACAGCTTATAAAAATGAGAAAATTTTAAAAACACAGACAAATAGTTTAGTTAGAATTAAATTTGAATCAAATAATACAAAGCTTTTAAATAGTTTTTTAAATAGAGTATTAAATGAAAAGTTTTTGTTGAAAAAAATTGATATAGAAAAAACAAGTATATATCTTGAAATAGGACTAATATAGTGAAATTTATTTTAAAATCTATAATTTATATTCTATTTTTTGTATTTGTATTATTAATATTTCTACCAAAAGAACAGTTTTATTATCTCCTAGAAAATAAAATCTCAAGTATGAATTTGATAGTTTCCAATGAAATAGTCAATGAAAAATCTTTTGGATTGAAAATAAAAGATGCTAATTTATATTATGATGGAATAAATTTTTCATTGATTGATAATGTAGATATCACTACATTGATTTTATATAATAATATTAATGTAGAGAATATAAGAGTAGCTAAATCTTTTAATAAATTTTTACCATCAAAAATAGATTCTTTAAATCTTAATTATTCACTTATAAATTTAAATAAAGTATTAATATTAAGTAAAGGTGATTTTGGTGAGTTTGAAGGCGATATTTTAATATTTGAGAGAAAAATTGTAGGTGAACTAAAACCTTCAAATATTATGATGACAAAATATAGAAATCTTTTAAATAGATTTAAAAAAGTAGATGGGAAGTATATTTATGAATTTAAATTTTAATAAGATTTTAAAAACAATATTTCCATACATATATATAGCTTTAGCTGCATATATAATATCTACTATAATTTTTCTTTTTTTACCAAAAAATG
Organism: Halarcobacter sp.; assembly: GCF_963676935.1. Classification (NCBI taxonomy): domain Bacteria; kingdom Pseudomonadati; phylum Campylobacterota; class Epsilonproteobacteria; order Campylobacterales; family Arcobacteraceae; genus Halarcobacter; species Halarcobacter sp. The sequence continues at coordinate 939,860 of NZ_OY781470.1, forward strand.
GTGTAGATTTTGAAGATGTATCTTTAAATCAACTAGAGTATAAAAATTATAGTGGTTTTTATTCATCAAATGGTGTAGTTATTAATAATAGGCTTAAAAATAGAGCTAATAAAAGTTTAGATTCACTTTCAAAATATATTTTAAAAGCTATTTATTCTACATCAAGTAATTCTGGATGGATAATAATAGAGAGTAAATCATCTAAAGATACAACTATTTTACAACAGCTTGAAGAGTTTAATGGATATACTTTGACAAAGTTATACAAAAAATATGTAATATTTGAAAAAAACTCAAAAGAATATAAATTAGAATTACCAAAAGAAGAGAATCTTACATATAAAATTGAAAACAATAATTCAATAAAAGAAAATATTGTTGTAAAAGAGGGGAATGTTGTAGTTCAAAGAGATTATTTAAATACATATGTAAATGATTTAGGAAAAGTTTGGAAAAATATTGCAATACAAGAGATAAGGGAAAATGGGAAAATTGATGGTTTTAAAATAAATGGAGTTAATAAAAATTCAGTTTTTGAAAAACTAGGTTTAAAAAAGAATGATATTATAAAATCAATAAATGGAAATATCCTTAAATCTTATGCTGATGCATTTAAAATATATAATGGAATAAATAAGTTAAATTATTTAAGATTAGAAGTTTTAAGGAACAATGAGGTTGTGGAGTTAAATTATGAGATTAATTAAAGTAGGTATATTAGTATTGTTGTTGTCAGTTTTTTCATTAGCTAATGAAAAAATAAATATAAATTTTAAAGATCTAAAAATTATGGATTTAGTAAAAATCACATCCAAAATTATTAACAAAAATATTTTAGTTACTCAAGATATAAAAGGAAATGTAGATTTTATATCAAATAAGCCTGTTTCGAAAGATGAATTGATAAAAATATTAATATATGTACTTGAAGAAAAAGGTTTTACTCTTGTAACAAATGACAATATGTTAAGAATAGTTAAACTAAATGTAAGTGCTAAAAGTAATGTACCTGTTATAACTTCAAAACAAAAACACAATTATAATCAAATTGTTACAGAAATATTTAAAGTAGATAGTTCAAATGTAGATTATATTGCTTCAAAAATAAGACATTTAATTTCTAGAGATGCAAAGTTAGTATCAAATAAAGAAGCAAATACTATTGTATTAACTGATTTTATGGATAATATTAAAACAGTTAAAAAAATAGTAAATATAATGACTATTGGTTCTAAACGAACTATGGAAATTGTAGAGTTAAAAAATATTCAAGCTACTGATGCAAAAAAGAATTTAGACTTAATATCAAAAGCAATTTTTAATCAAACAGTAAATGTAGAAAAAGTTGATATTGTATCAAATAAAGAAACAAATTCTTTGGTAATTATAGGTAAAAAAGAAAATGTAAAATATCTTAAAAAATATATTATAAAAATGGATTCAAAAGAATCTTTGGTTAAAAGAATAGTTGAAGTTTATCCTCTAAAAAATGTAGAAGCAAAAAATGTAACAAAAATAATTGAAGATATAATAGGGAAAAAGAAATTTTTAGATCAAAATGATAAACCCCTATCTTCTGTTGATGAAGAAACAAACTCTATAGTTTTAATGGGTCCTAGTGATGAGGTTGATTATATAAAAGATATACTTGATAAACTTGATAAGGAAAAACCACAAGTTTATGTGGAAGCTAAGATTATTGAGTTAAATGATAACTTGCTAAATGAGATAGGTATTCAATATGGTATTTTAGGTGGTAGTTCAGGAAGTGATGGATTAGCTACTTTTGCCTCTTCTTTAAATGGTGGAAGTGCCTTATCTTTTACTCCAGGGGATATAGGCTTAGAGATACCAGATATTACTGAAGGTTTAGCTTTAGGTGCTTCAATCTCCCTTCTAAATCAAGATGGTGCTTTAGATATAGTTTCAGAACCATCAATTTTAGCTATAAACAATAAAGAGAGTTCAATTTATGTAGGTGAAACAATATCTATAAAAACTTCACAAACAACAACTGATGGTGGAAATACAAACGAAAATTACCAAAGGGAAGATGTTGGACTTACGCTAAAAGTAAAGCCAAGAGTTTCAAATGATAATAAGGTTACATTGGAGATAAATACAATCTTAGAAGATGTTAAAACCACAGAAACATCAAGTGGTAATGCCGATACATCAAAAAAAGAGGTAGAAACTACCGCTATTGTTAATAATGGTGAGAGTGTAATTATTGGGGGACTTATTCAAGATAAAGAAGAATCAACTGAAAATAAAGTTCCTCTTTTGGGTGATATACCTTTATTAGGTGAACTATTTAAACACGATAAAACAAATTATTCTAAAAAGAATTTAGTGATTATTGTAACTCCGTATATTGTTCCAAAATCAAAAGATCTATCATATGTAAGAAATCAGTTAGCTGGATTAAAAGCTTTGGAGGATAGATACTTAAAAAAATCATTAATTAGATTAAAAAAGAAAAAAATAGAAAAAATGAAAGAGGAAGAAAAGTATAAAGAGCAGATGGATGAACTAGATGAAGAGTTAAACTCAATGAAAAAGATTCCATCTATTTCAGCAAATAAAAAATTAGTTAATAAATATTTTGGTAATTAAAAATGAATATAGAAGAGATACATGATATAAATCTTCAACCCTTTGAAGATATTGAAAACTCTGTTATTGCTCTAAAAAACTATGTACTTTTTACAACAGTAGACAATGAAATTGTTATAGCATTGTCAGCTGAACACATGAGTATATCTTTTGATTATTTGTCAAAGTATGATTATAGTTATGAAATAATTTTTTTAGATGAGATCTCTTTTGAAAAACTATATAACAAGTTTTTAGAGATAAAAACAGATAAAGAGATGAGTGCTATCCAACAAGAACAAGAGGATGCTACTTTAGATGATGAAGATTTTTCTGTTAGTGAGTTTTTAAAAGTTGGTAGTGATATTTTAACTTCTGAAGAGTCTGCACCTATTATTAAATTTGTTAATTCACTTTTTTATCAAGCAATAAAGAAAAAAGCTTCAGATATACATATTGAGATGCATGAACAAAAATCTGAAGTTAGATATAGAATAGATGGTGTTCTTAATAAACATATTGAACTTGATAAAAATATCATGTCTCTTGTAATCTCAAGAATAAAAGTTATTTCGAACTTGGATATTAGTGAAAAAAGAATTCCTCAAGATGGGAGAACACAAATTAAAATAGCAGGAAAGACTTTAGATATAAGGGTTTCTGTATTACCAACTTTTTATGGGGAAAGAGTTGTTATGAGAATCCTTATGCAAAGTGATGAACTTTTAAATTTAAAAGAGTTAGGATTCCCTTCATATATTACAAAAGAGTTAGCTAAAACAGTGAAAAATTCTTATGGAATGGTTTTAGTAACTGGACCAACAGGTAGTGGTAAATCTACCACCTTACACTCATTATTACATCAAGTTGTTAGTGAAGAAAAAAATATCATTACAGTTGAGGATCCAGTTGAGTATAAATCAAATGATTTCTCACAAATTCAAGTTAATAACAAAGTAGGGCTTACCTTTGCCTCAGGATTAAGATCAATTTTAAGACAAGATCCTGATATCATTATGTTAGGGGAGATTAGAGATAGTGAAACAGCTTCAATCTCTATTCAAGCAGCTTTAACAGGACATTTACTTTTTTCTACATTACATACAAACAGAGCACCAGCAGCTATTACTAGACTTATAGATATGGGAGTTGAAAAGTTTTTAATATCATCTTCTTTATTAGCCGTATTAGCTCAAAGACTTGTTAGAAAACTTTGTGATGATTGTAAAATTGAAGATGAATCAAATGCATCCCATAAACTTTTTGGACTTAAAAAAAGTGATAAAATTTATAAAAGTGTAGGTTGTAAATCTTGTAACTTTACAGGGTATAGTGGTCGGGTTGCAATTGGCGAGTTATTTGTAATAAGTGAAGATATTAAAGAGTATTTAAAAGGTGAAGTTGATGATAATACTCTTATGAAATTAGCTATTGAAAACGGAATGCTTCCTTTAAATGAACAATTAAAATTGATGTTGATTGATGGAGAAACTTCTGTTGATGAAGCAGTAAGAATAGGAATAAAGTAGATGAAAAAGTCTTTTTCCTTAATGGAAGTGATAATAGCTACTGCATTACTATCTGTTGTTATGGTATCTTTATATAAAATACAAGGCAATAGTATTTTTTTACTTGAAAAATCAAATGAGAGTAAAAAATCAATTGATTTCTTGTCACTAGCTATGGATACAAAAACTTATTCAAAAAGAAATAAAAACATATATTTGGACAAATATTTTAATATACAAAATGATGATATTAGAAAAGAATTTAAAAAGATAAAAATCAAAGTTGAAGATGAAATAATAGGGCATGATGAAAATCGTTTTGAAAATATTACAATAAGAAGAAACTATTATAAAACATCTTATAGTTTTAATAAAGGGATAAAAAAAACTATATATAGATTTGGGATAGAGCTTTGAAAAAATCATTTACACTTTTGGAAGTAGTGATATCTATCACTATTTTTATGATAATAATTACTTTTATATACAAAGCATTAGATGATACAAAATTAGAAAATGAAAAATTTGAAAGCTATATATCAAAAAGTGAAAATACTATTGATATTTATAAAATTGTAGCTGAAGATATAGCTGAAATGTATGCTGATGTAGATTTAGCAGAAGATAAAAATAAAAATAGCATTATGCTATTTAAAAGCACTAATAGTTTTAATGATGTATATTATGAAAACATAACTTATATGCTGGCATCAAATAATAAACTTGTGAGAATTGAAAGTAAAGATAAATTTAAAAAACAAGAGAGTGATTTGACATTTTATGATAATGCTTATGTTGATGTATTACTTGAAGATGTAAAAAATTTTAATATTATAAAAAAAGATAAAAAATTTGTTTTTATAATTGAATTAAATGATGGAAAGAAAATTATGTTTCCTACTTTTAAAATGAGAGGATAATTATGTTTAAATATATATTTATAGTTTTTTTGAGTTTAACTTCACTCCTTGCTGAAGAAAATGACCAAACAACAAAACCTTCCGAATTGGAACTTTTTTTGTTTAAAGTTGGATTTGAATCACTTTTAAAAGATGTTAGTATTAATAGTGAAAAAACTAAATTAAATGAAAAAGATATTAAAGCATTAAATGAAAAAGTCGAATTAATTTTAGCAGAATTATATAAAGAGAAAAGTGTTTTAACAAGCGAAGGTATAGAAGTTACAAAAGTTGAAAATATAGAAAAAAATACTGAAGTAGAAGAGTTGAAACAACAAGTTATTTTACTAAAAAAAGAGATAGAAAAACTAAAAGAAGTAAAAAAAGAAAAAATCAATGATATAAAACCATTAGATAAAAAAGTAAAAAATAATAAATATAAAACAATGATAGTTTCAGGAAAGCTTATAAATGTTTATAATAGAGCATATCCTAATTCAAAAGTCCTTTCTACACTAAAAAAAGACACAGTTGTAAAAATAGAATATTGTGATAGTTTTGGTTGGTGTAAACTTGCAAATAAGAAAGAGTATGTAAAAAAATTTCTTATTAAAAAGTTCTAAACAAACAAGGAAGACAAAGAAGTCTTCCTAGTTAGATAAGATATAAGCATCGCCAGAAACAACACAAACTTTTTTGTTATTATTGTTATCATGAAAAATAGAGATAACAGTATTTTCAGAAGATTTAACAATAGTATCCCCACTATTTAAAGTAGTATAACCATTAGGTATATCATTAGTAGCATCACATTTGATAATCTCATTATCAGATGAAGGAATAAAACTAAATCCCCCATCACCACTGCCACAAGCACTAAATACTAAAGAAGCAAACAAGGCAATAATTAAACTATATAAAATTTTCATAATACTACTCCACAACTAAATCATCAGATAAAGGAGCAGTGATTTTAATAAAAATAGCACCATTATCTTCATATATTTCAACTGTATTACCATTAGCAAATACAGAACCATCATTTAAAGTATCACCTAAAACAGTTTCATTACCAGAACCATCAACAGATACAAACCTTGTAACAGTAGTACCATCATCTTTAGTAACAGATTTAGCTTTAATAGTAAAAGAACCCGAAGTTAGTTTACCAGCTAAGGTTTGAACATTATCATTATTAATAATAGTATCAGCACCTAAAATAGAAGAGGTAGTTTTAGATGAAGTTGAACCATTAGTAACAATATGAACAGCAGAACCATCAGGTTTAGCATCAACTTCAATATTACCAACAGTAGTAACAATCTGAGGATTACCATCTCCATCTTCAGAAATAGTAGTATTAGAACCTAATACATTAGAAACAGCTTTAGTAGTTTGACCATTTTTAGTTAATCTATGAGTTGTTTTACCTAAAACAGTAGTATCAGCTTTAGCATCAATACCATTATTAGTAAATGTAGTTGTCACTCCATCTTCAGTAATTTCAATCACAGAAGAAGGGGAACCAGAAACAACTTTACTTTCTACCCCATTAATAATAATAGATTGTTCAGTAGAACCATCATTTTTAACAATTTTTTTAACAACTAAATTATCAGCAGGTACATCAACAGTTGTAACTTCATCACCATCTGCATTAGTTGTTACACTAACACTACCACTTTCATTTACATTATCCCCATCATTAAAAGTTAAGATTTTAAAATTAAATGTTTTAGTAGTAGTATCTACTCCATCATCAACAGTAATTGTAATATCACTATCACCACTTGTATCAGCATCAGAAGTTAAGGTTGATTATGATCTGTCATCAATAATTCCTTACTTAATTTTAAATAATTTTTATTGTAACATAAAATTCTTTTTTTCATATTATTTTGGTTTTTTCATGTATATTATCTTCTACATATGATGATGTAAGTGATTTTAATTTAAATCATGCTAACAAATTTGTTACAAGTATTTATACTAATAGATTTTCTACAAAAATTTAAAAAAAGAGATTGAGAAATTTAAGTTTGAAATAGATTTTATTTTTCTAAAAAGTTAATAATTTTATATAAGCTTTTCTCAATATTTTCATTTTTTATTATAATCTCTGCATTATCTGGTTTTTCATAAGCTGAATCTATTCCAGTAAAATCTTTTATCTTACCAGCTCTTGCTTTTTTATATAAACCTTTTGGATCTCTTTTCTCACAAATTTCTAAAGGTGTATCTACGAAAACTTCTATAAACTCATCTTCTTTTACTAAACTTCTAGCATATTTTCTATCTTTTTTATATGGAGAGATAAATGCTGTTATAACTATAAGACCTGCATCTAAGAGTATTTGGGATAAGTGAGCTACTCTTCTTATATTTTCTTCTCTATCTTTTTTTGAAAAACCTAAATCATTATTTAATCCATCCCTTAAATTGTCACCATCTAAAAGATAAGTTTTAAACCCTTTTTTATAAAGCTCTACTTCTAAAGCATTTGCTAAAGTAGATTTTCCACTTGCACTTAAACCTGTCAACCATATAATATATGGTTTTTGATTTAGTAGTTTAATTCTACTTTCTTTATTTATAGAATTTTCATGTAAAAATATATTATTCATGTTTTATCTTTTTTATATATTCTTTTTCATTATATTTAAAAAAAGTTTATTTTATTCTTTAGCTGGTATATACAAAAAGAATTAGGAAGACAAAGAAGTCTTCCTAATTGGAGAGAATAGAAACATCATCTCTAAAACCACCATATAATATTTAGATTTAAAATAGTTATTTATAAGCTTAAATCTTTTTCTATTTTAGTATATAATTCTCTTTTGAGTCTTGGGTGTCAAGCTCTTGCCCAATCTCTTGATATCTTTTAAAATAGTATTTTACAAAAGAGTTTATCTTAGGATTATTTGGCATAAAATATTTTCCATCTTTTTTAACAAATCTATTTAAAAATTCTGTTGCATCTTTTTTATCTAAATAGTGTTTTGCTAAATCAGTATATGTATTTATATACCATTCTTTTAGTTTTTCATATTTTACAGCTGAGATATCAATAGTTAATTCCTCTTCTGCCCAATTTAAGATTTTAGTGTCAAATAAAGCATTTAAGTGAATAAGTCCTTCGCAATAGTATGGTTGTACTTCATCAACTTCCATCCATCCTATAAGTCCTACAGCTCTTTTTAGAGTATCCATTAATACTTGTTTCTCTAAATCTTTTTCATCATTTGATTCATCTAGGAAAAATGAGATTAAACCACCTGTTGTAGCTTTAAACTCTTCTATATTTTTAAAGTTTCCTGTTTTGTTCATAAGTGATTCAGTTTCATCATCGCACCATAAAATATGACCATACTCATGACCAATAGTTGTGATATCATAAACTTGGTGCCAAGCTTCATCTTCATTAAATAAAAATGTTCTATCTTCTGAAAGGAACTTTTCCCCAAATATCTCTTGTGAAAGTTTTAAAAATGGTTTTGCTCTGCTTGTTTGTAAAATCTCATCTGCAAAGGCAAATATCTTTTTACCTTCCTCTTTTGATACAATCTCATCATTTGGTACAACTTGTGCTGAAAATAGTCCATTGAATTCAGCTCCAAAGAATAGGGCAGGTCTTCCTATATATAGTTGTACTTTATCAAGAGATTTTAGTGAGAAGTTATATATCTCTTCATAATTTTTTGTTTTATCTGTTTTATTGAAAATCTTTTCAAAAGCAGATTTTATTTTATTTACTCTATGGTCATTTTGAGTGAATTTTGGATTCGTAAGTCTGATATCCCATTCCAATGCAACTGCTTTTCTAAAATGGTCTTCATAGTATTCAAGTGGATGCCCAATTTGAACAGGAGATTTTATTTTCATCCATGCTCTATCAACATCTGCCCATCTTTCTACTAATCTATGATTTTTATCTTCACTAAAAGCTTTGATTAGACTTTGGATATATAAGATATAGTTCCATTTCTCATCATATATTTCATCTTCAAGTTCAATTAGACTCTCTTCAAACTTTTCTAAAGCATCAACTACAGCTGTTGTTTGCTCTTTAAAAGCTTCTATATATGCTTTTGATGAATATTTTCCATCCTCTTGTACTAAAGCTGAATAAGATCTATCTGCAACTATGCCATTGTGACCTAAGTCAAATAGTGAGTTTTCTTCTAAATATTCATATACTTTTTTATCATCTCCATCAAACATTGCTAGAAGTTCTTTATTTACTCCATTTATAATGTGAGATGTCCATTGGCTTTGCCAAGATGACATTTTAATCCCTACATCATAAACCCCTTCAAAAATTGTTTGATAAAAAGGTGTTAAAAGATTGTTTGTTTTCATATAGTTGATTGTATTTTTATGTTTTTCATGCCAAAAATTTCTAACAAAAATATATGCTTTTTCTTGTAAAGCTATTATTTCTTTTTCATCTTTACCAAGTTTTTTTAGAACTTGAACTAATGAATCATCTCTTAGATTTACTAGTCTTGTAATAAGTGCAACTCTTAAATCATCTTTCATCTCTAAATCTAAAGCCTTAGCAAAATCATCTATAATAGTTAGTTTGTCAAATTCGTTGTTTTCTAAATATGATATTAGTTTATTTACATTGTTTTTTTGTGCGTCCAAAAATTCATAAACTTCTGTAAGGTCATCAATAAATTTTTTATTTTCCATAATCAATCCTTTTATATAAAAGAAATTTTATCTTATTGAAACATTAAATTAACTTAATTTAGCACTTTGATATAAAAAGTGCTAAAAAAAGTCAAAACTTTAGCTTCCTTTTATAAAGTTTTGATAAAATTCAGTTATTAAAAATTTAATTTATAGAAGAAATTTATGGCATACGTTGCGTAAGCAACCTAACCATGCCCTAAATAGAAAGGAATAACATGGCAAAACATCAATTTCAAACAGAGGTAGGACAATTACTACATTTAATGACACACTCTTTATATTCAAATAAAGAGATTTTTATAAGAGAGCTTGTATCAAATGCAAGTGATGCAATTGATAAACTAAACTATTTAAAACTTACAGATGAAAAAATGAAAGCTGCACTTCCTGAGGATTGGGCAGGAACAATTAATGTAAAACTTGATGAGGAAGATAAGTCTATTACTATTGCCGATAATGGTATTGGTATGAATGAAGAAGACTTAATCTCTTCAATTGGTACAATCGCAAAATCAGGTACAAAATCTTTTGTTGAGGCTTTAACAGGTGATGCAAAAAAAGATTCAAACCTTATTGGTCAATTCGGTGTTGGTTTTTATTCTGTATTTATGGTAGCAGATAGAGTTGATGTAATCTCTAAAAAAGCAGGTGAAGAAACTGCTTATAAATGGTCAAGTACTGGTACAGGTGAATTTGATTTATCACCTTGTGTTAAAGACACAAATGGTACAGTTATTTATATCAAACTAAAAGATGATGAAGTAGAAGATTATACTTCAAAATATAGAGTTGAAACTATTATTAAAAAATACTCTAACCATATTGCATACCCAATTTTCTTAAATTTTAGTGAAGAGGTAACTGAAGAGTTAAGTGAAGAGGATAAAAAAGCTGGTAAAGAGCCTAAAAAAACAATTGAAAATAAAATAGAAAAGGCAAATGAAGCAACAGCACTTTGGATGCAACCAAAAGCTAAGTTAAAACAAGAAGAGTATAATGATTTTTATAAATCAATCTCTCATGACTCTCAAGACCCAATGGTAACAGTACATACAAAAGCTGAGGGTGTAAACGAATATACTACACTATTTTATATTCCAAAAACTGCACCAATGGATATGTATAGAGCAGATTATCAACCAGGTGTTAAACTGTATGTTAAAAGAGTATTTATTACTGATGATGAAAAAGAGTTATTACCAACATATCTGAGATTTGTTAGAGGTATTATTGATTCTGAAGATTTACCACTAAATGTAAGTAGAGAAATCTTACAAGAAAATAGAATCTTAGCAAACATCAAACAAGGGTCTGTTAAAAAGATTTTAAATGAAATCAAAAAATTAGCAAAAGATGAAGAAAAATATAAAGAGTTTATTGAACAATACAACAGACCTTTAAAAGAGGGTGCATATCAAGACTTTACAAATAAAGATTTACTTCTTGAACTAATCAGATTCAAATCAACAAAAGTAGAAAAAGGTGAAATGACTTCACTAGAAGCTTATAAAGATAGAGCAGATAGTGAACAAAAAGCTATTTACTTCATTGTTGGTGATAATGAAAATGTTCTAAGAAATTCTCCACTTCTTGAAAGCTACAAGAAAAACGATATTGAAGTTCTTATCTTAGATGATAAAGAAATCGATGAAATTGTAACTCCAATGTTTGGTGCATACAAAGAGTGGGAATTTAAAGATATTACTGCTTGTGAAGCTCCAAAAGTAGAACAAACAGAAGAAGAGAAAAAAGAAGTTGAAGAGAAATTCAAAGATATCACTGAAAAAATCAAAGAGGTTTTAGGTGAAGCTGTTAAAGAAGTAAAAGTAACTAACAGACTTTCAGAATCTCCATCTTGTGTTGTAAAAGATGCAGGTGATGCACAAATGGCTCAAATGGCACAAATGATGAGAGCAATGGGGCAAGAGATGCCAGAAACTGCACCAATCTTAGAAATCAACCCAGATCATGAAATTGTTACTAAACTAAATGGTTTAAGTGATGATTCTTTGGTTAGTGATGTAGCGTGGGTACTTTTAGACCAAGCTAAATTAAGTGAAGGTATGGAGATAACTGATACTGTGGCATTTGCACAAAGATTAAGTAGAATTACTGCAAAGGCACTATAATAAACAACTACTTTAATCCAATTTCTGCGTTGGAGGTGAATTTTTAATCGGTCACATACTTCTAGTATGCTCCCTCATAAAAATTCACCTTCGCCTTGACCTTGAATGAAATTAGCTGTTTAAGTTAGTTTTTTTAAGGTTGAGATAAGATTTTCTACAATTATCTATTTTAGAAACTTTACAATTAAAATATTTTTATAATTAAGGCTGATTATTATTGATATTCGATAAAATATAATAATATATTTTATTAGGATTATTATTAATGGTTAGAGTTTATTTTTTATTTTTTTTATTTATTTCATCTGTTTATGCTAAAAATGGTGACATTATCAGTGAAGAAAAACTTAATATTAAACTCATTTTAATATTTGGTTCTTGCTCAATTTTGTATTATTTATATTGTGTATTTTTTTTTGAAAAAAAAGATACCTATAATACTTTCCAAGTTTATTCTAAATATTTGTTAAAAGAAATGAATTTTTTTAATTATGATAGAGAAAATTATATAAAAGATTTATTTTTATTAAAAGATGAAATATTAAAAAAACTTACTTTTAATAATATATATTATATTATTTATAATAAAAGTAATAAATCTATATTTTCCAGTGGGAAAATTGATAAAAATGATATAGGTGATTCTTTTGATAATATAAAAAGAAGTTTGTATAATACTGAGAATTCAGTATCCTTCTTTTCTTTACCTATGCAAAAATTCTATGTAAATTATAAATTTTATTTTTTATTGAATAGTTATATCAATAAATTTTATTTTTATTCAATAAAGCAATTAATTGTTTTTATAAGTATTTTTTCTTTATTATCTTATAGTATTATTAATAGTTATATTTATGAAATGATTAAATTATCTGGGATTCCTTTATCTTTTATTAATGTAAATGTATCAATTCTTTTTCAGAAAATATTTACTGATATTTTTTTGGCTTTTTCACTTCTTTCAATATTTAATGGTATGCTAATAATGTCACTAGTAATAATATTTTTTATTATATTTGTAATTTCTTATTATAAAAAAAAATATCATTTAACTTTTAATCTTTTAGAAATGGGTGTTTTTTTAAATTTTATTTTTATTCTATTATTTATTATTTGTCCCCTTATGAAATTTTTATTTTATCAACCTATATTGACATTATATAAAATAGAAATCCCAAATAATAGAACAATTAAAATGAATGATATAAATATTTCTATTGGAGACTATTTGAAATTTAAAGAAGAATATAGGATACTTGAAAAAGATAATAAATATAAATTGATGGTTGGTTATGATAATAAATTTATTTTTTATTATAATATTGAAGAAAATAAAAATATTTTTTTATCTAAAGAATTAGAATTAGTAAAGAATAAAAAAGAATTAAAAAATTGTAAAGAAATTATAGATAATTTAAATTTTGTTAAATCAGATGAAAAATTTGATTCTTATAAGTTAGACACAATATTAATAAATAATCAAATATTAAATGGTTCTTTTTTAAAGAGACTTCCAATTAAAGATTTATCAAAATATACTCAGAGAAGTGTTAATTTAACAAAAGATTTAAAAGTTAATGAAATTATTAATAAGTGTGAGATTATGGTTAATTTAAAAGATGAAAATATTAATTATGAAAATTTTGAAAAGATGAATAATAAAGAATTGATAAAGTGGATTGATAACTTAAAATATTCACAAAAAGAGAAGATTAAGAAAATTAAATCAGGAACAGAGTTAAAAATAAAAGAAAATAAGAAAAATACAAATTAATATTTTTTGATTCTATTATGTAGAAGAGAATAAATAGGATATTACATAGTTTTTGTTTATTTTTATATGCTATAATAAATCCATAAAATAAGGATTAAATGTGACAAAAGAATATATTATCAACTATTTAAAGAACAATAAAGATGAATTTTCACAAAAGTTTGGTATTACTAAGCTTGGTCTTTTTGGTTCATATGCTAAGGATGAAGCAAATGAAAATAGTGATATTGATATTCTTATTGAACTTGAAAATAACCTTTCTAATATATATGAAAAAAAGTTAGATTTAAAAAAGACTTTAGAAAGCCATTTTCATTTAAATGTTGATATTGCAAGAGAAAAATATTTAAAACCTATTGCAAAAGAGTATATCCTAAAAGAAGTAGTTTATGTCTAAAACTAAACTTTCTTTACTTTCAATTATTGAAGCTATTGAAAAAATTGAAAGATATACAAAAGAGTATTCAAATGCTGATGATTTTTATCACAGTGAAAGAGATTTTGATGCTACTATGATGCAATTTGTAATAATAGGTGAAATGATTTCAAAAATTGATGATACTTTTAAAACTCAACATTCTAATATTCCATGGCATAAAATTAAAGGTTTTAGAAATATAGTTGCACATAATTATTTTGGTATAGATGCGGATGAGATTTGGGAAATAATTACTTTAAAAATAAAACCATTAAAAAAGGATATCGAAAATATTTTAGATTAGAGAAATATAAAAGAGGATTAATTCTCTTTTATATCATCTTCTGACAATTCAGGAATATTTTCCATATCCTCAATATCAAGTTTTTTTGTTCTCTCTTCTGCTCTTGTTTCTATTTCTAAGTAAAATGTTTTACTGTTGGTTTCAACTGCTTCATTTACAAATCTTATAATATCTGAAAATGGTATCTCTTCTGGTGTTTCTTCGTCTTTTGCAAATTTACAATCAAAAAACCAAAAATCTTTCCCTTTTGGAAGGGGTTTTCTTTTTTCTCTTTTTATATATTTTCTTATTTCGTTTTTAATAGATTCTACTGTTCTATCTTGATTTTTGTTTTCCACTTGTAGGTTAAAAGTTTTTTTCAAAAAATTCCTTTTTTGCAATTGTATCCTTATTTCTCAACTTTTAGACTATTTTTATTTTTTATTATAAATTTATTTACAATTTAGTGAGTTTTGATATAATGATTAGTAATATATTTTGGTATTACAAATGATTATATGTAATATTAAGGATTCTCATATGGAATACACTTTTATTTTAGCTCTTTGTTTGACTTTGTTTTTTGCTTCAACTGTTCATGGAGCTATTGGTTTTGGTTTTGGGATGATTTCCACACCTATTATTGCACTTTTTACCGATATGCAAACTACTATTTTATATATGCTTATCCCAACTATGGGTGCAAATATTTTAAGTATTTTAAGTGAAGGTAAGTTTTTAGAGGCTTTAAAAAAGTTTTGGTTTATAATTACTTTGATGGTAATAGGTAGTGCTTTAGGTACAGTTTTACTTCTTTATACAAATTCTGATCTTTTTAAACTGTTACTTGCCGCAATAATCTTTTTATATCTTTTACAATCAGTTGTTAAAATTGAAGCAACCTTTGTATCAAAATATCCTAGAAGTTCAACTTATGGTTTAGGAGTTTTTGGTGGAATGTTATCAGGTCTAACAAATATAGTAGCACCTCTTATGATAATGTATACATTAGAATTAAAATACACAAGAAAAGATACTGTTCAGTTATCAAATCTTTGTTTTTTATTTACTAAAATTGGTCAGATTACAGTTTTTTTACTATATGGAAGTTTTACATTTGAAGATTTTAATATCTCTATGATAGGTCTTGCTGCTACATTTATAGGTATGTTTTTAGGAATAAAAGTTAAAAAACTAATTGATGCAAAACTTTATGTGAAGATATTAAAAGTTCTACTTTTTATAATAGCTTCAATGTTAGTTGTTCAGACAATACAGTTTTAGAATAAATAAATACTCCTCTTTAGGGGACATTTAAAAGGAATAATTTTGGATTCAAATCTTTTAAAAGTTTTTGTTGCGGTTAAAAATACAAAAAGTATCTCTCTTGGTGCAAAAGAGTTAGGATTTACACAATCAAATGTAACTTTGAGGATTAAGCAATTAGAAAAGATATTAGGGCATGAACTGTTTCATAGAACAAATAAAGGTGTAGTCTTAACAAAAGAGGGGGAAAAGTTCTATCCTTATGCTTTAGAGATTATAAAAAAAGTCGATGAAGCCTTAATCAATATGAAAAATACAGATAATCTTGAACTACTTAGAGTAGGTTCAACTCAAACAAATGCAACAATAAGATTAACAACATTTATAAATCAGATAAATGAGGATTTTCCCAAACTAGATTTAGATTTTAAGATAGATAGTACTACAAATTTAGTTGAACAATTAGTAGATTATAAGATTGATATAGCTTTTTTAAATGGTAAAGCAAAACATAAAGACCTGATAGAGTTAAATAGGTTTGAAGAAGAGATATATTTTATTGAACCAAAAAATAAAGAAGCACAAAAAAGAATTTTAGCTTATAAAAAGAATTGTGTACATTGTAAGTATTTAGAAATATATGTAAAAGAGAATAAAAAAGATAAATATAAAACTACAATTTTTGAAAATTATGAAGTTATTTTAGCTTGTGTGAAGGCGGGTTTTGGGGTAACACTTCTTTCTAAAAGTATAATTGAGAAGTTTGGATATTTACAGGACTTAAAACTTACTAAAGTTGATTTTGATTTACATACAACTTTAGTTTGTAGGAGAGATTATAAATCAGTAATTGAAGGATATTTAAGAGAGATAAAACTTTAAAGTGTAATTTAGTAATATGCTGTATTTATTAAGGATTTATGATGTCAATTAAAATTAGAGAAGCAATATCAAGTGATGCACAAACAATTTATAATTTTATTGTTGAATTAGCAGTTTATGAAAAAGAACCAGATGCTGTTAAAACTACAGTTGAAGAGACTAGAGAGAAAATATTTGGGAAAAATTCAACTGTAAAAGCGATAATTTGTGAAGAAGATGGTGTGGCTATAGGCCTTGCAATATATTTTTATAACTATTCAACTTGGCTTGGTAAAAATGGAATCTATTTAGAAGATTTATATGTGAGTGAAGCAAAAAGAGGTGTTGGTGCAGGAAAGGCTATGTTAAGATATTTGGCAAAAAAAGCACTAGAAGAGGATTGTGGTAGGTTTGAATGGTCTTGTTTAGATTGGAATACTCCTTCAAGAAAATTTTACGAAAGCATAGGTGCTGTTTCTCAAGATGAATGGATAGGTTATAGATTAGAAGGTGATTCTTTAATTAACTTTGCAAACAGTTAATTAGTTTTTTAACTCCTTAAGTGAGTTTATGTATAATAATAAAAATCAAATATATATTATTTAAAAAGGATAAGTACTTGAGTTTAGAAAATTTTGAAAAAGTTTATAATGAATTTAATCAAAGAATAAATGAACAAAACTTTGATGAGGCACTATATTTAGTAGATGTTTTACTTGATTATGCTGAAAATGAAATTGATAAATTCTACACACTTATGGGAAAAGCTGCAGTACTTACAAATTTAGAAAAAAATGAAGAAGTTATTGAAACATATAAAGAGATAATAAAAAGTTTTAAAGATTCTAAAGATGATACAGTTTCAAAGTTTTTAATTTATGCATATTATAATAAAGCTTTAGCCTATGCAAGAGTAGAGAAATTTGAATTAGAGTTAAAAACTTATAATAGATTACTTGAAAAATATATTGGTGATATCTCTACTGATACAGAAATAGTATTAGTAAAAGCATATATGAATAAAGCAATATGTGTTACTGAATTAGAAGGTTTTGAAAACTCACTACCTGTATATAAAGAATTAGTTAAGAATTTTGAAGAATCAGCACAAAGTGATGTAGTTTTACAAATGGCACAAGCTGCATACAATATAGCTTTAATTTATGGACAAAAAAATGATGATGAAGAAGCTATAAAAGCATACGATTATGTGATTAAAAAATTTGAAAATAGTAAAGATGAAAATATTTTAGAGTTAGTAGCTAAATCTCTTGTTAATAAAGCGTCAAAAGTTAGAAATTTAAATAATTATGTAGAGGCTTTAGAGTTATACAATGAAGTTGTAGAGAAGTTTGAAGATTATCAAGGGGAATTTAAAAATCAAGTTGCCCTCGCATTACACAATAAATCTATTCTTTTAAGTGAATTAAACAAAGAGGATGAATTAATAAAAGTTTGCGATACTATTATAGAAAAATTTTCACAAAGTAAAAATGAAATGATTATGAATATTGTAGCTTCAGCAGAAGTAGTTAAGGATAAGGAGAAATTTGGTAATAACTCCTTTTAGTCCTTAAATAAATTTTGCTGATACCTCTTTTAATATCTCATCAGCCAAAAATGATTCTCCATTGTATTTTACAAGTTTTATACCTTCGCTAGTAAAAGATTTAGCAGTATTTTTACAAGCTGTTTTTACAACTACATAATTACACTCTTTTAAAGCTCTTCCCATTTTGTTGTGTTGTTCAATATGTTCATGGTCATCATGGTCATGAGCACAAGCATGTTCTTCTTCTGGATGTTCATGATCGATATCTGTTCTTGGATTGTTTTTAACAACCTCTAGTGTAAAAGATTTAAACATACTTGAACCACTCATTGTAAATACTGCAAATTTAGGAGTATGTCCTGCATTTGGAAAAAAAGTCAAATTTTCATCTTTAACTGGTATTGCTATTTTCATTACTGTTCCTTTTGTAATTTTTTTATATATTACTATTGAAAAATTAATCTATGCAATAACTAATCCATAAGTTTAAAAATTTAAATACTTAATAAGAATATGTTACAATAAATTATTCTTCAAAATAGGATTATCATATGGGTATATTAAAGAAAATAGCTGATTTTATAGCAAAAGCATCAATGCCAACGTATAAGTTTGAAAATAATAAATTGTTTTTCAAATTATCAAATGACCAGTACTATGAGTATGAGTTAAATGATTATGATATTAAGACTAGACATGATTCTTATATAAATGAAGCTTATACACTTAGTACAAATGATATTTTTATGGAATATATTAAATGTGACCAAAATGTTCAATGGAAAGGTCAAGCTCTTTCTATTTATGAAGGATTTATAAAAGAAAAATTAAATATAAATGAATTAGATACTTTAGAAAAAAAAGAGATAGATAATTATATTTTTAAGTTATATAATGTAGACAATTCTTTTGTATTGCATATGATTTATATTTATTCTCCAGTATTAAATATTATGATACTTGATACAAAAGGTGATTTATATAAAAATTTACTCTTAAAACTTGATAGTAAATATGAATATAAATATAGTACATATAATAGAGGTGATGTTAATTTTAATATCTCAATAGTAAAAGAAAATAGTATAAGGAGTTATTTTGGATTATAAAATAATTAGAAATAGTATACTTTTTATTGCAACTTCACTTTTCCTTGTTAGTTGTTCAGCTAAAAATGATTCAATTGGTTTGGGTAGTAAAGCAATAAAAATAGGGAATAAAGCAAATCCGGTAGTTTTAGAACTTAATAAGCCAATTTTAAAATGGCATTCATATTCATGTACTGATAATTCGTACACAATTTCAGACAAAAATATTGAATATGGAAATCTTTTTATCGAATCGATAAATTTAGATTCTAATTGTCATTGGAGTGGTTTACCTTTAAGTCATTTTGAATCAAGTGTTAAATCACAATTAAAATTTGATGAAATGGAAACTGTTGAAAAAATTGAAATAAATGCTTATGTATTTAAAACTTATAAAGTTAATGAGAATAAATATTTTAGCATAATATATATTTATAATGCATCGGATAAAAGTAAATTTATTTTAGACTACAATGGTTTACTATATACAAAATTAATACAAAGTTTTGATAAAAACTATAAAAATAAGTTTTTAAGTGAACCTAGATATAGTGGTAATTATAATGATAGTCTTGCAAGAAAAAATATTGTACATAAATATTTTTATGCAGAACTACCATTTCAGAAATAGTATTTAATTACCAAAAACTTTTTTAAGTAAAGAGGTTGTCTGTTCAACAGGATTTGTTCTAATAGCAGCCTCTTTTTTTGCTATCATTGTAAATAAGCCATCAATTGCTTTTTGTGTAACATAATCATCTAAATCTTCATCACTACTACTTGGTAAATATGAATCAACACCAAAATTTTTTGCAAGATTCATAACTGAACTACTTTCAACATACTCTTTTCCATATTGTTTATAATAGCTATTAAAACTTTTATAATAACTTGCAACGCTATTTTGTTCCATCGTTTTTTGAATTATAGGTTTAACAACTTTTTTTAAAGAATCACTTGTATTAGTTTTAAAATAGTTTGTTGCAGCATTTTTATCTCCACTTAATATTTTTTTTGCATCAGTTAGAGACATTTTTTCAATAGCTTTTATAAAAACTTCTGCTGTTTTAGGTGCTGCTTGGCTAGCTGCATTATTCATTGATTTTATTAAATCATCTGCAATTCTATTGCCACCAACTTTACGAATAAGTGTTTCTGCTTTTTGTAGATTTTCAGGTAATGGGATTTTTACTAATGAACTATTAAGATATCCATTTTCGCTTCCAAGAGTTTTTACAGCATAGTTAACACCTACTTTTAAAGCATTTTTTAGACCATTTGAGACTGTTGAATCACTTAAATTTGATATTGAAGATTCCGTTGTAGTTGCACTATTTTTAGTTGTATTTCCTATAACATCTTTTGCAATACTTTCTAAATCAAAGCCAAAAGTTAAAGTATATGAAAGAATAATTGATGTACATATAATATTTTTTTTCATGGTTTTTCCCTGTTTTCTTTTATTATAGATAAAAAAAGATAAAATTATACATTAGATTATGAATTAAAAAGTAGGTGAAGTTTTGATTGAAAAGATAGCAGATTTTTTCCATGGTTTTAAAAATAAAATTATAGAGACTGAGGTTTTGGTTTTAGAGTATGGTGTACAAATAGAAGAATATGCAAATATGATTATAAATAAACAGTTGGATAAAGAGTATGAGGAAAATTACCTGACCATATTAGGATATTGCTTAAGACTTGAAGATATAAAACAAAGAATTTTTTTTACTTTTCAAGAAGCTGTCTATGCTATAGATTTAGATAAATTGATGAAAAATGAAGATTCTATGAAATTAAACTCAATAGTATATATTTTAGTTTTAAATACTTTGATTAGTGAGTTTAAAGGTGGAAAGGTTGATGAAGAGTTATACCAAAAAGCTTTAAATACGTATAAGAAAATTGAAGATAGAAAATCAAAAGAGAATCAAAAGTATCATATTTATCAATATTAGGATATGTTAAAATAAAGTAATTTATGCAAGGTAATAAGATGATTAGATTAAATTGTGATATGGGTGAGAGCTTTGGTATTTGGAAAATGGGTGCAGATGAACATATTATGCCTTATATCTCATTGGCAAATTTAGCATGTGGTTTTCATGCTTCTGATGCTGTTACTATGAATAGGTCAGTTGAATTGGCAAAAAAATATAATGTTACAATAGGTGCACACCCTTCATATCAAGATTTAGTAGGATTTGGTAGAAGAAGTATGAGTTGCTCTTTAGAAGAGATTAAATCAAAAGTTCTCTATCAAATTGGGGCTTTATACTCTTTTTGCAAAGCTCATGGAACAACAGTCTCTTATGTTAAACCCCATGGAGCTTTATATAATGATATGATGAAAGATCAAAATATCTTTAAAGCGATTCTTAGTGCAATCTCATCTTTTGACAAAAATATTAAACTAATGATTTTATCAAATCCTGATAATGAGACTTTTGAGTATACAGCTAAAATGTATAATATAGCTTTGATATATGAAGTATTTGCAGATAGAAATTATAATGATGATGGAAGTTTAGTTTCAAGAATGCTTCCAAATGCTGTAATAGAGGATGAATTAGATATTATGCAAAGAGTAAAAACTCTAAAAGAATATGGTTTTATTGAAAGTATAAATGGAAAAAGATTGTATATAAAAGCTGATACGATTTGTGTTCATGGTGATGGTGAAAATGCTTTATCTTTTATCCAAGCTCTTTATAAAGT
This sequence comes from Halarcobacter sp., assembly GCF_963676935.1. NCBI lineage: Bacteria > Pseudomonadati > Campylobacterota > Epsilonproteobacteria > Campylobacterales > Arcobacteraceae > Halarcobacter > Halarcobacter sp. Next base: position 961,649 of record NZ_OY781470.1, read on the forward strand.
ATTAAATTAATGACAATAAAAATAGCATCTGTAGATTCTGTAATTTTATATTTTAGTAATACTATTTCAAAACAATGCTCATTAGAAGTAAAAGCAGCATATAAAGTTTTAAAAGAGTTTAAAGGAAAGGGAATAGTTGAACTAATCCCCTCTTATACTTCTATCTTAGTTACCTATGATATTTTTTATTATGATTATGAAACAATAAAGAGTTTTTTATTTGAAGAATTATCATCATTAGAAGAGTATAAAGATACTGAATCAAATCTTATAACAATTGATGTTTATTATGATAAAGAGGTTGGATTTGATTTACAAAGAGTTGCTTCAAAATCAAATCTTAGTGTTGATGAGGTTATCAATCTTCACAGTTCAAAAGTTTATGATGTGTATGCAATAGGTTTTCTTCCAGGATTTGCATATTTAGCATCTATTGATGAGAGAATAAAAACTTCGAGATTAGAAACTCCAAGAAAAAAAATACCAAAAGGGAGTGTCGCTATTGCTGATATGCAAACTGCAATTTATCCTAAAGAAAGCCCTGGAGGATGGAATATTTTAGGACGAACTGCCTTTGAGCTTTTTGATAAAAGATTAAAAGAGTTATCTGCTATATCAATAGAATCAAAGATAAAATTTAATCCTATCTCCAAGGATGAATTTATTTCTCAAGGTGGTACTATATGAAAGGCTTTGAAGTAATAAAAGCAGGAGTGTTTACTTTAATAGAAGATATTGGAAGAGTTTCATTTATGCATTTAGGAATTACTAGTTCTGGTTATTTAGATGAATATGCTGCTTTAAAAGCTCATAAATTATTAGATAATAATTCAAGTTTAAATTTACTAGAAATTGCATTTGCTGGATTAAAATTAAAAGCTACTGCAGATACAATTATAAGTATCACAGGAGCTAGATGTGAGTTTAAAATAAATGGCTTTGAAAAAAATATTTGGCAAACATATAATATTAAGAAAGATGATATTTTAGAAATTAAAAAGATACTTAGTGGTCAAAGAGTTTATTTAGCTGTGAAAGGTGGATTTAATGTAAAACAGGAGTTAGGTAGTAGCTCTGTTACAATAAAAGAAAAGCTTGGTGGTTTAAGTGGAACTCAACTTAAAAACAATGACTTTTTACCCTTTAATGAATATAAACATTATATTCCTAAAAGATTGAAAAAAGAGTATATCCCAAGTTATGATTCTATATTAACTCTTAGGGTAGTTTTATCTTACCAAGATGACTCATTTTCTAAAAAAGAAAAAGATAAGTTTTTTAATTCTGTGTATACTATTACACCTGATTTTAATAGGATGGCATGTAAATTAAGTGGTGAAAAAATTGAATCTTGCTTAGATGGAATAGTTTCAGAAGGGATCGCTTTTGGAGCAACTCAAATCCCAAAAGATGGACAACCAATTATTTTATTAAAAGAAAGACAAACAATTGGTGGCTACCCTAAGATTGGTTCAGTTCTTAGTATAGATTGTTTTAAATTAGCTCAAATGAAACCAGGACAAAAGATAAAATTTAGACAAATTGATATAACTGAAGCACAAGCAAAACTAAAAAAATTTTATTCTAGTTTTTGTTAGTTGTTTCTTTTATTAATGTTTCTAATATATCGTGAAATATTTGTTCTTTTTTAGCTTCTTTTATAGCATATTCAAAAGTTGGTTTTATTAATATTCCTGAATTGCTTTTTAATGTTGCTTCAAATAACATATTTGAAACTAAATTTACCATTGAATTTATTTGATGAATATCTTTTTCCTCAAATATTATAATAAATTTATTAGTTAAATATCTAACAAATTTAAAATCTAAATCCTCTTCCTCTAATCTGTTACTTATAAAACTTGATATGTACATTAAAAGGTTATCAGCGATAAGCTTATTATAAGTATTAGAAATATATTCATAGTCTTTAACGTCTATTAGAGTGATTATAGTATCATTTTTAAAACTTGATTTATCAATTAAATAGTTTTGGTAAAGCCATTTTTTATTATATGTTTTTGTTAAATAGTCTTTATAAACATTATCTGTAATACTTTCAAGTTCTTTTTTCAAATTTACAATTTGATTGTATAAAGACTTTAGTAATAAAGAATCATTTGATTCTATAGCTTTTTCAGCTTCTTTTGTTATATTCGCAGCATTATCAATAGTTTTTACTGCATCATTTATATAAGAGTTTATTTCATTATATTCTTTAAATATTAGATTATTTAACTCTTTGCCAAAACTTTCACTTCCCAAATCCAAATCAATATTTTTAGCATTTTTATCGAAGCATTGGAAATAACAAGAAGGTAAGATTATTTCATTACTCAAAAGTTCATTTATAGTAGAATCTGTTATCTCTTTCAATTTAGCTTTCATTGTCACCTTTCATTAATATATCAATTTTTTCTGGTTTACCAATATAATAACCTTGTGAATAATCTATATCCAAAGATTTTACATATCTTTGGATCTTTAAATCACTTACAAACTCTGCAACTACTTTTATATCTTGTTCTTTACAAAACTGGACTATACTTTTTAATAGATTATAATACACATCAACATCAATTTTTTTTATCAAGCTTCCATCAAGTTTTATATAATCAGTATTAATATTTAAAATATGTTCATAATTTGAAAAACCACTTCCAAAGTCATCAATTGCAATTTTTACATCATATGCTTTTAAGTCATTAATAAAATCATTAACTAAATAATAGTTACTGATTTTTTTACTCTCTAGTATCTCAATTGTTAAATATTTACCAACATTACTATTTTTAATATTATCTATAATTATATTTTTCATTGTAGGATTTAAAATATCACTGTAATCAAGATTTATACTAACTTCAATTTTATATTTTTTTATATATTTGATAACTTTTAATATAAGTATTTCCATCATTTTATTGAAAAGCCTATATTTTCTTGCCTTTTCAATAAAAGCTTGAGGCATTATAATATTTCCTTCTTTATCTGTAATTCTCATCAAGGCTTCATATTTGATTATCTTAGATGTTTTGTTATCTTGTATTGCTTGAAAATATGGTTCAACAGTTTTATTATTTATATTTCTATGAAGAGTAGTTAAAAGTTCTTCATTTATAAAATGATTTTTATATAGTTTTGAATCATAATACATAAAGTGTATATAATTCATTTTTGCACTGTGTAAAGCTCTTTCTGCATAAACTAATAAATCTCTATCTAAACCTTTTGAACAACCAATAGTTACATCAATATCAATAGTATTTTTTGTATTTATAAGAAAAAATTGTGAACTTATGATATTGTTAAAAATAATATTTTTCACTTCCATAATATCCATTTCTACAAGCTCATCATATATAGTAACAGTAAAGACATCTACATGTTCATTTTTTATATCAATACAAATATTTTTTTTAAGGTAAGATGATATCTCTTTTTTTACCTTATTTTTTAATAATTTATATAATTGTAATAAGATAAAATCGCCATTTTTAAATCCATAAAAAGCGTTTAAATCTTTCATATAAAGTACATCAACGATGAAGATAGTTTTAGTCCGATTCTTGTAAAAATGTTTGCAAAAGCTCTGAAATAAGGACATTTTAAACCTTTTTTATATTCAATATTCTCAGTATATGTAATTTAATCTTAAGAAATGTATATATTAACTCAATCAATAAAAAAATTTATAAAAAAATTGTATAAAAAATATTATCTAGTATACACTTTGTATAAAAAAACAAAATTTAACAATATTTTGCTAAAATAAATTAAAATAGATTTTTTAAATTTATGTAGAATAGTGTTGTATTTATAAAATATTTTGTTAATCTAACTATTTTTTTGGATATTTTATATTTTATATTTTTTTATAAATAAATATCGATAAAAGATGTTAAAATTCAATTTAATTATTTTAGAATATTAAAAAGTTTTATAACATAAATTTTATAAGCTTAGATATTATTATTACTATTATTTATAATAATAGTTAATTTTATTAATAATAGGCAGCAAAATTTATTTTTTTTGATAATTTTTTAAAATAAAAAATAATTTTTAAAATTTATTATTACGATTAAGGTTTAATTTGGAAGATATTATTAGAGATTGGGGTTATATTGCCCTTTTTTTATACTCATTTGGTGGAGGATTTGTTGGTTTAGTAGTAGCTGGTGTTTTATCTTTTACAGGAGATTTGAATCTGTATATAGCAATGGCTGTAGCTGCAGTATCAAATTTTATTGGGGATCAATTTTTATTTTATATGGCAAGAACAAATAAAAAGTATGCTAAAGAGACTATGAATAAATATGGTAGAAAAGTTGCACTTGCTCATTTATGGATGAGAAGATATGGTTCACCAGTTGTTTTTTTACAAAAATATATCTATGGAATAAAAACTCTTATACCTTTAGCTATGGGTTTAACTAAATATTCTTTTAAAAAGTTTACAATTTATAATGCTGTCGCAGCAGCAGTTTGGGCTATAGTTGTTGGATATGCTAGTTATATTATGGGAGAAGTGATTTTAACATATGCTGATGAGTATAAATATTATGGTGTAGGAATTATATTACTTATAGTTTTTACTGTTTCTTATTATTTTAAAAAGATTTAATATTGAAAAATAAACCTATAAACGAAAACAATATAGGTAAAGTTAATCTTATTGTAAATTTATTGCTTGTATTTTTATTTGCAATGGCAATAATATATTCAGCTATCTATTTTAAAAAAGAAAGCTATAGTAGGTTAAAAATTGAACTACAAGAGAAATATATAGAACATAAAAAAGAAGATATTCAGACTTATGTAAAAACTGTAAATGAACTTCTAATGTCGAAAATTGAAGGTATTAATTTAACTAAAGAACAAAAACAAAAATATGTTATTGATTATTATGAAAAATTTAATAAAAAAAATCCCAAAGAGTATTTTTTTATTTTTGATTTAATTAAACAAAAAGATAATACTTATTTAGAAAAGGTTATTGTTCATCCTGATGTTCCAAGAGGTAAAATACTTGATTTAAATAGAACAGATTTAAATGGAAAAAAATTTGTAAAAGATTTTCAAAATAGTGTTCTTAAAGATGGATATGCATTTTTAGATTATTCATTTATTCATCCTAAAACAAAAGAAGAGATGTATAAAAAAGGTTTTGTACTTTTAAACAAATGGAATTGGATTGTTGGGAGTGGATTTTTTATTTCAGATATTGAAGATGAATTAGGTTTAATTGATAAAAAAATAAAAAAAAATATATATGAAGAATTAAAAAGTTATATTCAGATTACAGTTTTCTTTTTAGTATTTTTAATTTTTTTTATTTTAAAAATCAATAAGTACACTACGAACACTATTAATAAATTTAAAGTTCAAGTTGAAAAAGAAAAAACAAAATTGATTGAGTCAAAAGAGTATTTAAAACAATATACAACTATTCTTGAAAACTGTACTATAGTATCTAAGTATAATGAAAATGAAGAATTTACTTATGTTAGTGAAGGGTTCTGTGAGACTTTTGGTTACTTAAAAGAAGAAATTATTGGAAAGCCATATAGTATTATAGAGTATTCAGATGAAAAAAAGAGTTCAAAAGTTAATTTTATTGAGTTATTAAAGAATAAAAAAAGTATTAAAGATACTGTTAAAAACATATCAAAAGATGGGAGAATTTTATCTTTTATTGTTATTGCAAGACCTATTTTAGATAATAACGGCGAAATTACAGAATTTGTATCTTATAGAATTGATATAACAAAAGAAGATAAATTAAAATTGATTTTAGAAAAACAAAATAGAGAACTACTAAAATCACAAAAAATATTAAATGATGCACAAAGAATTGCACATATAGGAAATTGGGAACATAACTACATTACTAATAAAATATCATTTTCTGATGAAGCAAAAAGAATATTTGGATATGATGAGAATATTAGTGAATTAAAGTTTGATGAGTTTAAGAAAAGTGTGCATGAAAATGATAGAAGTAAGTTAGATGAAAATAAAACTTTTGCTCTAAATAAAGACAATCAATTTAGTTTTGAACATAGAATTATTAGACAAGATGGCATACTTAGGTATGTTGAAGTCAAGGGTGAATATATTCATGATAAGAATAATAAACTTATTAAATCTATGGGTACAATAAATGATATAACTGAAAGAGTTGAAACAGAAAAAGAGTTAAAGCAAAAAGATTTAATGTTATTACAACAGTCTAAAATGGCAGCTATGGGAGAGATGTTATCTAATATAGCCCATCAGTGGAGACAACCCTTAAGTTTGATTAGTACAGCAGCAACTGGAGCTAAGATTCAACGTGAAATTGGCGCATTAACTGATGAAAAACTTGATGAAACCTTTACAACTATTAACGATACGACACAATATTTATCAAAAACGATTGATGATTTTAGAAACTTTTTTAAGCCAAATTCTGAAAAAAAATATTTTAAAATGTCTGATGTAATGTATAAAGCTATTTCTTTAGTAAAACCACAATTTAAAAATAGAAGTATAGATATTATCAAAGATATCCAAGATTATAAATTGTATGGTTTGGAAAATGAATTCTTGCAAGTAATTATTAATATTTTAAATAATTCAAGAGATCAATTAATGAAAATAGATGGCGAGAAACTAATATTGATTAGTTCATATATAAAAGATGATAAATATATTTTAGAGATAAAAGATAATGGTAAAGGAATAGACGAAAAAATTATAGAAAAAATTTTTGAGCCATACTTTACAACCAAACATAATAGTGAAGGTACAGGTATTGGTTTATATATGTGTGAAGAGATTATAGTAAAACATATGGATGGTCAAATAAGTGTAGAAAATGAAATTTTTACCCATAAAGATAATACATATAAAGGGGCAAAGTTTATAATCACTTTGCCACTAACAAAATAATAAATTAGGAAGAAAAAATTAAAAAATTTAATGAATTAAAAATAAAAAATGAGATTTTACAAGCTTTAGAGTTTGAAAAATTTGAACAAATGACAACAATACAATCTTTGTGTTTAAAAGATATTTTAGAAAAAAAAGATGTAATTGTAAAATCAAAAACAGGCTCAGGAAAAACACTTTGTTTTGCTTTGCCTTTGGCAAATGAAGTCAAAAACAAACCAATGGTTATACAAAGTTTAATTTTAGCACCAACTAGAGAATTAGCAAATCAAATAAGTCTTGAGATAAAAAAAGTTTTAAGGTTTATACCAAATATAAAAGTATTAAGTTTATGTGGGGGTACACCTTTTAAACCACAAGTAGCTTCTTTAGAAGTTGGTGCACATATAGTTGTTGGTACAGTGGGAAGAATTTTACAACATATACATGAAACAAAAATAGATTTCTCAAGTGTAAATAGTTTTGTTTTAGATGAAGCAGATAAAATGTTAGATATGGGGTTTTATGAAGATATTGTAAAAATTGCAGAATATATCCCACAAAAAAGACAAACTTTATTGTTTTCAGCAACATATGAAAAAGAGATTAAGGAGTTATCTTCAAAACTTTTAGATAAACCTCTTTTTATAGAAAATGTAGAAACTCATAAACAAGAATCGATAACACAAAAATTTTATGAAACAAATGAAGATAGAAAAGTTGATGATTTATTAAGAGTTATTTCCCATTATAAGATGAAAACAATTTTGATTTTTTGTAATACAAAAGCAATGTGTGAAGATTTATCTACACAATTATGGAATAGAGGAGTTGAATCTTTGACTTTGCATTCTGATTTAGATCAAAGAGAAAGGGATGAAACTGTAATTCTTTTTTCAAATGGTTCTTTACCTATTTTAATTGCAACAGATATTGTTTCAAGAGGTATTGATATTGATAATATAGATTTTGTAATAAACTTTAATATTGCCAGAGATGAAACAATTCATACACATAGAATAGGAAGAACAGCAAGAGGTGAAAAAAAAGGTATAGCTATAACTTTATATGATAAAGATGAATTGTATAAAGTTAAACCAATAAATGAAAAATTTTCTGATATTGAGTTTTGTGATGTTTTAGAATATGAAGATTCTTCTTATAAGCCACAAGCAGAATATAAAACTTTATTAATAACTGGTGGTAAAAAACACAAACTAAGAAAAGGTGATATCTTAGGTGCTCTTACTGCTGGTGAAGGCTTAGATAAAGATTTAATTGGAAATATAACTATTTTAGATTTTGTATCTTTTGTAGCAGTTAAAAATGAAGTACTAGATGATAGATTATTAAAATTAGGAAAGATTAAAATAAAGAAAAAACTATTTAAACTTATTGAAAAGTAGTTATGATAGAATTTTTCTTTTATAAAATACAAAAGGAAAAAATATGGCAAGAGCTAGTGCAAGACATCTTTTAGTTGAAAGTGAAGAGCTTTGTAATGAACTAAAAACAAGAATTGAAAATGGTGAAAAGTTTGAAGATTTAGCAAAAGAGTATTCTCAATGTCCATCAGGAGCAAAAGGTGGAGAGTTAGGAACTTTTAATCAAGGGGATATGGTTCCAGAGTTTGACAAAGTAGTTTTTAATGAAGCTGTAAATGTAGTACATGGACCAGTTCAAACACAATTTGGATATCATCTTTTAGAAACAACTTCAAGAGAAGATTAATAAAAAATTATTCAGAGGTTAAGCATTTTGCTCAACCTCTTCATCCCAAAGTATACTAACTCCATACTCTTCATGAGTAATTACATATTTAAAATATTCACCTGTACCTTTTCTTCCATGAAGTCTTACAACTGTTTGTCCCTCTCTTAATAGTTTTCGCATCTCATTTTCAGAAAAACTTTTTTTATTCCATCTTAAAAAAGCATTTGAATAAACTCTAAATTTACAAGTTGAATCGGCTGTAAATACATATTGTTCACTTTCATCATACTCTTTTTTTGCATTTTCGCAAGTATAAAGTTTGATTTGTTTTCCATTTGTATTAAATTTTTTTGAGATAACATTGCCTTTGCAGTATGGGCATTGGCCTAAGATAGACATGGTAAAACTCCTTTTTTATTGAAATCTTACCCTGTTTTTTTATTTAGTATTTAAAATATTTCAATTTGCAATAATTATTGTTTTTTCTTTTCAAAAATTCTTTCTGTAAATTCTGCAAATTTACCCCTTACAGCTTTTTCTAATTCTATTGCGAACATATTTATCTCAGGATGTTTTTTCCTTGTTTGTTTTAAAAGTGTAGTAAGACCATTATTGTATTTGTTTAAATACAAATTATCTATTTGTCTATTTGACCCAATAACAATAGCCATACACGATTCATCAAGTCTACTTAAAATAAGTTGTGTGGTTTTTTCACTTGAGTTTTGCCATTCATCCATTATTACAATTGCTTCAGATAAAGTTCTACCTCTAGCTTCTCCTGGCCAAAGTGTTTCAATACAATATCTAGATGTTAGCTCAGAAATTTTTGATTCAATAGATTCTTTGTTTTCTCTATTTTCACTTTTTTTAAGATGTTTTTTTGCAATAAATTCTAAAGTATCTTGTAAAGCCATATTATAGATTCTAAACTTCTCATCATTTCCAGCAAGGTATCCAATATCTGCCCCTTTATCAAGTGACTCAATTGAGTTTCTAACATATACAATCTTATCATAGTGTCCTAAATCAATAAGCCTCATAGCACTTACAATAGACATAAGAGTTTTACCTGAACCAGCTTTTGCATCAATTACAAGTAGATCAAACATATCAGTTAAAATAGCTTTCATAAAAAGTTTTTGTTTTAAGTTTACTGGTTTTACTTGTAAAGCTTTAAAATCAGAATCATTTAAGAGATTAATTCTTTCATTCACAATAATAGCATATGCTGTATTTCCATCTTTACTTTCAAAGATATATCCGAAATTTTCATATGTATACTCTTCGTCAAATTTTTTAATATCTGCACCATCAAGTGAATTAAAAATTGAGGAATCAAGTTTAATATTTTTTACAAACTCAAAGTTTGGAACTGTTGATTTGTCATCATGTAAGGTTTCAGTTTTTATCCCTTTAAATAAAGCAAATGTTCTTGCATAAACATCTAAAGACAAAAAGTGTGTTTGTGCACCTTTATAATAATCTTGTGCAATAGCAGCAACTTCAATTATTCTTTTATCATTGCTTTCACTTAAGTGAACTTGCTCAATTTCAGATTCATATTTCTCTTTTGAAATTATATGAAGATTTAATTCATCATTAAAAAGTTTTACAACTTTAAAGCCTATTTTATAGTCAACCTCTTTTATCTTCATCTTTGCCAAAAGTCTTGCAAATTCTCTTGAATAGTAACCTAACTCATTTGCCAGTTTCTTTTTGTCCTCTAATTCAATTAAAACTGTTTCAGGAATTACAATTGTGTTTGTTTTATTGTCAGATATTCTATTTAAGTTTTGTATGTTTTGTAAGATGATATTTGTATCTATTACGTAAACTTTTTCTTTCATAGAACAATTATAGCATTAAATATTTATAATACAATTACTAATATGTATATATTTTGTAATCAAGTTATGTTAGAAGTATATATAAAAATAGTTTGAATAATTTAGTTATAATAAGAATAAAAAGAAGAGCTATGAAGAAGTTTACAAATGAAAATCTATATGAAATTATTGATTATTTAAAATTATCTTTAGAATCTGATAATAAAGTTTCTATTGAGGTTTTAAACCCTGATTGTTCAACTAATTCTTATTGTGGTGAATTGATTGATGTTGATAATACAGTTTACAAATATAGAGGTTATAAAGATTGGACAGATTTAGCTCAAAAGCTATTTTGTAAAATCTTAACACCTAAAATTAAATCTTCAAACACTATTGAATTAGTTTTCAAAAAACTTAATACTGAAGACTCTTTTCATAATATAAAGATTAATGATAAAGAGAAATATGGAGTTGATTCTAAATTTTATTCAATAAATAAAAATGAACAACCAGAAATTCTATTAACATATTTAAATAGTTTGAAAAATGTAAAAATTGAAGAGAAGAAAAGAGTTTTAAATCTTGGAATTAACAATGGCAATGAGTTTATATTGATAAAACAATATTTTAATTCTTTTAAAAATACTGATTTTGTAGGAATTGATTATTGTTCCTCTGCTATTGAAGAAGCGAAAAGTATTTTTATTGATGATAAAAATGTAGAACTAATTAATTTTGATATTAAAGAGATTGATAAATTACATTTAGGTAAGTTTGATTTAATAATATCAATTGGTACATTTCAAAGTTCAAATTTGGAATTTAATAAAACATTTATGAATATTGTTCAAAACTATTTGAAAAAAGATGGAAGCATGATTTTAGGATTTCCAAATTCTAGATGGATTGATGGTGAGATTATATATGGCGCAAAAGCTGCTAACTATTCTTTTCCTGAATTGTCTGTACTTTTTAAAGATGCCTATTTTTGTAAAAAGTATTTACAACAAAAGAAATTTAGAGTTACATTAACAGGTCAATATTATATATTTTTAACTGCTACATCTATAAGATAGAGGTAAATTTAGACAAAAAGGTTTTCTATGAATAATTTATATCTTAAAATATTAATGATTTTTATTTTTCCTTGTACTTTATTTGCACAAATAGAAAATTTTAGTAAAAAAGAAGAAGTTAAAATTTTTATAAATGATTTATCTAAAAATTATAGTTTTAACAAAAAAGAGTTAGAAAAACTTTTTTCAAAAATTGAAATTCAGAAGAGTGCTTTAAATTTTTATAAAAAGCCTAAAAAAAATAAAAATAAAAAAAGAAAAGGTACTTGGGATAGATATAAAAAAATATTTATAACTGACAAAAGAGTTTCTCAAGGTGCACTTTTTATGAAAAAATATAAAAAAGAACTAAGAAGAGCATATAAAACTTTTGGAGTTCAATCTGAGTATATAACTGCAATTTTAGGTGTTGAGAGTTTTTATGGAAAGCATACAGGTAAGTATCCTGTTTTTGATACATTAGCAACATTGAGTTTTGAAAAAAATAGAAGAAATAAATTTTTCAAAAGTGAATTAAAACAATTTCTGATCTTGTCTAAAAAAAATAGAAAGAATCCAAAAAAAATATATGGCTCATACGCAGGTGCAATTGGTTTAGCTCAATTTATGCCAAGCAATTTTGAAAAACTTGCAGTTGATTTTAATAATGATGGAATAGTAGATTTAAATAATGAGATAGATGCAATAGGAAGTGTCGCAAACTATCTTAGCAAAGCAGGGTGGAATAGAACTGTGCCTGTCGCAACTAGAGTTAGTTATCAAGGAAAAAGATTTAATAGATTTAAAACGGGATATAAATATAAATACAAACGTTCAAAACTTACAGGAATTAAACCAAAATCAAATAGATTTTATTATCCTAAAAGAGTACATTTAATAAAACTTGATAGAAAAAGATATGATGAGTTATGGTATGGTACAGAAAACTTTTATGTAATCACTAGGTATAATAGAAGTTCTTACTATGCTATGGTAGTTTATCAACTAGCAAAAGAGATTAAATCCTTATATAGAAAAATATAGTGAATCCACACTCACTACACATATAAAAGGTAAAATATATTTTATTTATAGGATAGTTATGCATAATCAAAAAGTTATATCAATAACAATTTTTTATTGTTTTTTAATTGCAAGTATTGCTTCTTTGGGGTCTTTGTTTTTTAGTGAGTTTATGGATTTTATTCCATGTACAATGTGTTGGTACCAAAGAATATTTATGTATCCTTTAGTTTTTTTATTTTTAGTTAATTTATTAGAGAGTGATTATAGTATTTTTAAATATGCAATACCATTAGCTTTTATTGGTTTTTGTTTCTCTTTTTATCATAATCTTTTAATGTGGGGAATAATTAGTGATGATGTTGTACCTTGCAAACATGGGGTTCCATGTTCAACAGAATATTTTGAATATTTTGGTTTTATAAATATACCTTTTCTTTCATTAAGTGCTTTTAGTTTAATACTAATTTTATTACTAATTGGTCAAAATAAATCAAAAAAATATTAAGGATGCAGATGAAAAATTTTTTATTTTTATTTTCAATTTTAGCAGTAGTTTTTTTTACAGGATGTAATTCCCAAGAGGAAGCAAAACCGATAGTTGACAACAGCGGAAGTTTTGAAGAGTTAAAAGCTTTAAGTAATAAAACATATACTTTAAAAACAACAAAAGGGAAAACTATCTCTTTAACTGTTGAAAATAATACTTTAAAATCAAAAACAATAAAAGATAAAATTGTTTTAGTAAATTTTTGGGCAACTTGGTGTCCACCGTGTATTAAAGAGATTCCTATATTTAACGAATTATATGAAAAGTATTCAGATAAATTTGAAATAGTTGCAGTATTATTTGAAAAAGATAAAGACCCAAAAGAACTTGAAGAGTTTATAAAAAAATATAATATTAAATTTCCTGTTACAGTTGGTGATGAAAACTTTAGAATGGCAAAAGCTTTCAATGATGTAAAGAAAGTCCCAGAATCTTATCTTTACTCAAAAGAGGGTAACTTTGCAAAAGATTATATAGGTGAAGTTGATAAAGAAGACTTAGAAAACTATATAAAAAGTAACTAAGGTATTTTAAAACTATTTATAGTTTTGCTCTTGATTTCAAATATCAGCTATATTTTTGTATACTCTAATTACAAAAATATAGAGGGAGCAAAATGTCACTACCTGATTTTATAACTATTGTAAAAGACTCTTCTTTTAACATCTCAGATATTTATCAAAAAGCACCTAATGAAACATTGATTACATTGGGTATTATAGTTGTTTTAATTCTAATAGGATATTTTTTTATTGATCGTTCAATAAAAAGGAAAAATGCTTTAAAACTAGTAGAAACTATTCAAGATTTAAGATCTTTTGATGATTTTGATAAAAAAATAAAACTTCTTGTTGAGGAACTTCCTAGGCGTGGAGAAGAGGTTGCTACAAGTTTAAACTCTTTAAAAGAACATATATTATTTAGAGCAGCAAAGCTAATTGCTAATTTAGATATCAATAAAAAAATTGATAGTTATTCAAGTTTAAGTAAAAGTTTTGAAAATTTAGCAAAAGGTTCTAAAAAATACAATAATACTGAACTTACAAAATTTTTTGAAACAAAATCAAAAGAAGTTTTAGAGGAAAATCTGTTTTTAGATATAAAATATTATTGTGAAAATACAAATTACAATACTAATGAACTTGAAAACATAAATGCAATTGTATCTTATGCAAATACTCTTTCAAATCCTGAATATATATTAAATATTATGAAAAAAGAATTAGATAGGTTTAGCTTCGGTTATAATAGTGATATATATAAACTAGTTGAATCTATGGAAGAGGAAAAGTCTAAACAGATCTATAAATATTGTAAAGAAAAATTAGATGCTATATTTGAAGATGGAAATTTTGAAGTTTCAATTAATATTTTAGAATATTTAATTGAATCAAAACAAAATGAAAAAGTTTATAATTATATCTCTACTTTAAAACTTTCAAACTATTTACAACAATTATATAATCTGTTTTTTGATAAAAAAGATGATATTTATTTAGATTTAGCTTTTATTGCAAATCCTCTTCAAATTGAAAATGAATATAAAAAATATATTGATGAATCTCTAACAAATAATTGGAGAGATAAAGAGCATATTGAATTTGTATCAAAATCAAAGGGTGTAATTGAAGTATTAGGTCATATGGAGTTTAGAACATTGATAGAAAGAGTTGATAATATTGCTTTAAATGAAGAAAATACAAAAAAGATAGAAGAAGCATTAACAATAGCAAAACGAGCTGAATCTATTGCTTTAGAAGCAAAGTCTTTAAATAAAAGACCACTATCTAGCAATATTCAAAATAATTAATTCTGGAGAAAATTGTGGGTGATAATACTTTTGTATATTTAGTTATGTTTATTCTTCTAGTAGGATTAGTTGTATTACTTTTTAGAAGATCAACTATAAATGCTAAACCATCTTATTTAAAAAAAGAAGAGATTACAAAAAAATATGAATATGAGATGATGAAATTGATTTCAAAATATGAAAATGATAAAGATATCTTGTCTCAAAAAAAGATAGAATTTTTAAAACAAGCAAGTAAAGAATTACATAATAATATATTCTTTGATGAAGCAGAAGTTAAAGCATTAATATCTAAGCTGGCTTCCTTTTAAAGGTGGAAAATCACCTTTAAAATTCTGCACTAGCTACCCAGTCAGCAGGTTCTTGTAAATAAATTACAATCTCTTCTAGTATTTTTTTGTGTTTAATCTCTTCATTTGCAATTTGTAAAAAAACTGTTTTCTCTTTTGGATCTTCTAACTCTTGGGCTTTAGTAGCATAAAAATCGTGAGAGTTATCTTCCCTAGCGATTGCATCTTTATAATATTCAATGTGGTCAGCATCTAAAGTAACATTATCTTTCTCTTCATTTAAAGTTTGGAATATAGTTTTTGTATCTGTAATAAGATCTAACTTATCTAAATCCATATCCTCTTTTTTCATCATACTTTTAAAGATATTGTAATGCTTAACTTCTTCATCAGCTAGCATTGTAAAAATTCTTTTTAATCCAGAATTTTGTGCCTTTGATGCCATCTCTCTATAATAAGCTTCACCCTCTTTTTCAACTTTCATTGCGTATTCATAAACGTTCATACTAGTCCCTTTAAAATAAGTTTATGTAATATAATATCACACAATATAAATTAAGTCAATGAAATAATTAATTTATTCATATGCTACAGGTACAGGTGGCACTTGTTCAAATGATTTTTTAATAGAATGTGTGATTGCATGTTTATATTTGTTATTATTTTTTGTTAATGCAGCAAATTGAAGATGCTCTTCACACCAAGGTTGAGTTTTTTCTTTTTTATAAACAAAAGCTATTTTTTTACCCATTTGTTTTACTCTATCATAAATTGTTCTTGCATAACTATCGATATAAGGAAACTCTTTAGAGTTGATTTTTTCTCCCCAAGCAAAAAATACAAATTTACCACTTGGAATAAAAGTTTGTGCATCAAAGTACATTATATCTCTGTCAAATTCTGTATTTTGTGTCGAGTTATATGTTTCTAAATCAGAATTAAATTTTGTTAGAAGTTGCGATGCATCAATATTTTCTTCATTAAGATTAAATAGATTTTTTATCTCAACAAGTTTCCCCTCATAGTTTGCACATAAAGCTTGTTTAAAGGCTGTAATATAGTTTTCTTGTTTTAATTCAATATATTCTCCAAAATTATCGAAGTCTTGGTCTAAAAGGAAAGAATTAGAATCATACCCTACTGGTGTTATTACAGGATTGTATAAAAATATTGTTCCTGCGATATTCTTTTTTTTATCTTTATTTGTTTTAATTAATTGCTTTAACTCTTTAACACTTATCTCTTCATCTTCTCTATTAAAGTATAAAAAACTTGAAGTTAAAAAAATCTCTTCATATTTAGTTTCAATAACACCAAAATATTGCATATATGTCCTTAGTATTCTTTTTTATAATAATATCTAAAAAGAGCATATTATTACGTAAAAACTCTATTTAACGATAAAAATTATCATTTAAACTTAAATAAGACTAAAATTATCCTATTTGTTTTTTATATATGAAAATGTTTAAGTCTATTCTGTTAAGATTTCAATACATTAAAAAATTTGATGTAAAATAACACAGCCAAAACGCAATGAAAATTAGCAAAGTATTTATTCTTCTCCTTCGCTTTTGCTAATTTCATTGCATCTTTTTTAAATCCCACTTATAACTTTTTTGATATAATCTTTTCTTTTAAAATTAGGAATATTATATGAGATATGAAAAAATGAGCTCTTTTATTGTAATGGATATTGTTAGAGACGCTCAAAAATATGAAGACTCTATACACTTTGAAATAGGGCAACCAGATTTAAATCCTACGCCAAAAGTAAAAGAAGGGTTGAAAAAAGCTTTAGAAAGTGATAAATTCTCTTATACTGAAAGTTTAGGTTTATTAGAACTTAGAGAAAAGATTGTTAAACACTATAAAAAAGTTTATGATGTAAATATAGACTCTTCTCAAGTACTACTTACTCCTGGAACTTCAGGAGCATTTTTAGTTGCATATACTTTAACTTTAAAGCATAAAGGAAAATTAGGTCTAAGTGACCCATCTTATCCTTGTTATAAAAACTTTGCTCATATGCTTGATATAGACCCTGTTTTTATGAATATTGATAAATCATGTGATTATCAGTTGAATACTGAACATCTTAAAAACAATAAAATTGATGCTTTACAAATCTCTTCACCTTCTAATCCTACAGGAAATATCTATAGTGATAAAAATTTAAAAGAGTTAATAGAGTATTGTAATAAAAATGAGATAGCTTTTATATCTGATGAGTTATATCATGGTTTAGTTTATGAAAAAAATGCTAGTTCAGCTCTTAATTTTAGTGATGATGTAATAGTTATTAATGGTTTTTCAAAATATTATTGTATGCCAGGGCTTCGTTTGGGTTGGATGATTGTTCCAAAATATTTAAGTAGAGAAGCTGAAATTATAGCACAAAATATTTTTATATCAGCACCAACATTGTCACAATATGGAGCATTAGAAGCTTTTGATTATGAGTATTTGGATTCTATAAAAGATATATTTAAAGAAAGAAGAGACTTTTTATTTAATGAATTAAATGAGATATTTACAGTGGATGCTAAACCTGATGGAGCATTTTATCTTTGGGCTGATGTATCAAAATATACCAATGATAGTTTTTCCTTTGCAAAAGAATTGTTAGAAAATATACATATAGCTACAACACCTGGGATTGATTTTGGTTCAAATAATACAAATAGATATTTAAGATTTGCCTATACAAGAGATATTGAACATATGAAAGAGGGTATAAAAAGATTAAAAGAGTATTTAAAAAGAGGGTAAAACTTCTAACAACTCTTTTAAATCTTTTATTTTGTGTTTAGCTGTTGAAAAATCTTGTGTTTGAGTAAATTGATTATGAACTATAACACAATCAATATTTGCTTTGTTTGCAGAGATTAATCCTCTTTGTGAATCTTCCACTACTAAAGTTTCTTCTTTTTTTGCATTAAAAATCTCTACACCTTTTAAATATGGATCGGGAAAAGGTTTTGATTTAGGATAATCCTCTACACATAAAACAAAATCCATAAAATCTGTTATTCCTCTATTATTGTGGATTATCTCAAAATCAACTCTTCTAGAAGTTGTAACAATTCCCATTTTATAGTTTTTACTTAGTTCATTTAAAACTTCATGAACATCATTTATTGCTATATCTTCTTTTTTTAAGTATTCTTGATAATAAACATCTCTTTGTTCTCTTGCAATTACTATCTCTTTTTGACTTGCATTAGGTGCAGCTACCCACACACCTTTCCCATCGGTCATTATTTTCATATAATCATCAAATTGAAGATTTACATTAAAAAATTCTTTTAAAGCCCTTTTACTTGCTTCATAGTAAAGAGGTTCTGTTTCAACTAAAACCCCATCATTGTCAAATAAAATATATTTTTTCAAAAAAGAATCCCTTTAGTTTTTTGGAAGTATACTAAAGTTAACTAAAAGAAGTTTTAAAAATTATGCGTCATCATATTTTTCAAACTCTTCATCATAAAAGCAACCTAATTGGCAGTGTGTTACTTTTATATCTGAATTGTTTATAGTTGAGCCTACTTTTTTTAAGCTAGAACCTTTATCTCTTGCAGTATACCAAGCTACTTGGCATTCAACCTTTGAATCTTGATTAAAGTTCTCTGATAATTTATTATATATTTTGTCATCCATATCTGAAAATTTTAATTTTCCAAATACGCCAAGTTCACAGTTAGTTATTTTTATATTTAATGATTTTGTAATAGCATCCATCTCTTTGGGTTTTACCCCAATTAACCTTGCAACTTTAAATGCTTTAAGACATGAAAGCTTTCCATCCTCATCTAAATTTGTCATTAATAAATCTAATTGAGTGTTATCAAGCTTTTTCATAAGAAATTATAACCTTTTTAAATATTTTTACCTAATAATATTAATTATACGATTTTAAAGTTAAAATTGTGTGACAATTAAGAATATTTTATAAACAAAATAAAAAAATGTAAAAAAAAAAGACAAAACGTAATGTTTTGTCTTTCTTAAGGAGAATAGTTCGCAAAAACTATAAGTAGTTCGCTCTACTTATTTTATATAAAGATTATAATAGTTCACAATTAATACTAAAGTAATGGATAGTTAATGAAAAGTTAACTTTTATAATGAATTCTAAACTTTTAATATATCCCATTTATTTTTAGGTGGAATATAGTTTTCAAAACTGTTATAGATATATTCAATATCATCACTAACTATAATTGCATCAAGATGCTCTTTTAATAAAAATCCCTCTTTTTCACAAAAACTTAAATATTCGATAAATTTATCATAATATCCATTTACATTATAAAGAGCACAAGGTTTTTCTGAATTACCAATTTGAATAGTAGTAAAAATTTCTGTAATCTCTTCAAGTGTTCCAAAGCCTCCAGGCATTGCAATAAAACTATCTGCAAGCTCTTCCATCTTGGCTTTTCTTTCTCTTATAGTTTCAACTTTATATAGTTTTGTAATATGTTTATTTTCTAATTCTTTACCTGACAAGCCATAAGTAATAACTCCATAAACTTCCATACCTAAAGACATAGCATGATTTGATACTACACCCATAAGTCCAACTTTACTACCACCATAAACTATTTTAGAGTTTTTTTCTTTTAAATAATTAATTAATTCAATAGTTTTTTCTTTATAAATTGGATTTTTACCAAAAGCTGTACCACAATATATAGCAACATTCATTAAAATTCATTTCCTTCTATTTTTTTGTAATTAAAATATATTAGTTCATCTTCATCAAAACTATATTTTATCTCAATAGGTCTACAACAAACTTCACAATCCTCAATTATCTCTGAATTATAATCCGAGCCCATATCAAGTAAGATTGTAATAGCTTCTAAACAATATGGGCAAGTAAGTTCTTTTTCGTACATTATTATCTTTTAGAGTATGGTTTTAAAAGGATAATTAATCTTGGAAGTAAAAGTAAAGCAGATGCTAACATTGTAGCCATTACTATAACAGTTAATAGACCAAAATATATTGTTGGAATTAGATTTGATAATACTAAAATTGAAAACCCAACAATCACTACAAGAGAGGTATACGTCATAGCATAACCTATACTTTCATGTGATCTTTTCATAGCATTTATATAGTTATGGTCTTTTCTAAACTCTTCATGAAATCTATGGATATAGTGGATAGTATCATCTACTCCAATACCAATAGATATTGCAGCAATAGTTATGGTCATGATATCAAGTGGAATATTTAACCATCCCATTATTCCAAATATAATCGAGATAGGTACTAGATTTGCTAATATGGCAATTAATGCAATTAAAGCTGACCTAAATAGTATTAAAAACATAATAAATAAAATCCCAACCACAAAACCCAAAGTTTTAATTTGAGAATCAAAAAGAGACTGCAACATATTGTTATAAAGTATCATTAAATTTGATAATCGAAACTCTACAGTGGAATCATTTATAATACTTGGCAGTTTCTTATTTATTTTTTCAATTAATTCATTTCTTCTTAAATTTGGATTTGAATCTATAATTCTAGTATTGATTCTAGCTTGGTTATCTTCTATACTTATATAAGGAGAAAGAATTAAGTCTTTATACTCTTTAGGAAGTTTTTCATAAAGTAAAGCAAGGGTAAAACCATCTAAATCTTTTCCATTGTTTAGAATTTTTCCCGTTTTTAAAAGTGTAGCAAGTGATGAGACTTTACCAACTTCTGATAATGAATCTAAATAATTATGAACCCTTGTTATTGTTTTCATTTTATCTATTGTAAACCAATATTTTTCATCATTTTCTGTTTGTGCAAACTCATCTTCAAAATCAGCAAAGTCATCATTTTTATTAGTTGAGCTTTCCTCTTTTTTAGTATTAAAAGTTAAAATAACATCAAGTGGTGTTGTTCCACCCAATTGGTTATCAATAACTTCCATCCCTTTATAGATTTCAGTTGATTTTTTAAAGTAGTTTATAAAGCTATTTTCCACAATGATTTTAGATGCACCTGTAAGTGAAAATATCACTATAAAAATAGATAAAAAGATTATATATGAACCTTTTGTTTCAACAAGTTTTGTACTTTTTTCTATAATTTTTAGTTTAAAGTTAGAATTTTTTGCAATATCGATTCTATTCATAAGTATTAAAATAGATGGAAAAACAATAAAAGAGATTAGAAGTGAGATTGCAATACCTGTACTCATCATCCATCCTAAGTTTTTAACTGGTTCAATTCCAGATAAAACCAATGATCCAAATCCTGCAATAGTTGTAATAATAGCAAAAAATGATGGATTTAATTTTGATAATAGAGTGTTTATTATAAGTTTATATTGACTTGCATTTTTATATATTTGTGTTAATTCTCTATATCTTACAATTAAGTGTAAAACTATAGAGATTGTTATAATTAGTTGCAAAGAGATAAAGTTTGAGGAGATAACAGTAACTTCCCAACCAAATAATCCTAACATTCCAGATGTAGAAATTACTGATAATATACATATTACAACAGGAAGTAAAATCCAAATCATTTGTCTGAAAATTATCCATAATATAAGAATTAAAAGTAAAATCAATGTTGAACCATAAATAACTAAATCACTTTTTACAAAGCTGATAATATCATCAGCAATCATTGTTACTCCACCAAGAAAAAGATCTCCTCTATCTTGATATTTCTCTATAATGTTTCTTACATTTGTGATATTTTTGTGGTCACCCTCTCTAATATAATCTCTATATTCTTTAAACTCTTTTTCTACCTCTTTTAATTTTAATAATTCTTCTTTTGAAGCAGTATTTTCTCTTTTCTTTTTTAATAGATTATTTCGTTTATTTAATATCTCAAAATACTTTTTATCCTCTTTTAGATTAATTAAAATAGAAGTAGTTTTAAAATCTTCACTCACTAAGCTTTTTTTATAAAGTTCAGATTCTAAAAACTCTTTTTTTACAAGTTTCTTATCAACTTTGCTATTCTCTAATGTTCTAACTCCATCTAATAGTTTAGTTAGTTCTTGTACAGGAGATTGCAATAAAGGAACATTTAAAATTGATGTTATTGAGGCAACTTTTTCAAGTTTGATAAATTCATCACTTAATTGTTTTATTGTTTTTAAACTCTCCTCTGAAAGTAAATCTTTATTTGGTTTAAAACTTACCAATAAAAAATCAGGAGAATGATATCTTTCATTTACTTCTCTGTAAAACTTTAAATCTTTATCATCATCTAAAAGTAGAGTTTCTGAAGAAGCGTCTATTTCAAGTTTTGTAGCATAATATCCTAAGAAAGATACACCCAATAAAAGTAAAAATAGAATTTTTATTGGGTGTTTGATAATAGATTTATCAAAAAGTGATTTAATCATTTAGTGTTGTTTTGAATAGTTGTTAAGTTTGCCATTAAGTCTTCAAAAGTTTTGTCTTTTAAGAATCCTGCAAATTGTTGTCTATATGTTTGGATAATACTAACTCCCAATAGATTTACATCGTAAATTAACCAGTTATCACTATTTTTTTCATAGAATTTATAATCAATATTATATTTATCTTCTTTTCCAACTAGTTGTGTTTTTAGAACTATTCTGTTTGTTTTTGGCTGTTCAGTACCTAGTATTTCCACAAGTTCATCGGTATATAAATTTAGTTTATCAACATATGAGTTTTTTAGTTTTTGAGTGAAAAGTTTTACAAAATCATTTTTTTGTTTATCATTTATTTCACTCCAAGTTCTACCTAAAGATAATCTTGACATTAATGTATAATCAAAAAGAGAATTCATAATTGTTATTATCTCTTCTGTTTTTTTATCCTTGTTAAGTTTAGAATCTTTTAAGATAATTAAAACTTTATCTATTTTATTACTCATTTCAGATTTGATTTCATCTTTTGACATCCCAAATGAGAAGCTAATAATTAAAAAGCATGATAGAATTATTTTTCCAAACATTTTTTATTCCTTAATCATTTTATTTCTATTTTGTGTATATACGTCTTTAAGGAAAGGGTATAAGTCTACTGCATCTTTTTTTAGGTTTTCATATTTACCTAAATTTAATGAAGTGCTGTTTAATACTTCAAATGATTTTAATCCTAGAGTCTTTTCAAGTCTATCTGGAATTTTATATTGTATTTCATCATATTCTGTATGTGTTAAAGGTGTAATAGCTGAATCTACAGTCATCCCTACAACATCTCTTAAATTTGATGGTCCATAAACAGGTAAAACTATATGAAATCCGCCATCAAAACCATAATATCCTAATGTTTGTCCAAAATCTTCATTATGTTCATTTAAATTAAACTCATTTGAAGCAGGATCCATAAAACCTAATATACCAATTGTAGAGTTGATTAAAAATCTTCCACTCTCTTCTCCTGCATTAGCAAATTTAAATTGTAAAATATTGTTTACAAATCTTACTGGATAAGTTATGTTGTGAAAAAAGTTAGATATAGCAACTCTTCCTTCTTGCGGAACAACCTCTTTATATCCTTTTGCAACGGGATTAAGAACATTGATATATAAAAAGTCATTAAATGTTGTCATTACTCTATTAAAGCCTTCTAAAGGGTCAATCTCTTCTTTTTCAACTTTAAACTCATCATCAAATGAACCAAAGGAAGACTCTTCCTTAATCTCTTTTGCAAATTGTTCATCTGCAAAAAGCTCATATGTTTTTCTTTCGTTTTTTGGGATATATTCAAACTCTAAATTTGAGTTCAATCTATAATGGTTTGTTACAGTACAACCATTAAATCCTATAACAAATGAAAGCATAAGAGTGGAAACAATTAAACTTTTCATAAAACTTTACCTTGTGTGTTTTGTGTGTGCGAATAAATATATTATCTAATTCTTTTATAAAAATTACTTAATAAATATTATTTTTATTTATTAAAGTGATTAATTGTAGTGGATCTACTTGTATTCCATGTACTCTAAATGCAAAATGTAGATGGGGACCAGTTACTCTTCCTGTATCTCCACTTAGCCCAACAACCTCACCCTTTTTTACTTTTTGGCCAATTTTTAAATTTAATTTACTTAAGTGATAGTAGCATGAATAAATACCTTGGCCATGGTCTATAACTATAGAATTTCCTGCATAAAATCTATTTTTGGATAATACAACTATACCATCATTTACAGCTTTTATTTTAGTACCTATTTTAGCTTTAAAATCTGTACCAGAATGGTAAGACTTTAAAGTTCCATTATATACTCTTTTTGTACCAAATTCACTTGTAATTTTACTATTTATCGGATATATAAATTTTTCTTTTAAATATAATTTTGGACTAACTGTTTTATAGATTGACATAGCTTCTTCATACTCTTTTTGTACTCTTGCTTTGTTCTTTATGGATAAAGTTACTTTACCTTTAGATACATTTATAGTTTCACTTTTATATTTTCCATCAATTACATTTATAGTTATACCTTTGAAAACTTTTTTTTCATTTTTTATATATGAAATTATAATTCTAAAATCTTTTTTCTCTTTATAATAAGAGATAGGTATAAGTGCATAATATTTATCTTTTTTATTTGGATAAGAATAAAAATCAATATTTTGTGAATCAAAAGTTAATTTAGGGTTTTTAATATTTTTCTCTTCTAAAATTAATAATGCAGTATTCGCATTTTTAACATTTTTAGGTTTTATTTCAATTCCATTTAAAACAATAAAAAAACTTATTAATATCAGTAGTATTTTTTTCATCTTGACATATTAACAAAAAAACTCTTTTTGTATCTTAATTACAATCTTGGTATAATCCCGACAAAAATGAGAATTTAATTGGAGTAAGATAAGATGGGTAGAGCCTTTGAATATAGAAAAGCAGCAAAAATGAAAAGATGGGGAAATATGTCAAGAGTTTTCCCAAAATTAGCTAAAGCAATTGAAATAGCGGCAAAAGCAGGTGGTGGTGATCCTGAAATGAATTCTGCGTTAAGAACTGCAATATTAAATGCAAAAGCTGAAAATATGCCTAAATCAAATATTGATGCAGCCATTAAAAGAGCTACTGGAAAAGATGCAGCAAATTATTCAGATGTAAACTTTGAAGGTAAAGGTCCACATGGTGTTTTAGTATTTGTTGAGACTGCAACAGATAATAATACAAGAACAGTTGCAAATGTTAAAATGCATTTTAATAAAAACGGTGGACAAGTTGTACCAACTGGTTCTTTAGAGTTTTTCTTTGATAGAAAAGCAATCTTTGAGTTTAATAAAACTGAAGATATGGATTTAGAAGAATTAGAATTAGAATTAATTGATTCTGGATTAGAAGAGATTGAAGAGGAGGATGGTGTTGTTTTAGTTACTGCTGATTATACTGATTTTGGTACTTTAAATAAAGCATTTGAAGATATGGGAATTGAGTTAACAAAAGCAGAATTAAAAAGAATTCCAAACAATCCTCAAGAGTTTACAGAAGAACAACAAGAAGAGATTGGTAAACTTTTAGAAAAGCTTGAAGATGATGATGATGTTCAAGCAGTTTATACAAATATTGGATAAGACCTTCAGGTCTTAGTTCCAATATTTTTGTTTATATTTAGATTCTAATTTAATAAATGAAGAAACTTCTGGAGTTCCATTTATAAGGTTAAATCTGATTAAATCGTTTTTATAAAGAATCTTTTTTCTTGAACTAAAAGTCCATTTTTGAGTTCTCTCTTTATTGATGATTTCATAATCAAATTCTTGTCTACTTGAATTATAAACTCTTTTTGTAAGTACACCTTCAAGTCCATATTGAGTATTTCCACCTTGTACTCCAAGATGACCACCAGCACCTAAACCACCTGAAACTTCTTGTGCTTTATATGCTTTAACTGATCTAATTAATCCATTCATACTATCCATAAAAGCAGATACAATTGTTTTACCTTCTGGAGTTTTTGTGTAGGCACCAAGTCCTCCACCACCTCTTCCACCAAATAAACCACCTAGAACATTCCAGTCAGTAGTTCTAGCACTTCCTTCTGCTGCTGCTAATTGAACAGAAGATCTATTATCAATAAGAGTCAACATTGTACTTGCATCAGAAGTTTTAAATCCTCCAGCAACAGCACCAGCTACACTTCCAAATAGTCCACCGGCAATTGCTCCTAAACCACCTGTTCCTTGCTCGCTAAAAGTGATTGATGGAATGATTGTATAATCAGCTGCAACCATTTGTCCTTTGTGAAATTTAGAGTTTCCTCGTAATTCTCCACTTTGCATTAGTTGTCTTTCTCTCATTAAATCATTCATACCTTTTCCTCTTTCAACAATAACAAAACAATTTGATTGTTGAGTTAATAGTCTAAGAACAGGAATTGTTGATGGTAATCTTAAGTCTCTTGTTAAGTATTGATACCATGTATCGTTTCTATCTTCATGAAATGATACAGTTCCAATTGGAGCAACACATCTTTCAAGACCTTTATTAGCACCTTGTGAATTAGCTCCTCCTGCTGAACCTGTACCTGCTGTTTTCGCATCTGCAGCACCTGATTGTGT
The DNA here is from genome assembly GCF_963676935.1 of Halarcobacter sp. Lineage (NCBI taxonomy): Bacteria > Pseudomonadati > Campylobacterota > Epsilonproteobacteria > Campylobacterales > Arcobacteraceae > Halarcobacter > Halarcobacter sp. The sequence continues at coordinate 988,358 of NZ_OY781470.1, forward strand.
CATACCAGATACACAACCTGTGAATGCGCCAGTAGTTAATATTGCAAGTGATAAACTTGCAGTTAATTTACTAAGTCTCTTCATACCCTTCATTTCCTTATGTTAATTTAATTTCAATTAGTGTCACTAATGTTACAATAAATTATTTTTAGTTCTCTTGAAAATTGTAGTTTTTTTAAGAAAATATTTTAATTAGTAACTTTAAGACTTACTAATTCTCCTTTTATATCTCCTAAAAGTAAAACATCTTTTAAAACAGCATAATCACAAAACCCTTTTTTATTAATAGAAATAAGAAGCTCTCCTCTTTCACTTTGGAATACTTTTTGATTTATATAAGCAATAAATTTCATATTACTTTTGGTATTTAGATATTTATTAATCTCTTTTTTATCTTTAGGAATGAAAATATTAATAATTCCTTTAGTTTTGTTTGCCCCTAAAGCTTTGAGTTTGTAATCTATATTTTGCTTAAATTTAGAAAATTTTTCTTTTAGATTAAAAAATAGGGATAAAATATCATCTTTTGCAAAGTAGTCTAAAATATAATTATTTTGAGCTTTAAGAGTTTTATATTTAACATTTAATTTTGAATCATAAAATTTTGATTTTATTTCAGTATAGTCATTTACATATATTTTTTTATCATTTTTATCAATAGTATATTCTCTAATTCTTTCTTTAACATTATCTTTTTTAATTTTAATAAATTTTTCAGGAATAAATTGACCATTGATTATTTTACCTAAACTTTTATACTCTTCACTTCTATTATTTGACAGTACTTTTACTAAGCCAGTAGTTTGTGCACTAATAGAAAGTTCATAATTGTTTTTTTCATCTATTATAAGTTTTGCATCTGCTGTACCTAAAGGTAAAAATGAACCATATTCAATATCATAAATACCGTTAATTTGCATATTTGATGCGATTAAATTTAAAGTGAGAATATATAAAATTATAATAAATTTTTTCATTTAAAAATTATAACACAATAAATAATTAAAACAAAGATTAGATTTTAAGAAAAATCGCTGTAAAATCCATTTTTTTTAAGGATTAATTTGGAAAATATAAATACAAAAGGCAATATTTTAGGATTGCTAACTGTTCTATTATGGTCATCTTTAGCTTTATTTACAGTATTATCAGGAAATATACCACCTTTTCAATTGTTAACTATCTCATTTTTTATTGCATCATTTATAGGTTTTATTATGTTAAAAAAGCAAAATAAATCATTAAAAGATTTATTAACAATTCCTTTAAAAGTTTATTTAATAGGTATATATGGCTTGTTTGGTTATCACTTTTTTTATTTTGTTGCAGTGAAAAATGCTCCAGCTGTTGAAGCAAATTTATTGAACTATTTATGGCCTTTGTTAATTGTTGTTTTTTCGGCATTTCTTCCAAACGAAAAATTAAAGTGGTATCATATAGTAGGTACTTTATTAGCTTTAATTGGAGCTTCTTTACTTGTTTTAAAAGGTGGTGAGTTAGATTTTAAAGAGGAGTATTCAAAAGGATATCTTTCTGCTTTAGTTGCTGCACTGTTATGGTCTTCATATTCAGTTATTTCAAAAACATTAAAACATATTCCAACTTTTGCTGTAACAGGTTTTTGTTTTTTAACAGCAGTATTATCTTTAATAGCTCATCTGTTTTTAGAAGTTACAGTAATTCCAACTTTTACCCAGTTATTTGCTGCAGTTATGCTAGGCTTAGGACCTGTTGGAGGAGCTTTTTATCTTTGGGATTTTGCAGTTAAAAATGGTGATATAAAAATACTAGGTTCTTTAGCTTATTTAGCACCACTTTTATCAACACTAATTTTAGTATTTGTAGGAATTTCAGATTTAACTACTTCTGTTGTTATTGCATGTGTACTTATTATCTTAGGTTCAATAATCAGTTCAAAAGAGTATATTAAGGTTATCAAAAAACTTTTTATTAAACCTTAATTACATATACTCCTTTAAATTCTACACATAAAGTGTCATCTTGAAATATATTAGAATTAATTTTAATAGAGGCACTTTTTTTCTTTTTTAATTTATCTTTTAATAATTCAATCTCTTCTTCTTTTGGAAATATAGTTTCGCAATTAAGTGTATCAGTTACAGGTGCTCTATAAGACGTATCACTTTTAATCACTGCAATCATAGCATTTTTATAAGCTAATTTTTTTACTATTAAATAACAAACACTCCACGCTGAAATTGTAACTAGTGTACTTAAACTTCCTGCAAATGCTGTACCTTTATCATTTATATTTGGTGTTAAAGGTGCTGTTGAAATTAAACTTTCTTCATTTACCAAGGTAAATTTTAGTTGCATATACTTTGTTAAGGGTATTTCTGAATATAATTTTTTTTGTAAATCTTCTAACATAAAACTACTTTCTATTATTTATATTTGGAAGTTTTACATAATATATATAAAAATAAAATAATAAAATCAAACTATGTACATTTTAAACTTTGATGTACAATTATTGTACATCAAATGATTAACTAATCAAAAAAAAACCTGATATATTTCATTCTGCTTAAATTATAGAACTACATTATAATTTGGCAGTTTGCACATACTATTTTTTTTATTACTTTTAGTAACTTTTATATTAATTATAAAAAATTGTAACAATAAAACAAAAATTGTACATAGCATGTGATAAACATTATGTTATACTTGAAGTACAAATTTTATAGGAGATGTATATGAGTTTATTAGCTACTTATAAAGCACATACAGAAGAAAGATTAAATGAAGGTGGATTACCTCCATTAGCTTTAACAGCTGAGCAAACTGCTGAGTTAGTTGAGTTATTAAAAGCAAATCCAGTTCAAGAAGCTGAATACTGTTTAGAATTATTTAAAAATAGAATTAATCCAGGTGTTGATGATGCTGCTTATGTTAAAGCTGCATTTTTAAATGATATTGTTCAAGGAAATGTAACATGTTCTGTAATTTCAAAAGCTGATGCTGTTGAAATTTTAGGAACAATGATGGGTGGATTTAATGTTACTCCACTTATTGAAGCATTAAAAGTTGATGAAGTAGCTGATTTAGCTGCTACACAATTAAAAAATACTATTTTAGTATATGATGCTTTTAATGATGTAAAAGATTTAATGGATGCTGGAAATGCAAAAGCTAAAGAGATTATTGAATCTTGGGCAAATGCAGAATGGTTTACTAATAAACCAGCATTAGAAGAAGAAATTAAATTAACTGTTTACAAAATCCCTGGTGAAACAAACACAGATGATTTATCTCCTGCAACAGTAGCATTCACTAGACCAGATATCCCATTACATGCAACTGCAATGTTACAATCAAGAATGGAAAAACCACTTGAAACTATGGCATCTTTAAAAGAAAAAGGTAACCCATTAGCATATGTTGGTGATGTTGTTGGTACTGGTTCTTCTAGAAAATCAGGTATTAACTCTGTTCAATGGCACATGGGTAGAGATATTCCAGGTGTTCCAAATAAAAGAACAGGTGGTGTTGTAATTGGTTCTATTATTGCTCCAATTTTCTTTAACACTGCAGAAGATTCAGGATGTTTACCAATTGAAGCTCCAGTTGATGAATTAGAAACTGGTGATGAAATTGTTGTAAAACCATATGCTGGTGTAATCGAAAAAGATGGAAAAGTTGTTTCTGAATTTAAATTAGCTCCAAATACTATGACTGATGAGATGAGAGCAGGGGGAAGAATTCCATTAATTATTGGTAAAGGTCTTACTGCAAAAGCAAGAGAAGCTTTAGGATTAGAAGCTACTGATATGTTTATTGCACCTGAGCAACCAGCTGATAACGGTAAGGGATATACTCAAGCACAAAAAATGGTAGGAAGAGCTTGTGGTGTTGAAGGCGTTAAACCAGGTATGTACGTTGAACCAATCGCAACAACTGTTGGATCACAAGATACTACTGGACCAATGACTAGAGATGAGATTAAAGAGCTTGCAGCATTATCTTTTGGTGCTGATATGGTTATGCAATCATTCTGTCACACTGCTGCTTATCCAAAACCAGCAGATATCAAATTAAGACACACTTTACCAGATTTCATCAACTCAAGAGGTGGTGTTACACTTAAGCCAGGTGATGGTGTTATTCACTCATGGTTAAATAGACTTTGTTTACCAGATACTGTTGGTACTGGTGGAGATTCACATACAAGATTCCCAATTGGTATCTCATTCCCAGCTGGATCAGGTCTTATTGCATTCGCAGGTGTTACAGGTATGATGCCTTTAACTATGCCAGAATCAGTACTTGTTAAATTCAAAGGTGAAATGCAACCAGGTATTACACTAAGAGATTTAGTAAATGCTATTCCATATCAAGCTATTCAAGATGGTTTATTAACTGTTCCAAAGAAAAACAAAAAGAATGTTTTTGCTGGTACAATTATTGAAATTGCTGGTTTACCAGATCTTAAAGTTGAGCAAGCATTCGAATTATCAGATGCAGCAGCAGAAAGATCAGCAGCAGCTTGTTCTGTTCAATTAGATAAAGAACCAATTATTGAATACTTATCTTCAAACATCGCTTTAATTGAAAAAATGATTGAAGAGGGTTACGAAGATGCAAGAACTCTTCAAAGAAGAGCTGATAAAATGAAAGAGTGGTTAGCAAATCCAGAATTAATTACTCCAGATGAAGATGCAGAATATAAAGCAGTAATCGAAATCGATTTAAATACAATCACTGAGCCAATCTTAGCTTGTCCTAACGATCCAGATGATGTTGATACACTTTCTAACATTTTAGCTGATCCAAATAGACCAACTGAGAAAATTGACGAAGTATTCGTTGGTTCTTGTATGACAAATATCGGATTATTTAGAGCACTTGGTGAAGTTCTTAAAGGTGAGGGTGAAGTTCCTTCTAAATTATGGGTTGCACCTCCAACAAAAATGGATGAAGCTCAATTAACTGAAGAGGGATATTATGCTACATTTGCAGCAGCTGGAGCTAGAATAGAGATTCCAGGTTGTTCATTATGTATGGGTAACCAAGCACAAGTAAGTGAGGGGTCAGTTGTATTCTCAACTTCTACTAGAAACTTTGATAACAGACTTGGTAAAAACTCTAAAGTATACTTAGGTTCTGCAGAAATGGCAGCAGTATCTGCACTTCTTGGAAGACTTCCAAGTGTTGAAGAGTATATGAAAATTGTACCTGCAAAAATTACAGAGCAAAACAAAGATGGTGTTTATAAATACTTAAACTTCCACCAAGTTTCTCCAGAGCAACTAACTAACTTAGTTCACTCTTAATAAGAAAACAAAGAGGTTAATCCCTCTTTGCTTTTTCTAACTTTTCTTTTAAATCTATTAATGAATCAAAAATCATAAAATCTTTTTTTACAACAAATTTTGGTAAATCATTACCTGTTTTTATCCAAGCTGGATTTATATTGGAATTAATTGCTCCTAAAATATCAGTATCATAAGTATCACCAATCATCATTGTTTTTTCTTTTTCTTTTTTAAATTTATTTAGAATTGTTTCATATCCATAAGAGTTTGGTTTACCTATAATTTTTATCTCTTTATTTGTAAATTCAGAGATTATACTATTTATAACTCCACACTCCAATTCAAATCTATCTTTTAAAGGTATTAATTTATCTGGATTAGCTGCTATGATTTGGGTATTGTTTTTTATTAGATTTATTGTATTTGATATATCTTTTAAAGTTATATTATTATCCATTCCAATTACAATAAATTCTGGTGAAATAGAGTTTTTTTTATATTTACTATATAAAGTTTCTTGAAGTTGAGTACTTCCTAAAACATAAATATCTTTTGCACTATTTTCAAATAGATAATGCTCTATTAGTTTTGTTGTTGTGAAGATTTTATTTTCATCTACATCTACACTACCTTTTAAAAGTTTCTCTTTGTATCTTTTTGTTTTATAGTTTGAATTATTAGTAAAAAAACAATATTGAATATTTTTTAAATCTAAATAATCAATAATCTCTTTTGTACCTAATATATTTTCATCTTCTCTATAAAATACTCCATCTAAATCAAAAATTATAAAATCAATATCTTTTAGTATTTTATACATTATTTAATTCCTGTATGTAAAAATGAGTTTACAAACTGTTTTTGAAAAATTAAAAAAGCTAATAACAGTGGTGCAACAGAGATTAGTGTTGCAGCTGAGATAGTTGACCATTGCACACCTGATTCAGGTGCTGTAAATATTGCAAGACCAACTGTGAGTGGTTTAACATCATTTGAATTTGCTATAACTAAAGGCCATAAAAAGTTATTCCAGTGGTATGAAACAGATACTAAAGCATAAGCTAGATAAGTTGGTTTAGCTAAAGGAATATAAACTTTAAATAATATTCCAAGTTGAGAACAACCTTCAACTTTGGCCGCTTCATCTAATTCATTTGGGATTGTTTTAAAAGTTTGTCTTAATAAAAATATGCCAAATGCTGAAGCAATATAAGGGATAGCCATTCCCCAAGTTGTATCAACTAGATTAAAATCTGCAACTGTTTTATAATTTTCTATAATCAAATTTTCTGGCATAATCATTAATTGCATTAATACTAAAAAAAATGCAATATTTTTACCATAAAAATCAAACTTTGCAAAAGCATACGCTGCAAGGGTACAAAGTATCATTTGTCCTATAAGTATCAATGTAACTAATAAAAAAGTGTTAATAAGATATTGTAAAAACGGTGCTTGAATCCAAGCATCAAAAAAAGCTTGAGTACTTAAAGGTGCAAAAAGTGTAAAATTTGATGAATATTTTTCTTCATGAAATGCTGCCCAAAAAGTATATATTAAAGGTAGTATCCAAATTATTGCAAGGGTATATGTTGCAGTTTTTTGTAAAATTTTCATAGTTTTCCTATTTGTAGTGTATTTTTCTTTCTACTAATCCAAACTGTATTAGTGAAACTATAATTAAAAGTGATAATAATACTATTGTTAATGTTGCAGCATAGGCATAATCAAAAAATGAAAATGCAACATCATAAATATAATACAATAGAAGATTAGATGCATTATCAGGTCCACCTTTTGTAAGTATAAAAAGATGGTCAACCATTTTAAATGAGTTTATAAGTGCATTAATCATTACAAAAAAAGTTGTTGGCATCAATAATGGAAATGTGATTTTCCAAAAAGCTGTCCATGAAGATGCACCCTCTATTTTAGCTGCTTCAAGTAATTCTTTTGGAATTGATTGAAGAGCTGCAAGATAAAAAATCATGAAAAAACCTGCTTCTTTCCATACAGTCATAACTATAGTTGCTCCTAATACTAAATTAGAATCTCCTAAAAAATTTTGTTGCTCAATACCAAAATATTGAAATATCTGATTTATTAAGCCAATTTCTGGTGCATAAAAAAACAACCAAATATTTGCAACTGCAACCATAGGTAAAATTGTTGGGGTAAAATATGCCAATCTTACAAGTGAACGTCCTCTTATTTTATCTTGTACAAATACAGCCATTGCTAGTGATATAGTTATTGACAAAGGAACTGTTGTAAGAGCAAAGATCAAAGTATTTTTAAAAGTTTGTAAAAATACTGGATCATTTAACATATATTCATAATTATCAAGCCCAATAAATTTTTTGGGCTTGATAACTGTTTGATTAGAAAAAAATGAGTTAATAAAAGTAGTTACAGTTGGATAATGTGTAAATGCAACTATAAGTATAAATCCTGGAAGTAACAGTAACCAACCATAAATGTGTCTCATATAAACCCTTATTGATAATTTCTTAATAATTTTGTTGCTTGTTCTTGAGCTTCAGTTAAAGCTTTTTTTGCACTTTTTTTATCAGTTAAAACAGCTTGAATTGTATCGTCAAGGATTTTTCTTACTCTTCCTGTTTGATAAGTAGATAACTCAGCTGTAGCATACTTTAATTGATCTCTTGCAACTTTTGCAGGTGGAAACTCTTCTACATATTTTTTAAGTGCTGGAGTATCGTATGAAGCTTGTGAAATACCAATATACCCTGTACCAATTGACCATTTTGCAGAGTTTTCAGGACTTGTCATAAACTTGATTAATTTTATTGAAGCTTCTCTTTGTTTAGGAGTTGTTTTTTTAAAGATATAAAAGTTACCTCCACCTGTAGGTGTTCCTCTCATCTCATTTGCAGGAAGCATAGCTACACCAAAATCAAAAGTTGCATTCTTTTTAACAGCAGTTAAATTACCAGTTGAGTGCCACATCATAGCAGTTTTACCACTTAGGAAATTTTTTCTAAGTGTTCCCCACTCAATTGTCCCCTGAGGCATTACATTATATTTATGTGATAAATCTTTCCAGTATTGTAAAGCATCTACAACTTTAGGATTATCAAAATATGTTTTAGTACCATCTCCATTCATAAGAACTTCACCATTTTGTTTTGCTAATGCACCAAACATCCAGTATGGATAACCAGTTGATGGAATCATAACACCCCATTGCTCATCATTTGTAAGTTTTTTACCCATTGATACCATTTCATCCCAATTTTTAGGTGGTTTTTCTGGATTTAATCCTGCTTTTTTGAAAGCATCTTTATTATAGTACATTACAATAGTTGATCTTTGAAAGGGTATAGCCCAAACTTTACCTAATGTTGTTCCATTTTCCATTAATGCTGGATAAAAAGAGTTTAACCATTTTTTATCTTCTTCAGATTTTAAAATATCTGAAAAAGATACAATTGCATTTTGCTCTATTAAATCATAAGTATCAATTGAAAACATTACAGCTAATTGTGCAGGTTTTCCAGCTTTTAATGCAGCTAATGATTTAATTCTAGCATCATTATAATTACCTGCATAGATTGCATTTACATCAATATCTGGATTTTTTTTCTCAAACTCTTCAACCATTGAGTCAACTATTTTTGTAAGTGGGCCACCAACTGAAACTGGATAATACATTGTAAGTTCAGTTTTTTGTGCGTTTGCACTTGATAAAAAACTTGCAGCTAAAACACTTACTAATGCTGCTTTTTTAAGAATATTTAACATACTTATTTACTCCTACTAATATGTAATTTAAGATAAGATATCTCTTCTCTCACCATGTGAATTAAAGAAGTTAACTTTAGCTTCACTCCAATTTATCCAAACCCTATCACCATTTTTATAGTTGTCAGCTTTTTGTATTCTCATTAATATTGGATTTGTTAAGTTATCATTTAAAGTTTGGATACCTAAAACTGTATCTGAACCATGATAGTCTTTATAAACTATCCGACCACAAAATCCAATATTGGTTTCTTCAAAATATATATCCTCTGGACGAATTCCAAGAAAATTTATATCTTCAGTAATACGGCTTGAATAAGTTGATTTTAATTCTTGATTTTCTATCAATATTCTCTCTTTCTCCTTTTTTATATTTATAATATTCATTGGAGGTGTACCAATAAATTTACCCACAAATGTACTGGCAACATTTTTATATAACTCTTCTGGTTTCCCTTCTTGCTCTATTTCTCCTTTATTTAATAAAATAATATGGTCAGCCATACTCATAGCTTCAGTTTGGTCATGGGTTACATATAAAACAGTCATACCTAATTGTTGTTGTAATTTTTTTATCTCAATTCTCATTTCATGTCTAAGTTTTGCATCAAGATTTGATAAGGGTTCATCCATAAGACAAATTTTATTTTTTGCTACAAATGCTCTTGCTAAAGCAACTCTTTGTTTTTGTCCTCCAGATAATTGTGATGGTTTATTTTCTAATAAACCATCAAGACCTACAAGTTTTACAACTTTTTTAAGTCTTTTTTCCCTTTCCTCTTTTGCAACTTTTCGCACCTTTAATCCAAATAAAATATTATCTTCAACACTTAGATGAGGAAATAAGGCATAAGATTGAAATACCATAGAGATTCCTCTTTTTGAAGAGTTTAATTTAGATACATCTTTTCCATTAATTAAAATTTGTCCAGAACTTATATCTTCTAAACCTGCAATCATTCTAAGAGTTGTTGATTTACCACAACCTGAAGGTCCTAATAAAACTGTAAAACTTCCTTTTTTTATTTTAAAATTTAGATTTTCAATTACTGTTTTATTGCCGTATTTTTTAGATATATTTTTTAGTTCTATATATGGCATTAGCTGATTCCTTTTGTATTTGCATAGGTTAATTTAACTTCATTTTCTTCTAAAATTTTACAGATATCTTTTGAAGGTTTTGTATCACAAAAGAAATTGTCAACCATAGAGATATTGCCCCCTCTAATATAAGCTTTTCTTTTAAACTTAGAAGAATCAGCAGCTAAAAAAACTTTTTTACTAAATTTATTTATTGTAACTCTTGCTTGAACCTCTTCATGTGTAAAATCAAGTAAGGAACCATCCTCTTCAATTGCTCCAACACCAAATATCCCGAAATCAACACTATAAGAACTAAAAAATTTTTCTATATCATTTCCAAGAATATCTCTATGTTTATTTCTTATTAATCCACCATGTAATACGATTTCGAAGCTTGGATTTTCACAACATACAAGAGCAACATTTATATTATTAGTAAAGATTTTTAGATTTTCATGATTGATTAACTCTTTTGCAATTATTTCAGGAGTTGTACCTATAGAGAAAAATAGTGAGCTATTGTTAGGTATCTGTTTTGCAATCATTTTTGCAATCACTCTTTTCTCATCATAATGGATAATTTTTCTACTTGTATAAGATATATTATCAGTTTTTGCAGGTATCTCTACTCCTCCATAGATTCTTCTAAGTAAACCTTTTTTACATAAATCATTGATATCTTTTCTAATCGATTGTACAGTTACTTCAAAAATATTACTTAAGTCTTCAACTGAAGCAAATTTTTCTTGTCTAACCTTTTCTAAAATGTAAGCTTGTCTCTCTTTTGGTTTCATTAATACCTTTCGTTGTTAAGTAAAAAAATCTTTCGTTCGAAAAAAAATTAAGGAATTATAAATATAAAATATTACAGATCAGTTACATGTTACAAAAAGAAGAATTATTAGCTTTAATTATGAATTTTCATTCACAATTAATTATTTTAATAATATAATTAAGAATAAAATTAAGATAAGGATAGATTTTGTCATCTAAAGAAGAGAAAAAGAATACTATCATTGAAAACTCTTTAAAACTATTTTCTAAAAATGGTTTTTACAATACAACAATTCCTGATATTGCTAAGTCAATGAAGATGAGTGTTGGTAATATGTACAACTACTTCAAATCTAAAGAAGAGTTGGCAAAATATGCTATAAAATACTCTACTAATGTAATGGCTAAAGAATTAAAAGCAATTAATCAAATGGATATAACTTCAAAAGAGAAGATATTTATCTTTACTAAAAAATATTTAGAAAGTGTAAAAAAATCACCTGAAGTAATAGAGTATTTTTTAAGAGTATATCTTTCAAATAGAGAAGTATTTGCGGAAGGTTGTGAAGGGTTTTTATGCGTAAGTGAATTTGTAACTGAGGTTATGATATTACTAGATGAAGGTGCAGCTAAAAAAGAGTTTAGACAACAAGAATTTTTTCCAGCTTTTGCTATGATTATGGGAGCTTTGGGAGGATTTGCTTTTCTTTCGGGAGAAAAAGTTTTAGATAAGGATATTTTAACGTACTCTGATGAAGTAGCAGAAAACATCTACAGAGCACTTAAATATGAAGACTAAAAAACCAAAAGTTTTATGGCTTCAAGCCATAACTTGTAATGGTAATACCCACTCTTTTTTAAGTGCTAATGATAATAGAATGAAACTATTTTTAAATAGTTTTGATTTGATTTATCACCCTTCATTAACTACAGATATAACTATTACGGAAATTATTAAAAAAAGAATAGAGATTGATTTTTTATTAGTTGAAGGAGCAATTACTTCTGATACTCATTTTTTCTCAACTTCTGGATATTCTCCCCATGAATTATTTAATAAATTAGTTAAACAAACAAAATATTTAATTGCTGTTGGTTCATGTGCTTCATATGGTGGTATACATGCAAAGTTTGAACAAAATAGTGATATTAGAGGGATTAAAGATTCTCTTGATCCTGAAAACTTATATATTTTGAAGCATCCTATTGTAAATCTTACAGGTTGTCCTGTTAATCCAGAATGGATTTTTCAAACTCTTTTTTCACTTAAAGATTTTGGGAAAATCATCCTTGATGAAGAGGGGCGTCCAAAAGAGTTATATTATAGTTTAGCTCATCATGGGTGTACTAGAAATGAGTATTTCGAATGGAAAATAGAAGGGCATTTTGGTCAAAAAGAGGGGTGCCTTTTTTATGACCAAGGATGTAGAGGTCCAATGACCCACTCAAATTGTAATAAAATATTATGGAATGATGTAAATAGTAAAACAAGAGCAGGTATGCCGTGTATTGGTTGTACAGAATTTGATTTTCCAAGAGAAAATATGCTTGAAACTAAAAAAAATATAGGAATTCCTGATGAAGTGCCATTAGGTGTTACTAAAAGAGCATATCTCTCAGCAGCTGGTGTTGCTAAAACATTTAAAATAGATAGACTTCACAAAAAACTTATTTAAATTATATATTCAAGAGGCAAATATGAAAACAGTTGATATTATAGAAAGAATTGAAGGTGAAGCAAAATTAGTTTGCACTTGGAAAGATAATTTAATAGAAGATGCAAGAATTGAATTCTTAAACTTTAGGGGATTTGAATATATATTAGAAAATAAAGCGCCATTAGATACTTTAGTTTATACTCCAAGAATATGTGGAATTTGTGGGCAGGCACATCTAAAGGCAACAGTTGAAGCTTTAGAGTCAATTTATGAAACTGCAGATCATAAAGTTGAACTTACAAAAAAAGCAGAAATCTTAAGAGAAGTGGGGTTAAATATAGAGATAATAGATTCACATATAAAGTGGTTCTATATGTTTATAATGCCTGATATGATTAAATTATCAAATAAAGATTTCTCTTCATATGAACCTTTAAAAGGGGAAAAATGGCTAAGAGCTTCATCTGTTGCAAGTGAAACTATAAAAGCTTTAGCTATTATTGGAGGTCAGTGGCCTCATACTTCATATATGATTCCTGGAGGAGTAGTAAGTGATCCAACACTTTTAGATTTATCAACAATGGGTAATTATTTAGATAATGCAATAAGTTTTTTTGAAAAGGATTTTGCTGGAGTAGATTTAGAAAACTATTTAAATTTTTCAAAAGTAAGAGATATTGAGAAAATTGACTGTGATTTAAAAGATTTTATCGATTTATGTTTCGAAAATAATTTAGAAAATGAAGGGAAGAGTCATAATAGACATATTGTTTTAACAAATAGCGAATTATTTAAAGCTGGTAAAAGTAATAAACGATTAATAAACAAAATTGATTTAGAAAGAATTAGAGAAAATAATGAATACACTTTTAATATAGATAAAACAAAGCAATCTTCACAAGCTTATGGTTGGTCTAAAAGTGTTAAATATGGTGAAAACTATTATGAAACAGGTCCCTTATCAAGAGCTATAATTTCAAAAAGAAAATTTATATCAAAAATTCATGAAAAATATTCAGATTCTGTCTTAACAAGAGTATTAGGAAGAATGGATGAATTAGCTTATTTACTTTATGAAACAAAAAACATGATAAAAAAAATTGATGTAAATGAAAACTCATTTATAAAGCCTAATTTTTCTTTAAATGAAATATCTGAGGGAAAAGGTATTTCTACAGTTGAAGCAACGAGAGGTTCTTTATTACATGAAATAAACATTAAAGATGGGAAAATTGATAATTATAATATAATTACACCAACTGTTTGGAATTTAGGACCGGGAACTTTAAATGAACTTTCAATAGCCCAAAAAGCAATAATTGGGAATAACTCTATACAAAAAGCACAAATTATATTAAGAAGCTTTGATGTATGTTCAGTTTGTACTACACATTAAAGTGTATCTTTTTGTAACAACTATAAAATAAATTAAAACTTAAAAAATAATATAAAAAAAATTATATTAATATAAGATAAAAATACTCATATTTTATTAATCAACGAAAACATAGCATTTAATCTTATTTATATAAAAACAAAAAATATTTTTTTATTTTTTCACCCTAAATATTAGTTAAAAATAATAAGTTTAGCTTAAGTATCTAAAGGATAATTTTACAATGATGCTAAATGAACATTCATTTAAATAAGACAAAGGAGAGGTTAATGGTTGATTCTCACGACATGGTAAAAAAAGTTTTTACCCAGAATTCTGCTAGAGTCGATACAAATAAAGGTGATGCATATTATAGTAAGCTTTTTGAAAAAGCAAAAACTAGATTAGAGGCATTAAAAAAGCAACCAGCACTTAAAGATATTGATATGATGGATATCGTAGAGAGTGAAGGTGTGAATAGAAGAGATTTCATGAAATGGGCAAGTGCAACAACTGCTACATTAATGTTACCTCCTATGTTTACTCCATTAGTTGCTGAAGCTACAGAGTTAATGAATAGGGTTCCTGTAATTTGGATTGAATTACAAGATTGTGCAGGTAACTCAGAAGCTTTATTAAGATCTTCTGCACCAACTGTAGATGATTTAATATTTGATGTATTAAGTTTAGAGTTCCATGAAACTATTATGGCTGCTTCTGGACATCAAGCTGATGCACAATTAGAAGATGCAATTCATCACTTTAAAGGGAAGTATTTATTATTTGTTGAGGGTGCAATTCCTACAGCTATGAATGGTCAATATGGAACAATTGGTGCAAGTGGTGAAACTTTCCAAGAACACTTAGAAAGATTATCTAACGATGCTGCTGCTGTTGTAGCTGTTGGAACATGTGCTACTTTTGGTGGGATTCCTGCTGCTGCTCCAAATCCAACAGGTGCAGTTGGTGTTATGGATTTAGTTAAAGGTAAACCAGTAATTAATATCCCTGCCTGTCCGGCAAACCCTGCAAATATGGTTGGTGTTGTTTTACATTATGTATTAACTGGTCAAGTTCCTGAGTTAGACTCATTATTAAGACCTAAATTCGCATTTGGATATAGAATTCATGACAACTGTGAGAGAAGAGCTCACTTTGATGCTGGAGAATTTGTTGAAGAGTGGGGAGATGAAGGTGCTAAAAACAACTTCTGTTTATATAAAATGGGTTGTAAAGGTCCTATGACATTTAATAATTGTTCTATTATTAGATATAACGAAGGTGCAAACTGGCCAATTGGTGTAGGTCGAGGTTGTATTGGTTGTTCTGAGCCTGATTTCTGGGATAAATATGCTTATGAAAGACCAATGGCAGATGCTAATATCAAAGCACCAACTGGTGGGGTAGAAAAAACAGTTGATGAGTTTGGTTTAGGATTATTAACGGCAACAACAATTGGTATCGGTGTACATGCGGTAGCAAGTGCTGCAATTGGAAAAAGAACAGTTCATAGTGAAGATGGAGAAGAGTAATGAGTAAACACGTAGTAATAGATCCAATAACAAGGATTGAGGGACATTTAAGAATAGAAGCAGTAATTGATGATAATAATGTAATTACTGATGCGTTTAGTTCATCTACAATGTTTAGAGGAATTGAAGAGATTTTAAAAGGTAGAGACCCTAGAGACTGTGGTCTTTTAGCTATGAGAATCTGTGGAGTTTGTACAGGTACACACTATCAAAGATCAATTGAAGCGGTTGAGCATGCATTTGGTGTTACTATTCCAAAAAATGCAAGACTTGTTAGAAACTTAATGCAAGGTGCATTATATCTTCATGACCATATTGTTCATTTCTATCATCTACATGCATTAGACTGGGTAGATATTACAGAAGCTTTAAAAGCTGATCCAAAAGCAACTGTTTTAGAGGCTCAAAAATGGGCAAAAGTTTCAGGGGCTAGACCTTGGAATGCTAGTGAAGATGTATTTGCTGAAGTTCAAGAAAGAGTTACTAAATATGTAAAACAAGGAAGACTTGGTATATTTGGGAATGCTTATTGGGGAAGTAAAGCATATAAGTTAACTCCTGAACAAAACCTTATTGGTCTTTCTCACTATTTAGATGCTTTAGATTTACAAAGAAAAATTGCAAAAGCTCAAGCTATTTTTGGTGGTAAAAATCCACATCCACAATCAATTGTTGTTGGGGGAGTAACTTGTGTACAAGATATTAAAAACCCTGCAAGAATTGCAGAGTTTAAAGATATTATTCAATTAGCTCAAAAATTTATAAAACAAGCATATCTTCCAGATGTATATATGGCTGGTACTATGTATGCTGATGAGGCACTAGCTGGTGTTGGTGGAGGATTAGGAAACTTTATGTCATATGGTGACTTTAATCTTGATGATACACCATTTTATGAAGCAAAAAAACTTTTCCCAAGTGGTATTGTAATGAATAAAGATTTATCAAAAGTGTTTGATTTAGATCAATCAAAAATCACTGAAGATGTAACTCACGCTTGGTATGAAGGAAATGAAAATCTTCACCCATTTAGTGGGAAAACAAATCCTAATTATACTGGATTTAAAGAGAAAAAAGATGGAATTGCATATTTAGATACAGATAAAAAATACTCTTGGATTAAATCTCCACTATATGATGACCAAAGAATGGAAGTGGGACCATTAGCTAGAATGATTGTTGGTGTTGCAAGGGGTGATGAGAGAATCACTAAGCATGTTACAACTTTCCTTAAAAATGGAAATTTACCAACAAAAGTATTATTCTCAACTGTTGGAAGAACAGCAGGACGTGCTATTGAAACTGAATTGATGGCAGATGCTGTTTTAGAGTGGTGTGATGAATTAGCTGCTAATGCCGCATCGGGAGATTTATCAACTTGGACTGAATTTGATTTTGACAAAGTTGCAAAAGATGCTCAAGGTTATGGTATGGCAGAAGCTCCAAGGGGTGCTTTAGGTCACTGGGTTAAGATTAAAGATGGAAAAGTTGCAAATTATCAAGCAGTTGTTCCTTCAACTTGGAATGCTGCTCCAAAAGATTATAAAGGTAGAATGGGTGCATATGAAGCTTCTTTAGTTGGTACTAAAGTTGTAGACCCTGACCAACCTTTAGAGATTATTAGAACAGTGCATAGTTTTGACCCTTGTATTGCTTGTGCAGTTCACATTGTTGATACAAGAGGTAAAGAATTGGCAGTATATAAAGTAGATCCAGTAGGAGGATGCCGTGCCTAAAATGAAGCGGGTTGAGAGAATGACTCCAATCATGCGAACCATTCACTGGATGAATGCAATTTGTATGGTTGTTGCAGTCATAACCGGGCTATATATAGGTCATCCATATTATCAAACTTTTATTGCAGATCCTGCAGTTGATAAATATGTGATGGCGTGGAATAGATGGGGACATTTTATTGTTGCCATTATATTTGATGTAACAGCAATTTTAATTGGTTACTTATATCTTTTTTCAAGATTTGAAAAACCTTATAAGAAGATATTACCAACTAAAAAGAATTTTATTGAGTTTTGTGAAGTATTTTTTAACTTAATTACTTTTAATAGAAGAAAAAAATTTGATACAGAACATAGTGATAGTTATAATATTATGTTCTTTACTCTATTTCATATTTTATTAGTATTTATGTTATTAACTGGTCTTCAAATGTATGTACATGGTTTAGCTTCAGGTCAAAGTTCTATTGGAGCATGGTGGCCATGGATTTTACACTTTTCTACTGATTGGACACTTTGGGTATTTGGTGGAAATATGGGAGTTAGAATTGCTCACCATACAGCTATGTATATATTAATTATGTGGGTTATGTCACATATTTATTATCAAATCTGGAGAACCGTTTTCTGGAGAGAGGGTGATATCAATATTGTATTTGGTGGAACTAAATTTGTTAATAAAAATATCGTTAACTCAAAAGGTAAAGTAGAATCGCAAGGAAAATAGATTAGTGTTTCTATTTGTAATAGGCTGTGTTTTTTTATCACAGCCTATTTTTTTATAAAAGTTTATTTAAGTTAAAATATTAGATTATAAATTTTAATTTTAATAAAACTTTATACGCAGGGATTTTAATGAAAAATATTGTTATTGGTGTAGGTAATGTACTATTTAAAGATGAAGGTGTAGGGATTTATGCCTCAAAATACTTAGATGAGAATTTTGAATTTGATGATAGTTTAGAGATAATTGAAGGTGGTACATTAGGATTTAAATTAATGACATTTTTTCAAGAGTATGATAATGTAATTATTTTAGATACAGTATCAATCGAAGATAAAGCAGGGGAGATTTTTAGATTGCCTTCTGATGTATTATTGGGACTTGGTCAATATAGAAAAACTGCCCATGAAGTTGAAATTGTGGAGATGTTAGAGATTTGTTCTGTTTTAGATAAACATGCAGAAGTTACTATTTTAGGAATAATACCAGAAGATATCGAAAGTGTTGATATTGGTCTTACAAAAACTATTGAAGAAAGATTTGACGAATATATAGGACAAGCTTTAAAGGAGCTTGAATCTATAGGAATTAATATGAAAAGAAAAGATAATAAATCTATTAAACAAATTGCTCAAGAATTAATTGGAAGTTACAATGGTGAACATTTAACTAGAATTCCAAATGAGGAAGATACAACATGGAATTAATATATAAAATCAATTTTTCAAGTACAAATTTTTATTTTAAAAATATTATAGATGATATTGCTAAAGAATCAAATGTTAATGTTAGTACAAAAATGTATAAAGGTTTTATTCTTTTAGTTTGTGATGATACACAAGAAAAAGTAGAAAATTTTTTTAAAAATCTGGAACAACAACTACCTTTATCTATATATTTATCAAGTGCAGAAGTTTTAGAAAGTTTTGATTTTGAAAATAATGAAGAGTTAGAAGATAAAGGAATAAAACTAAATATATCATTACTTACTAATAATCAAATTAAAAGAATTTTAGAAGAAAATCATATTGATTTTTCAAATGACATAAACAAAATAAAAGATGGTGGAGTATCTAGATATGAAACTCACAATGGGTTAAAAGATTTATTTTTACCTTCATATGAATTAAGAGAAGATTTTGAAGCAAAAGGTTATGAAGTTAAGCTTTTAATTACAAATATTAATGCAGTATCAAACTTATTAGAAGTATCACAAAAAGATTTACAATTGTTATGTTCAATCGAACGACCTCTTGTAAAACTTAGATTTAAACTTTTACAAAATTCTAATAAAGAGTATTCAAATACTAGATTTATTTATGCAAAAATACCTGATGATAAAGAGACTGTATTATTTTCAAATGCTTTAAAAGAAAATGGAATTGATTATTTATTATATGTTAATGATGAGATTTATCAAGATGGTTTAAAAGTTACATATAATGATAAACAAAATATTGTAATACATGGAGAAAAAACCCTTTTCCCTAAATATGATTATAATTTAAATAGACAAGTAAACTCTTGCAAAGATTATTTTGATGAATATGGTTCAGTATTTAAAGCAAAAATTGATCAGTTTAGCTTAAAAAATGTTCCTACTATAGGAGTTTACTTCTCATACGATAGCGATGAATCGGCAATTAAAATAAATCTTCCTGAAGTTGGAACAAAAGATGTGATTTATGTTCCAAATGTACTAAACAGTGTGGATAATTGTTTAGAAGATATAAAGTCTATTGATGAAAATTGTGAAAGATTAGTAGAAAATTATAAAAATAAATATTCTAAATATTTTGAAAAAGAGTTTATAGACAGAGATAGTGATAGTTTTGCATCAATAATGAATATTCTTGCATATACATTAGGAATGAGAGATTATAAAGAGTTTGAAGATTGTGCTTTATTATATAATGGAAAAGGTGGAATTCAAATAGATATGAATGTGATTAAAATAGATGGTAAAAACTATTTAGATTACAGAAGAATAATTCAAAGTTCAATGAGTTATAAAATGGCTGGTGTTGAAGATACTATGATTGCATACTCTTTCTTTGAAAGTTTATCTGATTTTATTACAGATAATGTAAATACTATAAAAAAAGAGATAAAATCAAATGATTTAATAATATGTGGAAATCTTTTTGCAAACTCAATACTACTTTCAAAAATAGGAAAAAATCTTAAAAATATTAATTTACATATTCCAAAAGAGTATCCTTTAGATTTTTAGTAAAAAAAATTTACAATTTAAAAATCAATCTATAAAAGCATTTTAATTAATTATAAGATATTAGTTTATCTAATATCTTATTTTAATTATTTGTATATAAACTAAAATGTAAAAATAATGTCCTAAAGCATAAAAAATTGGTTAATTGTCACACTAAAGTCACATTAGAAAGATTATAATTAATTATAATAAAAAATTTTTATAAAATAACTAGTATTTTAGTTAAAGTTAAGTTTAAGTCATGTAATATTCTTTATAAATAATGAATATTCATTCAAATATTTATTGGTGTCAAATTTTTTTGCCCTGATTTTTTATAATCTAATTATGAATGAATAATTGTTCAATAAAGGAAAAAATTGTGAAAGAGAATAGTTTATTTAACAGACTTTCTAAAAGATTAGAGACTCTTGAAAAACTTCCAAAATTAGATGAAAAAAAATCTATTCCACAAGTTTTAGAAGAGAAAGGTATCTCAAGAAGAGACTTTATGAAATGGGCTACAGCAGTTACAGCTATGTTAGCTTTACCAGCTAACTTTACACCATTAGTTGCAAAAGCTGCTGAAATAAGTGATAGATTGCCAATTATTTGGCTTCATATGGCAGAGTGTACGGGATGTTCTGAATCTTTATTAAGAACTGATGCCCCTACTATAGATTCATTGATTTTTGACTATATCTCTTTAGAGTATCATGAAACTTTAATGGCTAGTGCAGGGTGGCAAGCTGAACATAACTTAGAGCATGCAATTGAAAAGCATAAAGGAAACTATATCCTTATGGTTGAGGGTGGTATTCCAAGTGGAGATACAAATTTTTATTTAACAATTGGTGGTCATGGTAATACTGGTGAACATAGTGCTAAAGTAGCCTGTGAAAGTGCAAAAGCAATTTTTGCTATTGGTACATGTTCATCTTTTGGTGGTGTTCAAGCTGCAATTCCTAATCCAACTGGAGCAGTTGCTTTAAGTAAAATTACTAACAAACCAGTTATTAATGTTCCAGGATGTCCTCCAAGTGAGAAAAATATTGTAGGAACTTTATTACATTTTATTCTTTATGGTACACTGCCAGCATTAGATGCTTATAATAGACCAAAATGGGCGTATGGACAAAGAATTCACGATTTATGTGAAAGAAGAGGTCACTTTGATGCAGGTGAGTTTGTTGAAGAGTTTGGTGATGAAGGTGCGAAAAAAGGTTATTGTTTATATAAAGTTGGTTGTAAAGGACCATATACATTTAATAACTGTTCTAAAAATAAATTTAACCAACATACCTCTTGGCCAATTCAAGCAGGACATGGTTGTATAGGTTGTTCTGAACCAGATTTTTGGGATACTATGGGACCATTTGAAGAACCAGTTGCTGATAGATTATATGATACTGTATTTGGTGGCTTAGGTGCAGATGCAACAGCAGATAAAATTGGTGTTGGATTATTAGCAGTTACTGGTATTGGTATAGCTGCACACGCTGCAATTTCAAAATTTAAAAACCCAAAAGATGAGGAGTAGAAAATGGCAACAAAAAGAGTTATTGTTGACCCTATAACAAGAATTGAAGGACACTTAAGAATTGAAGTAGAGGTTGATGAAAATAATGTAATTCAAGATGCTTTCTCATCAGCTACTTTATGGAGAGGGTTAGAAACAATTGTAAAAAATAGAGACCCAAGGGATGCAGGTTTTCTTATGCAAAGAATTTGTGGTGTATGTACTTTCTCTCACTATAGAGCTGGAATTGAAGCAGTTGAAAATGCCTTAGGAATTGTTCCTCCTTTAAATGCAAAATTAACTAGAAGTTTAATGAATCAAGCACTATTTATGCATGACCATGTTGTACATTTTTATCATTTACATGGATTAGATTGGGTTGATGTTGTATCAGCACTTGATGCAGATCCTGCAAAAGCAGCAAAAGAAGCTTTCAAATATACTAAATATCCAATTGCAACAGGAGAAAATGATTTAGTAAAAGTTAAAGATAGAGTAAAAGCTTTTGTTGATAAGGGTGAATTAGGGCCTTTCGCAAATGCATATTGGGGACATGGGACATTTAAATTTACTCCAGAACAAAACCTTATTGCACTTTCTCACTATTTAAAAGCACTAGAAGTACAAAGAACTGCTGCACAACTTATGGCAATGTTTGGTGGTAAACAACCACACCCTCAAAGTTTAACTGTTGGTGGGGTTACTTGTGTAATGGATCTATTAGATCCATCAAGACTTGGCGAATATATGGTTAAGTATAAAGAGGTTGCAGAGTTTATTGAACATGCATATTATGCAGATATTAAAATGGCTGCAAGTGTTTATGCAAGTGAAGAAAGTGTTGTTCAAAAAGCTGGAACTATGAACTTTATGTCACATCAAGAGATGCAATTAAACAGAACTGAGTATCTATTTGATACTGGTATTATTATGAATGGAGATTTATCAAAAGTTTATCCAATCAATGAAGATTTAATCACAGAAGAAGCAACTCATGCATGGTATGCAGATGATGAACCTTTACATCCATATAATGGAAAAACAAATCCAAAATATACTGGATTAAATGATAGAATGACTGTTGGGCCTGATGGGAAAGAGATTCATTCTAAATCAGTAGATGATAAAGGTAAATACTCTTGGATTAAATCACCAAGATATGATGGAAAACCGATGGAGGTTGGACCATTATCTGGAGTATTAGTATCTTATGCTAGTGGAAATAAAAGAATTAAAAAAGTTGTAGATGAATTTTTAGCAGAAACTGGATTGCCAACAGAAGCTTTATTTACTGCACTAGGTAGAACAGCTGCTAGATGTTTACAAGCTATGGCAATCATTAAAAATGGTGATGAGACATTTAATACATTAATTGAAAACTTAAAAGTTGACCAAGATACTTGTGCTTCTTATCTTATAGATAAAGATAAAGAGTATAAAGGAAGATTTATTGGTGATGTTCCAAGGGGTATGTTATCACACTGGATTAGAATTAAAAATGGTGTTATAGAAAACTACCAAGCAGTTGTACCTTCAACATGGAATGCTGGTCCTGAGGATTCTAAAGGTCAAAAAGGTCCTTATGAAACAAATCTAATTGGTCTAAAAGTAGAAGATATTTCTAAACCTTTAGAGATTATTAGAGTTATTCATAGTTTTGACCCATGTATTGCTTGTGCTGTTCATGTAATGGATAAAAAAGGTAATAACCTGGGAGTTTACAAAGTTGACCCAGTTTATGGAACTAGCTGTTAGGAGCAAATTATGATAAAAAAACATTATGAATTTTCATATTGGCTTAGAGTAACTCACTGGGTTAGGGCAATTGCAATTGTAATATTAACTGCATCAGGATTTTATATTGCCTATCCTTTTATTTCTCCTGCAACAAATGGGGGAGAACCAACAAATTTTTTAAATGCTTTATTTAGATCGTGGCATATTATTTTTGGTTTTCTTTTAATTGCAGTTACAATAGGAAAATTTTATCTATTTATTTTTGATAAGCAAAGTAGATTAGAAAGGGATTCTTTCTGGGATTTTATAAATCCAAAAGTTTGGATACAACAAATAGGTTATTATATGTTAATAACTAAACATCCACATGGAAAAGGTGTTTATAATCCTCTTCAATTTATGGCATATGTAGGTATATATATATCTATAGTGATGATATCTTTAACAGGACTTATTTTATATGTACATGTTTATCATGAGGGAATGGGCGGAGTACTTTTTGATGTAATGAGAAGTTTTGAAGTACTTTTAGGTGGATTAGCATGGGTTAGAGAATTACACCATATATTTATGTGGGTATTTATTATATTCTTGCCAATACATGTATATCTAGCAGTATTTAATTCTGTATACGGTAAAAGTGGAGCTATGGATTCAATTATCAGTGGTTACAGATGGATTAAAAGTAAAAAATAATGAATATATTAATACTAGGAATTGGTAATATTTTGTTTCAAGATGAGGGTATAGGTGCTCATTTTATACATTATATAGATGAAAAATATGAGTTTTCATCTGACAAACATAGTGTCAATATAGTTGATGGAGGAACTTTAGCCCAAAGGTTAATTCCTCTAATCATCAAATTTGATAAAGTTTATGTGGTTGATTGTATTGATGCACTAGATTCAAAAGCAGGTGATGTTTATTTTTTTGATTATTTAAAGGCACCTTCCGAGATTGATTGGCAAGGTAGTGCCCATGAAATTGAGATGTTACAGACATTAAATATGATAAAAATGAATGGAGATTTGCCTGAAACTCATGTTATTGGAGTTATTCCTAAACGAATAGCAGATGATACAACTTTTGATTTAAGTGAAGAGATTGTAAAAGCAACAGCTACTATGGAACATACACTTATTAAATCATTAGAAGAGATGGGTGTAGAGATATCTATTAGAAACAAAGATATTACTATTGAAGATATTTCAAAAATATCTTTTAAAAGAGAGATTATAAATGATTCTAGAATATAAATTTGTTTATCAATCAAACAATAATTATTTTGTTGAGTATATTGATAACATATTAAAACAAAAGGAGACAAAATATTATATTAATAGAGAAAATGAAAATATATTTTTATATGTAGAAGATGAAGAAGAAAGATTACTAAAAATTTCAGATGAGTTGTCAAATGAACTTCCAATATCAATATTTTTAAAAGATTTTGCATTGGAAGTTGTATCACAAATACCTCTTATAAACTATCAATATACCCTAGATAGTTGCCAAAAGTCTTATTGTTCAAATTGTTTAGCAGAAATCGAAAATAAAGAAATGACAAATTATTATAATCCCTTCATAAATTGTCAACTTTGTGGTACAACTTCCAATGTTAAATCTCTTGATATCTTCGAAAATAAAGAAAAAATTGAATTTGATAATTTCAAAAATAGTTTTGAATTTTTAGCTTCTAAAATTGCCCAAGGCAAAACATTAGAGATAAAAAATGCAAATAAAAAAATATATCTAAAAAAATTGGAAAAAGTTGAATATGAAAATCAAACTGTATTATGTACAGATATTAATAATCTGTCAAAAATAGCAGTTGGTTCAAAACAAAAAAATATATTGCTTTTAAGTCTTGAAAAACCAATTATTGAATTTAATCTAAATGCAATCTATAAAAAAAGTATGGAAATAGAATTTGATAAGATCAATGTGATTGCTTCTTGGGATTTAGTAATATATTTACTTTCAAAAGAGTTACAGAAATTAAATATAGATTTTTTAAGTATTGAGCAAGATAATCAAGAATCTAGTGTTACAGTTGAATATAAAAGAGAGTTAAATTTTCCAAAAATTTCTGTAACAGAAAACAATATCTATATACTTGAAAACAATTGTTATGATAAAAGATTAAATAAGGTTTATAATAGTTTTGATGAGAAGTCTAAGTCTCAATTTATGGTCTTACTAGATGAAAATAAACTTTATGAAAAAACAGTTTTAAACTTTTTTATCTCTTCAAAATATGATGATGGTATCAATCTGTATTCATCAAAAATTGATGGTCTTGTTGATATTGTAAAATATAATATTCCAAATAGTATAAGTGAGCTTATTGAAAATATTGAAAAAACTGAAAATGGTGATAAACTAATAAATAGTTATAAAGAAAAATTTCCAGATATTTATAAAAAAGCAATAGAGTCAAATATAGATAATAATCTAAATTCTATTACAAACTTGTGGAAAATAGCTTCAACTATTTTGGATTTGGATGATATTTATAAAACTGCAAAATCTTGCCTTTTACAAAAGGGACCAAGAATAGATTATAAACTTAAAAAAAGTGATAAATTATTTAACAAAGAGTTTGATATTGTTAGTTTTATAAAAAGTGGCATTAGTTTTAAACTTGCAGGAGTTGAAGAAAAAACTCT
Source organism: Halarcobacter sp. (assembly GCF_963676935.1). Lineage (NCBI taxonomy): Bacteria > Pseudomonadati > Campylobacterota > Epsilonproteobacteria > Campylobacterales > Arcobacteraceae > Halarcobacter > Halarcobacter sp. The sequence goes on from NZ_OY781470.1 coordinate 1,014,424, forward strand.
ATCTTTAGGCTATGTTGAAAGCTTTATATATTTTATTAGTGATTTATATGATGAGGTAAATGAACAGTTTGAAGTTGATGGAGTCTCATTTTGCGGAGATTATATAGGTGAGGAGATTATAAATAAACTAATTGCTAAAGCTTTCAATAAAACTTCTAAATTATATTATAATAAGGATTTTCCAATACAATTATAAAAAATAAATGGAAAATAAATGGAAGCAGTTTTTATTGAAGTAAAAGGTATTGTTCAAGGGGTGGGTTTTAGGCCCTTTGTTTATAACTTAGCTATTTCAAACAATCTTAATGGATGGGTTAACAATGATGACCAAGGTGTAAATATTCATCTTGAAGGTGACACTACTTCTATAAACAACTTTTTAACTAAACTTGAAAACTATGCACCACCTTTATCAAAAATAGATTCAATAAAAAAAACTAAAATTAAACAAAAAAACTATAATAGTTTTGAAATAACAAAAAGTGAAAATACTTCAAATAAAACCACAATTATCTCCCCTGATATGGCAGTATGTGATGATTGCATTAATGATATAAATGATAAAAACAACTTTAGGTATAACTATGCTTTAACAAATTGTACAAACTGTGGACCTAGGTATTCTATTATAAAAACAGTTCCTTATGATAGATGTAATACTTCTATGGCAAATTTTCAGATGTGTAATGATTGTGAAAAAGAGTATATGGATCCAACAAATAGAAGATACCATGCACAACCAGTAGCTTGTGAAAAGTGTGGACCAAAAATCGCCTTGTATGATTCAAAAAATCAATTAATATCATCTAATGAAAGTGCAATTAAAAATATTGCTTTAAAAATAGATAAAGGTGAAATTGTAGCTATAAAAGGTATGGGTGGTTTTCATTTAATTTGTGATGCAACAAATGATAGAGTAGTTAGAAAATTAAGGGAAAGAAAAAATAGACCTACAAAACCATTTGCAGTTATGTTTAAAGATATTATTCAGATAAAAGAGTTTGCAAAATTAACAAAAAAAGAGGAAGAGATACTTGTCTCAAAAGAGAAACCTATAACTTTAGTTAAAACTATAAGTTCAAAATTGAGTTCACAAGTTGCACCAAATATTGATAGATTAGGGTGTTTTATAGCTTATACTCCTTTACATATAATACTTTTTAAGCATCTAAAAAATCCAATTGTTGCAACTAGTGCCAATCTTTCAGATGAACCAATAATTAGACAAAAAGAGGAGTTACTTCAAAAGCTTGGAAACGTTATAGATTTTGTTTTAGATTTCAATAGAGAGATAATAAATGCTTGTGATGATTCTGTTGTTCAAGTTGTAAATGATGATATCTCTGTCTTAAGAAATGCAAGAGGTTACGCACCATCATCAATAAAACTTGATAAAAAAACAGACAAAAAGATATTAGCTTTAGGTGCAAATCAAAAAGCAACTATTGCATTAGCATTTGAAAACAACTTAGTATTATCTCCTCATATAGGAGATTTAAACTCTATTACCTCAATGGAATATTTTGAAAGAACAATTAATACTTTTAAAAATTTTTATGACTTTAAACCAGATATTATAGTTTGTGATAAACATCCAAATTATGAAAGTGTTAAATGGGCAAAAACTCAAAATATTAAAATCGTACAAATACAACATCATTATGCACATGTTTTATCAACTATGGCAGAATATAAATTAGATGAGCAGGTTTTAGCTTTCTCTTTTGATGGTACAGGTTATGGTGATGATAAAAATATTTGGGGTGGAGAGGTTTTTATTGCAAATAAAAAAGAGTATAAAAGAATTAAACATTTTAAATATTTTAAACTTTTAGGTGGAGAAAAGTCAGTAAAAGAGCCTAAAAGAGTTGCACTTTCTTTACTTTTTGATACTTTTTCACTTGATGAAATATTAACTTTAGATACTCCTACTGTAAAAGCATTTTCAACAAATGAGATTAAAATAATGCATACAGTTTGGCAAAAAGGTTTAAATGCCCCTTTTACAAGCTCACTTGGAAGATTATTTGATGCCATAGCATCTTTTAGTGGCATATTACAAATTCAAACTTATGAAGGTCAAACAGGTCTTCAAATTGAAATGGCATATAATAGAAATATTAAAGAAGCTTATACTTATAAGATTGAAGATGAAGATATAGATTTATCAATGGCTATCAAAGAGATTATAAAAGATAATAATAAAGAACTTATATGTACTAAGTTTATAAATATGCTTGTTAATCTAATCTTAGATATATCAAATCTATATAAACTTCCTATTGTATTAACAGGTGGCGTATTTCAAAATAAAACACTCCTAGAAGCAGTTTGTGAAAATTTGGAAAAGAGCAAAAAGAGATATTATTATTCTAAAAATATCCCTTTAAATGATGGTGGAATTGCAATGGGACAACTATATTCACAAATTTAGAAAAATAGTAGAATATAAATAGCTACTCCCTTATAAGATGTTAAAGTTAAACATAGAAAAATATATTTACCAATTTTTTTATGTTTACTACTTTTAAGTTTTTCCACTTGATTATTTTTATATAGTTTATATGAGTATATATAAAGATAAAGCCATCCAGCAACTGAAAAAATAGCAATGATTATATGAATTATTAGAAAACTTAATAAAAATGAGTAAGATACTAGAGTTGACTCTTTAGAGAATTCAATAAAACCACCTGTAATTCTAACTCCTGTTTCAAATATTATAATCATAAAAAGAGTAAAAAATAATATAATCGATTGAGAAGTTAAATGTTTTTTATACTCTTTCTTTATAGCAAACCTTATGCTTATTGCTAATAAAATAGGCAAAAAAGCAAAATAGATAGTGATTAAATCTAAAAAAAAAGGGGCTTTTGTATTTAAAAAGCCCTGTTCTAATAAAAACATATTAAACTGCTTTAGGCTTTATTTTTCTCTCAATAACAAATGCGCCAAAAGGGATAAGAGATAATACAAAAAGTTGAAACATTAAACCAGTATTCCATTTCTCTTTTATTTTTGCTTCAAATAATGAAATCATAAAAATTATAAATAAAACACCATGAATCATTCCAAAGACTTTTACCGGGTAAGGGTTTTCTCCAATGTATTTTATAGGCATTGCAACAAAAACTAAAATTAAATAAGATAAACCTTCAATTGCAGATATAAGTCTAAATCTACTTAAAGCATTACTAAACATAAACGTCCTTAAATTTTTTGATATTATAATGAATTAAGATTATATTATCTTTAGCTAATTGATAAAAATTATCATTTTATAAAAAATTAATATAATAAAAAGCTAATTATAAGAATTAGTTATAATATAACTCTTTTAATATCTCAATTTGTTTGTTTTGCAGATAATTAAATTTAAATTCGCACTCTTTTAAATAGTAAAAAAAATTTTCTTCATCTACACCTTTGTATTTTTTAAGATTTTCTTCTAAATATTTCCAAAAAATATGTAAAGGTGTAGTATATGCGTATTGAGAATATATTTTATGCCATTTTAAATAGTTTTCGAAGTTTTTATTATCTTCTCCTCTATCATATCTACTAAGCTTAGGCATTAAAAGTGTAAAAACTTTTTTATTTGAGTAAAAACCTATTATATTTATAGCTTCATATAGGGAACGACTTTTATCTTTTTTTTGTCTGTTTGTAAAGTAATAGTATTCTTCATATGAACTATTATCTTGTACTGTATTGTAATGTTGTTCTTCTAAATAGTAAGCAATAAGTTTTCTAAAAAGAGTAAATCTATTTTGTATAGTTCTATAATTTACATTTAATATTTTTGCACATCTATTCGCGTTAATATTATTACAAAAAAGCTCAATAACTCTTTTGTCTATTTCTAGTTTTTTAAGAGAAAATTTTTTTTTACATACACTACATTTTTTATAATTATTTTGTAGGTTATACAATCTTTTACTTTTACAAAAGGGACATCTCATAGCTATTTCTTCTTATAATTTTATTTAAAATGTAACATTATAAATTTAATGGTTCAAATAATACATAAGTGTACCATAATATTAGTTTAGTTTTAGTTTAGATTTACTAGACTGTCTAAAATGAACAGATATTCACAACAAAGAAAAGGATAAAAAATGTGTCAAGATTGCGGATGTAGTATAACAGACCATCATCACCACCACGACCATGAGCATAGTCATGAACACTCACATGAACATGGAGATTCATCTTCTCATCAAGCTGCACATGAAACTTTACATCATAACCCACAATTAAATGATAGTAAAACAGTTTCTGTAATAAAAAAGATTTTAGATAAAAATGATCACGAAGCAGCTCATAATAGAGCTCATTTTAACAATCACAAAGTTTTAGGAATAAATCTTATGAGTAGTCCAGGAAGTGGGAAAACTACACTATTAGAGCATTTAGCTGATTTGGCTGATTTTAAATATGGAGTAGTAGAAGGTGATTTAGAAACAAATAAAGATGCTGATAGATTAAAAGCGAAGGATATAAAAGCTGTACAAATACAAACAGGAAGTGCATGTCACTTAGATGCTTTTATGGTTCATAAAGGGTTACACGATATGCCTTTAGATGATTTAGATGTATGTTTTGTTGAAAATGTAGGAAATTTAGTTTGCCCAGCATCTTATGATGTAGGTACTCATTTGAATATTGTATTAGTTTCAGTTCCAGAAGGGGAAGATAAAATAGCAAAATATCCTGTTATGTTCCGTGCTGCTGATCTGATTTTATTTACAAAAACTGATCTCCTTCCTTATTTTGAATATGATTTAGAAAAAGAGAAAGAAGTAGCAAGAAAACTAAAACCAAATGTTGATATTTTGGAAGTTTCTACTAAAGATAAAGACTCTTTACAAGCAGTTGTAGATTGGATTAATTTTAAAAGAAAGTTTAGATAGTTTAGGTGTAACTCGTTACACTCTTTAAAGTTTGTTACAAAATGTGCTTTTTAAAATCTAGATTTTGAAAAGGGACATTCAAAACTTTTTACAAGTTTTGATAAAAGTAATTAAAGATTATAAAGGTCCCTGGAAATGGGACATTTTTTAGGAAAATAATATGTGTTTATCAATACCATCAAAAGTTACAAAAATAGATGAAGAAAATAATATAGCAACTGTAGATACAATGGGAGTTGAAAGACAAGCAAGTTTAGATTTAATAGACCAGCCTGTTACAGTTGGAGATTATGTACTTATTCATATTGGTTTTGCAATGAATAAAATAGATGAAAAGGATGCTTTGGCATCATTAGAAGTTTATCGAGAAATTATAGAAAAAATGGAAGAGGATGATAGGCGTCAGGCAATACTTGAAGATGATGCCTGTGCCAATAGAGCTTAAAATGGCAGAATTAAAACTAAAAGACCTATATGATGGGTTTAGAGATCCAAAAGCTATTAAAGCCTTAAAAAAGTTGATTGATGAAGAATCTTCAAAACTTCCAAGAAAAATAAATGTTATGGAAGTTTGTGGAGGACATACTCATACTATTATGAAATATGGGCTTAATCAACTTATGCCAAAAAATATTGAGTTTATTCATGGTCCAGGCTGCCCTGTTTGTGTAATGCCAAAAGAGAGAATAGACCATGCATATATTTTAAGTTTACAAGAAGATGTAATCTTAGTTACTTTAGGTGATATGATTAAAGTTCCAGGAAGTCGTGGAAGTTTGCAAGATGCAAGAAGTAAAGGTGCTGATGTAAGATTTGTATATTCACCTTTAGATACTATAAAAATTGCCCAAGAAAATCCAAATAAAAAGATTATATTTTTTGCAATAGGATTTGAAACGACAACTCCTATGACAGCTGCACTTTTAGAACATGTAACAAAAAATAAATTAAAGAATGTTTTTTTTCATATAAATCATATAACTGTACCAGAACCAATGAGAGTTTTACTTGATAGTGAAGATTGTAAAATAGATGCTTTTATTGGTCCTTCTCATGTGAGTGTGATTACAGGTTCAAAGATTTATGAAGAGTTTGTATCAAACTATAATAAACCAGTTGTTGTAGCAGGTTTTGAGCCAGTTGATGTTATGCAATCAATATTAGCAATTGTCAAACAGTTTAATGAAAATAGATGTGAATTAGAGATTGAATACTCAAGAGCAGTTTCTTATGATGGAAACTTAGCTGCACAAAAATTAAATGATAAATATTTTACTAGAGCTACACATTTTAGATGGAGAGGTTTAGGTGATATTTCACACTCTGCACTTAGATTAAAAGATGAGTTTGTTTTTTTAGATGCGGAAATACTTTATAAAGATATTTTGCCAAATGAAAAAATTGATGATCATAAACTTTGTATTTGTGGGGATATTATGCGTGGAGTTGCAAAACCAAATGATTGTAAGGTTTTTGGAACGGCTTGTAAGCCAAGTTCACCCTTAGGAAGTTGTATGGTAAGTAGTGAGGGTGCATGTAGTGCTTATTATAAATATGGAAATTTATTGTAGATGAAAAAACTTTTTATTATAAAAGCTGGTATTACTTTTGAAAATACAAAAAAATCGTATAAAGATTTTGATACTTGGGTAATTGATAAATTAGATAATCAAAATTTGGATATAGAAGTAATTCATATTCAAGAAAAAATCTATTTACCTGAACTTGATACTATTGCAGGAGTTGTTATAACTGGTTCACATTCTATGGTTACTGATGAAGAGTCATGGAGTGTGGCTATAGAAAAATGGATTCCAATTTTAATAAAAAATGAAATTCCATTATTAGGTATATGTTATGGACACCAACTGTTAGGTAAAAGTATGGGTGGAGTAAGTGGATATCATGCCAATGGAATAGAAATAGGAAGTGTAGAAATAACTTTATCAAAAAATGCTAAAGATGACATTTTGTTTAAAGGAATTCTAAAATCATTTATGGCTCATACTATTCATTCTCAATCTGTATTAGAACTACCTAAAAGTAGTATTAATCTAGCATATAATAAACATGATAAAAATCATGCTTTTAGATTAGGGAAAAATGCTTGGGGTGTACAGTTTCATCCTGAATACAATGAAGAAATTATGAAATCATATATAGAAGAAGTAGGGAAGTCAAAAAATATTCCTGTTGAAGAATTGATAAAAAATATAGAAAAAACTCCATATGCAAATCTAGTTTTAAAGAGGTTTGGTGAGATAGTTGAAGAAGAGGTTAAAAATGACTAATATAACACTAGCACACGGAAATGGTGGACAAGAAAATAATGAGTTAATAACAAAGATCTTTTATAAAGCTTTTAAAAATGAAATATTATCAAAAAGTGAAGATGCCGCAGTTATTGAAAATGGAACTTTAGCTTTTTCAACTGATTCTTTTACTGTAAGTCCTTTAGAGTTTCCAGGAGCAAATATTGGTAAGTTAGCAGTTTGTGGTACTTGTAATGATTTGGCTATGATGGGAGCAAAACCTAAATATCTTACTTGTTCTGTGATAATAGAAGAGGGCTTTGAAGTCGATACTTTAAAAAGAATTGTATCTAGTATGGAAAAAGAGTTAGAGTTAAATGGTGCAATTGTAGTAAGTGGTGATACTAAAGTTGTTCCAAGAGGAAGTGTTGATAAGATATTTATTAATACTACTGGAATAGGCGAGATAAAACAAAAAGGGATCTCTTCTAACTCAATTAAAGAGGATGATGTAATAATTGTATCAAATTCTGTTGGTAAACATGGAGCAACAATTTTTGCAGCAAGAGAAGGGATAGATTTTTCTACAGATTTAAAATCTGATTGTGCATCTTTATGGCCAGTTGTTGAAAAACTTATAGAAGCGAAGATTGATGTAAGAGCTTTGAGAGATGCAACTAGAGGGGGAGTTAGTGCTGTTTTAAATGAATGGGCAAAGCAATCTGATATTTGCGTAGAGATTGAAGAAGAAAAAATCCCCGTATGTGATGAGGTAAATGGGGTTTGTGAACTTTTAGGCTTTGAAGCTTTAAGTTTAGCAAATGAAGGAACATTTGTAATGGCTATTTCAAAAGAGCAGGTTTCAAAAGCAATGGAAGTTTTAAAATCAATTGAAACTTCAAAAGAAGCAAGTATCATTGGACAAGTTACATCTAAACATAAAGGGAAAGTTGTTTTAAATACAGCTTGGGGAACTCAAAGATTTATTGATTTGCCTACAGGTGAACTTCTTCCAAGAATTTGTTAAAAGAAGATAAATAAGAATTTAGTCCCCATCAAAATAGGAGCATATATGCATGAATACAGCATTGTACAATCATTATTAGATAGTTGTGAGGAACACGCAAAACAAAATGAATCTTCAAAAGTTACTAAAGTAATAGTTAAGATTGGAGTACTTTCAGGTGTTGAACCAGACTTACTTCAGACAGCATTTGACACATTTAAAGAAAAAACAGTTTGTGATAATGCACAATTTATTATTAACCATCAGAAAGTAGTGATACATTGTTTATCCTGTGATGAGGAATCAGTTTTAGAAAAAAATGAGTTTTTATGCCCAAAATGTAAATCAAATCAAGTAAAAGTTATTGATGGTGAGGATATGTTTCTTATGAGTTTAGAGATGGAATAATAAATAAACTTAAGAATTTTTTTTAGTTGATTTTTTTATTTATAAAAATTATCTTTAGGTTATATAATAGTTAAAACTTTATATAGAGATTCATTATGAATAAGATTAGACTTGAAAAACTAATATATAAAAATTATTTAAAAACATCTGTATTCTCTATTCTATTTATTGAACTTGCACTTTTAATTATATATTTCACAGTAAATAATAAAATTGTTAATATAAGCATTCAAAGTTTATTGAGTGATATAGAAAAAAGTGTTTATTCGACGATTAAAAATTCTATTAAAGATACTGAACAAAAATTTAATAATATAGAAAATTTATCTTATATCTTACAAAATGAACATCAAAACTTTTTTAAATATGTTGTTAAATTAAATGATTTTGATGGTAAATATTATAGGTATGCAAATAATGGAGTTTTCTATAAATATAAAAATATAGATGGAGCTTCACTTTTTGTATCAAATAAGGAAAAAATAGATAGGAGTTTAAAAGAAGAAATATTTAAAACAGAAATTTTTGATAATACATTAAAAACACTTGTTGATAGAAACAATTTAATAACTGCTGCTTATTATAATTCCCATAGAAATTATATTAGGTATTATCCTTTTTTAAAAAATGCATATAATGTTTTCCCTTCTGATTTTGAAATCTCAAACTACAATTTTTATTATGAAGCAAATAAAAAAAATAATCCAGAGAAAAAAGCTGTATGGACAGATGTGTATTTAGATCCAGCTGGTCAAGGTTGGATGTTGAGTGTAGTTGTCCCAATTTACAATAATGATTTTTTAGAAGGGGTATCAGGAATAGATATTACAGTTGAGAATATTATTAAAAATATTCTTGAATCAGAAATTCCTTACAATGCGTCATCAATACTTTTAGACAAACATGGAAGTATAATTGGTCTGACAAAAAACAGTGAAGATACTCTTAATCTAAAAGATAGTAGTGATTATAAACATTTTAAAGATGAAAAAATAGGTAAAACAATATATAAAAGGGATAGTTTTAATATTTTAAATCATAAAGACGAAAAAATAAGAGAGATATTTAGTAAAGTGTTAAATGAAGAAAATTATTCAAGAGAGATTTATTTAAATAACAAAAAATATCTTCTTTTCTCAGAAAAAATAAAAAAAACATCATGGTATGTTGTATCTTTAATAAATGAGGATAATATTACTTCAGAGGTTAGAAGTTTAGAAAGTTATTATAAAAATCTTGGGTACACAATTATTGCCTCTATTATAATTTTTTATTTAGCATTTTTTGTTTTTTTACACTTTAGAGCAAAAGATTTTGTAAGAAAAATAAATCTTCCTTTATCAAAAATTATTGAGATGACTAAAAATATTGGAAATAAAAAATCAGCTGAAAAACTTGAAGAGTGTGGAGTATACGAGATTGATTTGCTAAATGATAATTTTAATAAAATGGCAGATAAGTTAGAAGAAAAAAACCGAGAGCTTATTAAGTCGGAATATAAGGTTGCTTTTAATGAAAAACTTGCATTGACTGATTCTTTGACTAAAGTTTATAACAGAAGATTTTTAGATGAGTTTTCAAATAAATATTCAAATGAAATATCATCAAGTAAAGAGGGATTATCTTTATTTGTAGTAGATATTGATAACTTTAAAAATATAAACGATACTTATGGACATGATAGAGGAGATGAAGTTATTACAACTCTTGTTTCCATTGTAAAATCAGTAATAAGAAAAAATGATTTTATAGTAAGATTAGGTGGGGATGAATTTTTAATACTTTTACCAAGTAGTAATCTTAAAAACTGCAAAAAAATAGCAATAAAACTTATTGAAAAAATAAATGAAAGAAATGAAAAACTAGAATCATTTGAAATAAATTTTACAATTAGTATAGGATCTGCAAATTATGAAAAAGATGATATGGGTATAGTTGACACAATTAAAAGAGCAGACAAACATCTTTATAAGGCAAAAGCCCAAGGAAAAAACTGTATTATTTAAATATCTAACTTGCAAAAAAAAGAAACTTACATGTAATTTATAAATAATTTATACAGCATTTATAATAAGTTTTTATAATTTTATGTTATTATCTCCCAATAGATTTAAAAGGAGTATATATGAAGAAACTAATTAGTTTAGCACTAGCTTCTGCTTTAACTTGTGGTATAGCATTAGCAAAAGAGATTAAAGTTGGAGCAGTAATGCCAATGTCAGGGCCATTAGCTGCTTATGGTCAAGTTTGTTATTTAGGTTTAGAATTAGCAAATAAATTACAACCTACACTAAAAAATGGTGATACTATAAAGCTTGTTTTATTAGATAATAAAGGTGATAAAGTAGAAACTGCAAATGCAACAACTAGATTGATTTCATCAGATAAAGTTGTAGCTATTTTAGGTGCATTAACTTCTACTAATACAGCACAGACTATTGCAATTGCAGATAAAAAGAAAGTTCCAGTTATTGCTTCTGTTGCTACAAATGATAAACTTACAGCAAGAAGAAGTTTTGCAAATAGAGTTTGTTTTACAGATTCATTTCAAGGAGAAGTTGTTGCAAATTATGCAAAAGAGCAAGGTTATAAAACTGCAGTTGTAGTTGTAGACCAGGCACAAGTTTATTCTCTAGGTCTTGCAAAAGCTTTTCAAAAAGCATTTAAGAAAAATGGTGGAAAACTACTTAAAAAAATCATGGTAACATCTGGGGATAAAGATTTTAAAGCAGTTGTTTCTCAAATTAAAAGTTTAAATCCTGATTTTATGTTCTTACCTTTATATCATCCAGAAGCTTCAATGATTGCTAGACAAGCTAAACAGTTAGGTTTAGATAAACCAATGTTTAGTGGTGATGGTGTTGCAAATCAAACATTTATTGATTTAGGTGGAGATTCAATTGAAGGTTATATGTTTACTGACTTTTTTGATTATACAAATCCTCCATCTAAAACTTCAGCAGACTTTGTAGCTTTCCATGAAAAAGAGACTGGAAATAAAGAGGTTAATTCATTTACTGCTCTTGGAGCTGATACTTATAATATTTTACTTGATGCAATGAATAGATGTGAAGATCCAACTGACTCTATTTGTGTTAACAATGAAATTAAAAAAACAACAAACTTCGATGGTGTTTCAGGAACTATAACAATTGATAAAACTGGTAATGCAACTAGATCAGCTGTTATAAAAGAGATTAAAAATGGTAAAGCAGGTTTTAAAGCTACTGTTAATCCATAATTAAAATATGATTTTATGAGTTTGGCATATTTTGCCAAGCTCTTTTTTTTTGTTATAAGAAAATAAATAATTTTTCTTTTCTTATGGTAAAAGTCTTAAAAAAACTTGGGAGACTCGATGGATTTATTAACATTTATGCAGCAGATGGTAAATGGATTCTCTTTAGGATCTATGTATGCCTTGATTGCTATTGGTTATACTATGGTTTATGGTGTGCTTAGACTTATTAACTTTGCACATGGTGATATAATGATGGTTGGTGCCTTTTTAGGTTATGCATTTATTGCAATTTTTGGTTTACCTTTTCCTTTAGCAGTTTTATTAGCAGTGATTGGTTCGGCATTATTAGGGATGCTAACAGATAAGATTGCTTATAAACCTTTAAGGGAAGCTCCAAGAATATCTTTATTAATTACTGCAATTGGAGTATCTTTCTTTTTAGAAAATGCTTTTACTGTTTTTGCAGGTGGAATTCCAAGAGCATTTCCTGTTCCAGCATATATGGAAAATATTTTTAATGTAGTTGGTGTTACCTTTTCTGTATCCTCTATAATGGTTCCTATTGTTACATTAATATTACTTGCAGGAATACTATATATCTTATATAAAACAAAATATGGTATGGCTATTCGAGCTTTATCTTTTGATTTTAAAACAGTAAATCTAATGGGTATTGATGCAAATAAAATTATTTCATTGGTTTTTGCTTTAGGTTCAGGTTTAGCAGCGGTAGGAGGTATTTTTTGGGCAGTTAATTATCCTTCTGTTGAACCTATGATGGGTGTATTAGTAGGATTAAAAGCTTTTGCTGCAGCTGTTGTTGGAGGAATTGGTTCTGTGACAGGTGCTGTTCTTGGTGGATTTATTATAGGATTTACTGAAGTTGTAGTTATTGCATTTTTCCCTGAACTTGGTGGGTATAAAGATGCATTTGCTTTTATTTTCCTTATTTTTGTACTTTTATTTAGACCAACAGGAATTATGGGTGAAGATTTAGAAAAGAGTAGGTTTTAATTATGATAGAAGATAAAATTTTTACAAAACAAAGATTAATAAATCTAGCGATTATAATTACAGCTATTTGGTTTACTTGGTTTGCACAAAACTTTTTTGATGAATATACTGTAAGGATAATTAACAATGTTGCAATTTTTATTATACTTGCAGTTTCATATAATTTAATAAATGGTATTACAGGTCAATTATCACTTGAACCAAATGGATTTGTTGCTGTAGGAGCTTATGTTACAGCAATCTTAACTTTAGATGCAGATGCTATGTATTATCAATTTGATATTGAAGATCCTGCTGGATGGATACTAGTTTTACAAGCAGATTTTATTTGGGCGCTTTTATTAGCTGGGATTGTTTCATCACTTTTAGCTTTATCTTTGTCATTTCCTGTATTTAGAGTAAGAGGTGACTATTTAGCGATAGTAACACTAGGATTTGGTTTTATTATTAGAATTTTAGCAATCAATAACCCTCAAGTGACAAATGGTTCTTTAGGTTTAAATGATATACCTGAATTTTCAAATCTTTATTGGACAGGTGGTATTTGTATTTTAGCAGTTTTAGCAATTTTAAATGTAATCTATTCAAAGTATGGTAGAGCTATGAAAGCTGTTAGAGATGATGAAGATGCAGCTACAGCTATGGGGATTAATACTTTTAAAACGAAAACATTAGCATTTACAACTTCAGCATTTTTTGAAGGTGTAGGTGGTGGTCTGTTAGCTGCTTTATTAACATCTATTTCTCCAGATTTATTTACTTTCTTCTTAACTTTCCAACTTTTAATTATAATAATTTTAGGTGGTTTAGGAAGTACAACAGGTGCTATTATTGGTACTGTGTTTGTTATGGCTGGACTTGAATGGATTAGATTCTTAGATGAACCAATGAATATATTTGGTTATCAAACAGAAGGTTTACCTGGAATGAGAATGGTTGTATTCTCTCTTATTCTTATCATAGTTATGTTATTTGCAAGAGAAGGAATGATGGGTAAAAAAGAATTATTTGAATTGAAATTTTTCAAAAAAAGAAAGGGTGGTAAATGATTTTAGAAGTATGTAACGTAACAAAAAAATTTGGTGGAGTTACAGCTATAAATGAAACATCTTTTCATGTAAAAGAGAAAGAGATTTATGGTTTAATTGGTCCAAATGGTGCTGGAAAAACTACAATGTTTAATATTATTACAGGTAATTATGAACCAACTCAAGGACAAATAAAATTTCATGGTCAAAGAATTGATGGTATAAAGCCTCATAAAATTGTACATAGAGGAATAGCAAGAACTTTTCAAAATATTAGATTATTTACATCTATGACTGTTTTAGATAATGTTTTAATAGGATTTGATTATCAAGCGGAGTATACTTATTTAGAAGCTATTTTTAGATTACCTAGATTTTTTAAAGAAGAAATAAGAGTTAAAAAAAGAGCTTTTGAAATTATGGAAATACTAGGTATCTCTAAATATGCAGATGAGATGGCAACTTCACTTTCTTATGGTCAGCAAAGAAAAGTTGAGATAGCAAGAGCTTTGGCAGCTTCTCCTCAACTTTTATTATTAGATGAGCCAGCTGCAGGAATGAATCCTCAAGAAACCCATGAGTTAGCAGAACTTTTTTTTAAGATTAGAGATGAATTTGATATTACAATTTTATTAATTGAACATGATATGAAATTTGTAAACAAACTTTGTGATAGAGTTATGGTACTTGATTATGGTAAAACTATTTTTGAGGGTGATATTAAAGATGCAATTAAAGATGAAGAAGTTATAAAAGCTTATCTTGGAGATTTTAAACATGCTTAGTGTAAAAAATTTAGAAGTATATTATGGTTTAATTAAGGCTGTAAAAGGAATTGATTTTGAAGTAAAAGCTGGGCAAATAGTTTCTTTAATAGGAAGTAATGGTGCTGGTAAAACTTCAACCTTGCAATCAATTGTTAATGATGTAAAGAAAAAAGGTGAGATTATTTTTAATGATTTAGATATCTCAAATCATAAAACACATAAGATAATAAAAGAGGGGATTTCATTAGTTCCAGAAGGAAGAAGAGTATTCCAAAATTTAACTATAGAAGAAAATCTTAGAATGGGTGCTTTTAATAATGATGAGTTATACAAAGAGTATCAAGAAAGGATGTTTAAATTATTTCCAAGATTGATTGATAAAAAAGGTCAATTAGGAGGTACAATGAGTGGTGGAGAGCAACAAATGCTTGCAGTTGCTAGAGCATTGATGTCTTCACCTAAACTTTTAATGTTAGATGAACCTTCATTAGGCTTAGCTCCTAAAATTGTGGGTGAACTTTTTGAAACAATTATAAAATTAAAAGAAGAGGGTATTACAATTCTTTTAGTTGAGCAAAATGCTTTTGCAGCTTTAGATATATCTAATTATGCGTATGTATTAGAAAATGGTCTAGTAGCTTTAGAAGGTGATGCAAAAGAACTTATTAACTCAGATGAAATAAGAAAAAAATATTTAGGTGCTTAATTAAATATTTTCTGCAAAATTTAAAAAGTTAATAGTAAAACTATTTATAAACTATTAACTTTTTATCACTATAATTACAATGATAAATTTAAATTAGGATAGATATGCTTTTAATGAAACTTGAAGCAAGAGAGAAATTCTCTTTTTTGCAACTTGCGCACTATTTAGCGAGAATTGATAATGATTATGGTGAAAAAGAACAAGAAATTATTTTAGAATATTGTGCAGAGATGGGTATTGAAAATGATGATAATTTTGATATAAATGAGTTTTCTTTAGAAGATACATTAAAAGATTTTAGAACGGAAAAGAGTAAAAAAATTGTTGTATTAGAATTAATGATTTTAATACATGCTGATGATAAATTTGATTTAAAAGAAAGAACATTGATCTCAAAAATAAATGATACTTTTAAATTATCTCCACAAAATTTAGAGTTTTGTTCACAATGGGGAAAAGGTGTTGCAGCGTTATATTCACAGGGAAAACTTTTTATTAATAACTAATAAAAAAATAATTTTTACTGTTTAAACAGTTTTTCTAGGATAAATTAGATAAAATAATATGTATGGAAATCATTGAAAAATTAAATATGAAAATTGACAAACTATTATATCAATATGAACTCTTGAAAAAAGAGAATGAAAACTTACGTCAAGATTTAGATGATTTAAAAAATAAAAACGATGAGTTGGAGAGAAATAACCAAGATATGCTTCTAAGAATTGATAGTACTCTAACTTTTGTAGAGGCAAAGAATATTGGAAAATAAATTGACATTTCATATAAATAATATGGCTTATACTATTGTTGTAGATGAAAAAATAGCAAAAGAGATTACTCGATATTTAGATTTAGATAAAAATTTAGATACAAGAGAATTATTAGCTGCTTATATTAGAATTTCGCAAGAATTTAGTAGTTTTAAGAACGATTTAGAAGAGATTTCTGAAAAAATACCCAAACTTTAATTATGAGGAAAGCTTTTTCACTAATTGAATTAATATTAGTACTTGTAGTTATCTCAATATTATCTGTATTTATTTTGTCAAAATTTGATGACTCTTCGGAATTTGCTAATAAAACAAAAGTTAAATCAGAAATTGCACTTATTAGAAACGGAATAAGTAAACAAATTAGCTCCAATGTTTTACTAAATAAAGATGAAAATATATATTTAGATAAAGAGAGTGTTAATCTAGAAGGAAGTTTACTTTTTAAAAATATTTTGGATTTTCCTTTAATCTCAACAAGTGAAGACAAAAAAGAGTTAGGAAAGTGGATAAAAACTTCATCAAATAGATATATAATTTATATCTCAAATGATGAATATTTAGAATTTACTTTTGAAAATAACAGTTTTGTATGTAAAAGTGATAAAGAATTATGTGTGAGTTATGAATGAATTATTATGAACTTGTTATATTAAAATCTCCTCAGTCACCATTAACTTATCAGAGTGATGAACAACTAGAAATTGGTTCAAAAGTTTTAGTTTCAATAAGAAATAGAAAAAACTTATGTGAAGCTGTAGTTATTAAAAATGTTGAAAAGCCATCTTTTAAATGTAATGATATACTTGAGATTACTAAATACTTTTATAATGACAAGATGATTGGAATCTCAACATTTATCTCTCAGTATTATGTTTGTTCTTTAGGTGAGGCATTAAGCATTTTTACCCCATATAACAAAGAGATAGAATATATAAATGATGAGATTAATTATAACTCAAATATACAATTATCTACTGAACAGCAAAAAGCTTTCGACTTTTGTGAAGAGAAAAAACAAGCTTTGCTTTTTGCAAATACTGGTAGTGGTAAAACAGAAATTTATATAAAAACTATAGAAAAAATTTTAAATAGTGGATCAAATGCAGTACTTCTTATGCCTGAAATTTCCCTAACACCTCAAATGCAAAATAGATTAGAAAAAGTTTTTGGTGAAAATGTTGCAATATGGCACTCTAAAGTATCTAAAAAAAGAAAAAATGAAATATTAGAAGGTGTTTATACAAATAAAATAAAGTTAATAGCAGGAGCAAGATCCGCACTTTTTTTACCTTTTAAGGATTTAAAATTAATAGTTGTTGACGAAGAGCATGATGAGTCTTATAAAAGTGATAGTAAACCAAGATACAATGCAAAAGATTTATCTTTATATATTGCTAAAAAATATGATTTAAGACTTATATTAGGAAGTGCTACAGCTTCTATCTCTTCTTTCCATAAAATTCCATATTATAGATTAAAACAAACATTTTATGAAACTAAAAAAAGGATTTTATTTGATGATTCCTCTTTAGAATTATCTCCTAAGATTATCAATAAAATAGCTTCAACTTTAAACAATGAAAATCAGGTAATTGTATTTTTACCTACTAGAGCAAATTTTAAATATCAAATATGTACAGATTGTGGAAAATCTGTAGAGTGTCCTTTTTGTTCAGTATCAATGAGTTTACATAAAAATGATTTAGCCTTAAAGTGCCATTATTGTGGATACACACAAAAAATACCTGAAACCTGTCCCTCTTGTAATACTGGGGTAATACATAATTTAAGAGTTGGTACAGCAGAGATAGAAGAGAGATTAAAAGAGTTATTTCCAGAAAAATCTATAAAAAGATTTGATAGAGATGAGATAAAAACAGATACAAAACTAAAATCTGTGTTAAATGATTTTAACAACAATAAAATAGATATCTTAGTTGGTACACAAATGCTTTCAAAAGGGCATGATTATCACAATGTTAAATTAGCAGTTGTTTTAGGAATTGATGCTGTTTTAAATATGAACTCTTATAAATCAAGGGAAAGAGCCTTGTCTTTACTTATACAAATAGCTGGAAGAAGTGGAAGAAAAGGTGAAGGTGAAGTAATAGTTCAAACGCAAAATCAAGACTTCTTTGAATTTTATATGAATGATTGTGATTATGAAGAGTTTTTATCTAGTGAATTAGAGTTTAGAGAAGAGCTTTATCCTCCATTTTTAAAGATGGCAAAAGTATTATTTGCCCATTCAAATGGTTTAAAAGTAAAAGATGAAATGGATAAATATATAAAGATTTTGAAAAAGATTGAGAATATTGAAGTAGTAGGCTTTGGACAAAGTGCAATTTTTAAGTTGGCAAATAAATATAGATATGAGATTATTTTACGCTCTTCAAATATAAAAGCTCTATTAACTGCTTTACATAGTATTGATTCTTCTATGGCAACTATTGATATGGATACTAACTTTTAGGTTTAGAAGCTTTTATGACAAATTTGAGTATAATCAGCCTCAAAATTTTATAAGGAAAAGTTATGGCATTTACAAAAGATGATTTTAAAAATAAAATTGAAGAGATTCAATCTCAACCTTGGTATAAAGAACCTTTAGGTTTTGGTATTGCAAGAGTTGATAGAGGACAATTAAATAAAGATAAAATTCTACAAGCTACTTATCCTGTAGTAAACTGGAAAGAAAATTATGGTTCAGCAGCAGTTTTCTTAAATGCATTAAAAGAATCAGGTGTTGAAGTAGATACTTCAAAGTCTGAATTTGTATGTAGTGTAAGTGATGAATTTTTAACTTCTTGTATTGAAGTTTTTAGACCATATATTCCAGAAGCAAAAGGATCTGAGCATAGAAATGTTCAAGTTGTTTCACAATTAGCTTCATTACCTATAGATACAGGTTTTTCTGGTGATGATTATAAGATTGTATTTATTTTCGCTGATGAAACAGTTGAGTCTGTAGAAGCTGCATATTTAAAACTATATGCACTTTCAACTGGAAAAGCTGCTCTTAGATCACTTAATTTAAATGGTATTTTTGGAGCACTTCACAATTGTGCATGGGTTGGAAATGAACCTATTGAATTAGATTGGTTAAGAGAGAATGAGATTTCACTAAAATTAAGTGGTAAATATCCAGAAGTTACAATGGTTGATAAGTTCCCAAGATTTTTATCTCATGTAATTCCTGCTGATAATACAAGAATTTTAGAAACTAGTAAAGTTAGATTTGGTGCTCAATTGGCAGCTGGAACAACAGTTATGCCTGGTGCTGCATATATTAACTTTAATGCTGGTACTGAAGGTTCAGTAATGGTTGAGGGAAGAATCTCTTCTTCTGCTGTAGTTGGAGCTGGTTCAGATGTTGGTGGAGGAGCTTCTATTCTTGGTGTTCTTTCTGGAACTGATGGTGTACCTGTTTCTATTGGTGAGAATACACTTCTTGGTGCTAACTCTTGTACTGGTACAGCTATTGGTGATGGATGTATTTTAGATGCAGGTGTAACAATCTTACCAGGAACAAAAATTACTCTTTCTGAAAAAGCTGTAGCAGCAATTGCTGAGATTAATCCAGATAAAGAGATTAAAACACTTATGAGAGGTATGGACTTCTTAGGAGTAAATGGAGTTCACTTTAGACAAAACTCTGTTACAGGGCAAATTATTGCTATGAGAAGTACTAGAGAAGTTAAACTTAACGCTGACCTTCACTAGTAAAAAGATATAAAAGGTGAAAACCTTTTATATCTTTTTTGATTAGTGTAGATTAAAATAGATCTACACTAGTAACTTGTTCCTCTTTAAATCTAACTACTTTATCTCTACCACTATTTTTAGCTTCATAAAGTGCTATATCAGCATTTTTAATTACTGTATCTAGTTTTGTTGAGTCTTGAGGATACATAGATAAACCAATACTTACAGTCTTTTTCAATTTACTTCCTGCATAAACATCAATCTCATTTTCTCTAACTCTTTGGGCAATTTTTTGTGCCACATTTAAAGCATCCTCTTCAGATTTAATATTTACAAGAAGTACAATAAACTCTTCACCACCATATCTAACAACAATATCTGATTCCCTAACTGTATCTTCTAGTATTTGAGCTAATTCTTTTAATACTAAATCCCCAATATCATGGCCATATTCATCATTTACAGCTTTAAAGTGGTCCATATCAAGCATTAAGATACCAATATTTCCATTTTCTCTTTTTATTTGAGGGAGAAGCTTTTTAGAGTGTTCTTCTAAAAATTTTCTATTATATAAACCAGTTAGTCCATCTTTAAATGCAGATTCTTTTAATACTGCCATTAATAATTTAACTTCTATTACGGGAGCAGTTTCAGTTAAATAACTTTTGATAAATGTAACTTTTTCTTTTAATTTTTCTAGTTTTTCTTTTGTATCACATGTGATATGAATAATTAGATAATGACTTTTTGAAATATCAATATTTATACAATAATAGAATTTTTCCGTGTTTGTATAATATTGGCAACTATTATGAAAATCAATAGATACTACATCGTGTTTAGTTCTAGCACATCTACACAATTCAGGTGTACTAGTCATAGTTTTTTCACAATAAAAAGAATCACCATACTCAATAACTTTTCTCATTTTATGTTTTGCTACATCTATTTCAACAAAAGTAAAATTTTCTAAGTCAAATCTATTTATCATAACTTGTTTTAGTCTACAGTAGATTTCATCTAAAGTACTATCAAATTCGATTTGTTTTTTGTATTCAAAAAGATTTGATAAGTTATCGATAATCTCTTTAGATTCTATTAAAGGATTTCTTTGTATATTTGAAGTTTTAAATCCTGTATAAACTTGTAGTTTTTTATCAATATCACTTGTTGTATCTTTAAAAATTTCAAGTAGATTATTATAATCATTTGTAATATGAATAATATCATTTGACAACTCTTTTGGTGCATCAATTTTATCAAATATACCTTGTGTTGCATTTGATATATTTGATTTAAATAGTTCATATAGTCTAAAATATGGCATTATATATTTTTTATTATAAATTAAGAAGAATATAATCGTCAGTAGAATAAATACAGAAACGATATAAATAGATTCAATTCCTATCTCTTTTAGTGTACTTATATCTAAAACTAGTGACACAGCACCTAAGGTTGTTCCTTGTTTTACATTATGACATTGTAAACAATCAATCCCTTTTTCAGCTATGGCATTGTATGGAATAGTAACCCTAACAGTTGTATGGGTTATTGATTCATCAAGTTCATAATACATCTCACCACTATTTAATACTTTTTTATCAATATCATCTTGTGGTAAATCTCTTACATTACCAAATTGTTCATTAACATGATCACTTCTTGATATCCAAAGTTTATTAACATTTTTCATATTTGATATTGATTGGATAAAAGTTCCAACTTGATCCATATTTCCATTAACCATATGTGAAGTTAATCCACTTTTTACAGCTTCAGAAATAGAAACAGCGTTATGAATTGCTGATTTAATACCTGCACTTCTTAAGTTGTATAAACTTAATGCAGTAATTGAGATAGATAATGCAATTACCATTAAAACAGAATTTAAGATTATATTTCGACTCATATTATAAATACCTTTAAGAATATTATTTTATTATAATTTTTCTTAATAGCTTATTTTTATATTCTAAATAAGTCTTTAGGATTTACGTGTTTTTCATTTTTTGTAGCTTGAAAAGTAAGTGTATCATTTACTCTTCCTACAACATAACCTTTTTTTATCCAACGACCAACTTTTAAAGATGGTGATATTTGATCTAAATGTGAGTATATTGTGTGTAATCCATCTTTATGCTGGATTATCACTACATTTTCTAGCATACCAGCATCTTTCTTTGCATATACTATTTTACCATTAAATATTGCTTTTACTTTTGCCTGGGGTTTTTTTGTTTTTAATACAATTGACTCATTAAAAAGCTCAATCTTATATACAGGATCAAAATATTTACCAAACTTTTTAACTACATTAAATGAATCTAAAGGTGCGATTGTTTTTCTTCCTCTATATTTTGTCATTTTTATACCAGAAGTTGATGAACCAATCATTCTAACATCTATATCAATGTCATTTGCATATTTACTATTTCTAGCCTCTTCATCTAAAGTATAATCTTTTTTTGAAGAACTTTTTCTTTTTTTCTTTTTTTGTTTTGCAAGTCTTCTAGCTTTTGCTATTCTAGCTTTTCTTTCTTTTTCTAATTCTTCTTTTTTTAAGATATTAAGTCTACCTAAAAGGTCTTTTAGAGATTCTTGTTTTTGTACAGTCTTTTTTAATTCAGCTTGGTATTCTTTATGTTTTTTTTCTAGGCTAACTAAAGATTTAGAGTATTTCTTTTTTAAAATATTTAGTTCATTTTTTTTCTTTTTCCTATCTTCAATATATGCAGATATTTTTTTAATACGTTTTTGATTTTCTTTTTTATTTTGTGTAATAAGCTCATAGCTATTATTTAGTTTAAGTATTTCATCTTTTGAGTTTTGTGAAAGTATTGAATATATTTCTGAATCTACTAATTCTTTAAGATTACTTTCCCCTGCAAGTTTAAGTGCAATAGAAGAGGAAAAATCATCTATTATAACTTTTATGATTTGTTTTTCATTATCTTCTCTTTTTTTCATTAAAGATTTTGAATCTTCTTGTAGATTGCCTAAAGATTTTTTAGCATCTTCTAATTGTGATTGATGTTTTTTAATATCATTATTTACAATATCAATAACTTTTTCTAATTTACTTAATTCTTGATTTTGATTAGAGATTTGTTTTGCTAATATTTTAACTTGAATATCTGCTTTTTCTTGTTTACTTTTATTTTTTTCCAATATTTGTTTATTTTTTTCAATTTTTTTATCAATAGTTTTAGTAGATGCATCTAAAAAAGAGATAATTAAAATAAAAATAAATAAAAATTTAGTCATGTTTCATTTTATATTTTAAAAGTACACCAATTATAGTTAATATAGAAATACCAAACGATAGAAGAAATATCTTCATAAGTGAATCTTCTATTGTGAGTGTAACTAAAACAATGTTTTCTAAATCATCAGGTAATATAATTCCTATATTTCCAACTAAATATATAAAAATTGCTGAAACTACAAAAAATGATATTAGAGAACTAAATATAGCATATTTCAATATAGTTGCAGAACTATACAAAATAGAGGCACCATGTAACTTTAAAATTGTAATTTTTTCATGATGTTCATAAAACCAAATTCTTATTTGTTTTGAAATCATAATAATTGCAAAAATAGTAATAATAGAAAAAAGTATCATACTTATTTGACTAAGCAGAAGAAGCAGAAGATAGATACTATTGTGATTTTTAGAAAATATTTCTACTTTTCTTATATTTTTATTTTCATAAAGTTCATTTTTAATACTATCTAATTCACTTGTTGTTGGAAAAACTTCTAGTTTTATTTTATAAAAATGTGGAAGTTTTCTTTTTAATAAATCAACTGAAGTACTAGATAAACTTGAACTTATATTTTTTATAATTTTATCATTTTGAAGTGTAATAATCTTATCAACTTTTATATTAGCTAATTGGCTAATATTTTCTTTTATTAAAGGCGTATTTGTGATTATTACAATTGAATAATCATCAGCAATTGTTTTTTTATAGTTATTAAGAATATTTGTAGCAAAAATATAAATAATAAAAGAGATTAACATCGCTGTTAATGGTATTATAAAAGCAAAAGTGTTTTTAAGAAACTTCATAAATAATACCATCTTCTATAGAGAGTTGTTTAAATCTAATACCAAAGTTTTTAGGAACTCTATGGGTTACAACAACAACTGTAATACCCAACTGTTCATTTGCACCTTTTAAAAGATTCCATACCACTTCAGCTGAATAATCATCAAGGTTCCCTGTTGGTTCATCAGCAATTATGATTTTTGGATTATGAGCTAGTGCACGTGCCACTGCAACTCTTTGTTGCTCTCCACCACTTAGTTCATTTGGATAATACCCTTGTCTATGGGCTAATTTTACGTGGGTTAGAAGTTTAATTGCTTGTTCTTTTGAAACATCACTTGAATATCCATTGATTTTAAGAGGAATCATAATATTTTCTTCAATTGTCCACTCTTTTATAAGTTTATAATCTTGAAAAATAATTCCAATATCTTTTCTTAAACGTCTAAGAGGTTTTCCTTTTATTCCAAATACCTCTTGTCCAGCTATATTTAAACTTCCATGTTTTAAAGGAATCTCTCCATAAAATGATTTTAAAAGCGTAGATTTACCACTACCACTTGTCCCACCAATAAATATAAACTCTCTTTCTTTTACTGAAAAATTACCTTTTTTTATAATGTATTTATTTTCATCATAAGAGAGATATATATTTTTAGCTTCAATCATCTTGCAATATCTCTTTTAATTTATTGTGAGCTTTTATATTTGCACTTGTAGGTAGAGGTGTATCCTGAAAATATTTAGCTTTTTTCTCATCTATTAAAATATATTTATTTAAAGGTCTGTCAAAACTTCCATAGGTAACCTGAATAAGTCCCGAATCTCTTTTATCTTCAATAATAAAAATATCTTCAATATGTATAAAGTAATCCTCTTCGACTATTGCCTTTGTACAAATATTTTTGATTATTTTAGAAAACTCAATCTCTTTATTAAAACTAAAATCATACTCAAGACTAATATCTTCATCTAAATTATCACAATAAAGAGTTACATCATAAATATGTTTTCCTTGCTTTTTCCATCTATCTTCATATTTACTTGAAACTTTTAAATCTTTGTTTATATCAATTTCTATTTTACCTTTAGGAAGGTTAGTTAAAAGTTCAGTACAATAATCAAAATATTTTCTACTATCTGTTCTTAATTCTAAAGTCCCACCAATTTTTAATACCCTTAAAGCCTCATTTATAAAAGCATTAGAATATATTCTTCTATGTGGTTTTTTATCCCAAGGTACAGGAAAATGTACAAATATTCTTCCAACTTTATTTGAATTGATAAATTCCATAAAAAGTCTTGCATCATAATTTACAACTAAAACATTTTCTATTTTTTGTATAGTTAATTGTTTTAATAGTTGTTCAATTGATGGTGTATGAATCTCTAATCCAATAAACTGAATATCTGGATTCTCTTTTGCTTGATGTAAAAGATGTCGTCCACTACCAAAACCAATCTCAATTTGTATCTCTTTATCTGTTTGAAAGTCATTAACGAAAAAATCAATATCTTTTAAGTTTTCTTGGTCAGGTTTAACTTTTTGATTAAAGTTTTGAGTATTACTAAAAACTACGTTAGCCTCTACTGTCTCTGCATAAGAATTTATTGCATCTTTAACAATCTGTACAGGAGTAACTCTTGTGACTTTATCTGCTTTTAAAAGTAAACTCTCATCTTTTGATTTAAGAGTTAGGAAAAACTCTTTATTATTGTTTGTAACTGCTATTTTATATTCTGGATTTCTTTTCTTTTGTGTAAAGTTGTAAGACTTTGCAACAAAATCAAAAGAGATATTATTGAATTTTGATGGCGTTACTAATTCTTTTTTATATTTATCAAAAACTATATGCGGCATATATTAATTTTTCTCTTGTAATTTTGGTAACACCAATTCTGTGTTATTTGTTATTTCTGAAACAATTCCATTTTCATCAACTGCTTGTACAGAGTAGCTATACTCTACACCTCTTGCAATATCAGCATCTTCAAATCTTAGAGCTTTTATATTCTCAAATTTAGTAGTTTTTTGTTTGAAAAAAGTCTCTTTTACTGTTTTGTATACTGTATAAGATACTGCTCTATTATCTCCTGGTTGCCAATTTAAAATTGCCTTTTGACCTTGAATTTGTGCTAAAGTCATAATTGGTTTTCTTAATTTAACTAGTGTAGACCCCATCACAGAATTTACATGTTCACTACTTTCTAAACCATCTTTATCAACAGCTCTTATTTTATAAAAATAAACTTTTCCATCTTCGTTTATAAAATCATCATAATTAAAAGTATTTGCATTTACTACATGTAATTTATCAAAACCACTAGTTGCATTATTACTTCTGTATATGTTGTACTTAATTACATCAGAAGATTTTGAAGCTTCCCACGTAATAGATATTTTTCTAGGTAGGTCTCTAGTTGCTGTTACTTTTAATACACTTTCAGGTAAAGGTTTAGTTTGTGCTTGTACAATTTTACTTGGCATTGATTCTAAATCATCATAAGTTAAAGCTGTAATTTTATATTGGTATATTACATTGTCTTCTAAATCCATATCAATATATTCAGCTTGTAATCTTCCATCTATTGTTGTTAAAACTTCCCACTCACTAGTTTCTGGTGAACTTCTTTCTACTTTATATCCATTTACTCTTTCGTTTGAGTGTGGTCTCCATATAATTTTTATTTGTCTTGGAAGATTGGAAATTGCTTGGATAAAAGATACACCCTCCATTAAAGGTAATGTTGAAACTACATAATCATTAGTTGTTTTTGATTCAACTTCACCATCTGTAGCAGCAGAAATTTTATAAACATATTTTGTATTTGGTTCCAAGTCTTCATCAACATAGTGTGTAGTATATCTATTTTCAATTGTATCAATATGCTTTAATTTAGTTCCATCTTTTTGCATATTTGCTCTGTAAAAATGATAACCTACAACTCTTGGGTCATCAACTTTTCTCCACTCAAATGCAATAGAGTTTATATCTGCAATTGATCTTACTGAACTTGAATCTACAACTTCTAGTGTTTCATCAATTTTTGGTTTTTGAGGTTCATTTAATTTATTTTTATAGCTACAACCACTAACTAATAAAATCAAAGTTGCTAATGATGTTAGTTTCATCAATTTTGTCATTAATCTTCTCCATATCAAAATTATTTATTAGGTATTGATGCATATCATCACTAAGCTTAGCTTTGAAGCTCATTTTTTCATTTGTAATTGGGTGAATTAAGTATAAAATATATGCATGCAAATAAAATCTATTTATTTTATTTAATTCGCCCTTAAATCCATATAAATTATCCCCTAATATATGCCTATTTATCGAACTTAGATGAACTCTTATTTGATGAGTTCTTCCTGTGAAAAGTTTACAAGCGATTAACTCACTTTTTTCATTATTTGAAGTCTCAATTTTTGCAAAGGCAGATTTTGCATTTTTGCCATTTTCAACTATTGCCATTTTTAATCTATTGTTAGGGTTTCTTGCAATTGGTTTTTCAATTATTATATTATCTTTGAGAGGTAAATCAAGTATCGCTAGATAATATCTTCCCATACTTTTATCTTCAAGTTGTTTTGAAAGATTTACATGAGCTTCATTTGTTTTTGCTACAACCATCACTCCACTAGTACCTTTATCTAGTCTATGAACAATACCATGTCTCTCTTCTCCACTAATTGTTGATAAAGCTATATTCTTGAGTTTTAGCCAATCAACTAGGGTAGCATCTTTGACACTTGGGGCATCATGCACTGTTAAATTATATGGTTTATTTACCACTAATATATAGTCATCTTCATAGATAATATCTATCTTTTTATCTTTTAATGATTCTTTTATAAACTCTTCATCTTTTACATTTTCAAAAACAGCTTCAGGAAAATTTACTTCAACCTCTTGATTTGGTTTTAATTTAATACCTGGTTTTGATATAGTTTTGCCATCAACTTTTACAAAATCTTTTTTAATAAGTTGTTCAATTTGATTTCTTGAAGCATCAATATGTAAAGTTAAAAATTTATCTAATCTATTTGCTTCTAAAACAATAAAATTTTTATACATTTTTGGGTACTCTTTCATATGCGTTTATTTGATAAAAGAATTATATCTCATTTTGATTATTTACTTATTATATTTATACTACCTTTGGTATTACTTTCATATAATTTGATTAGTGAAACTAATACTACCCTTGCAAATAAACAATTAATATATTTCTCAATATCACTTATAGCTTTTATTGTTGTTTTTATCTTGCCTATTAGAAGAAATATAAGAATAATACCTTTACTTTATTGGATTGGTATTTTTTTACTTTTAGCTGTAGAGTTTTGGGGCGTTACTAAACTTGGAGCAAAAAGATGGTTAAGTCTTCCTTTGATGAGCATGACAATACAACCAAGTGAACTATTTAAACCAGTATTTATACTTATGTTAGGGCATCTAATACAAAATAGACAACCTGAGGAGAGTGGATATAACTTTAAAGATTTTGTTTATTTTTCTTTTTTTATCCTTTTACCATTTTTTCTTATAGCAAAAGAGCCTGATTTAGGTACAGCTTTAGTTTTATTATTAGTTGGATATGGAATTTTATTTATTATTGGAGTAAATTGGAAAATTTGGGCAGGTATATTTTTAGTAATAGGACTTGCTTCACCTTTGATTTATACCTATATGATAAAAGATTATCAGAAAAAAAGGATAAAAGACTTTTTATCAGAAAAACCAAGTTATCAAGTACAACAATCAATTATTGCAATTGGAAATGGTGGATTGTTAGGTAAAGATGCAGAAGATGCAACCCAATCACAATTAAAATTTTTACCTATTGCAACAAGTGATTTTATTTTTGCTTATTTTGTAGAAAGATATGGATTTTTAGGAGCATTTGGATTAATTGTAATATATGCTTTATTGATTTTACACCTCTTGTCCTTGAATTATTATTTTAAAGATGATTTTGTAATACGTAGTTTTGCCTCCGGATTAGGACTATTGATTTTTCTAAATATGAGTGTAAATATTTTGATGGTGATTGGTTATGCACCTGTTGTAGGCTTGCCTTTACCGATGTTTTCATATGGTGGAAGTTCTTTTATAAATTTTATAGTACTATTTGCTATTTTAGAAAATCTATTAGCTTTTAGATTTATGGATATGTATAGTTTTGAGAGGAGATTATAAGTGGAAGCTCAATTATCTTGTTTTATTGGTTTTGAGGATAGTTTTGAAGAATCAAAAGCTGTTCTATTTGGAGCACCTTTTGATGGAACAACATCATTTAAACCGGGAGCTAGATTTGCACCTAGTGCCATGAGGGAAGATTCATGGGGTTTAGAAAGTTATAGCCCATATCTTGATAAGGATTTAGAAGATATAAAACTGTTTGATTATGGTAATTTAGAACTCCCTTTTGGGGATAAGAAAAATGCCCTTAGAATGATTCAAGAAAAAACTCAAGAGATAATTGATGCAGGAAAAATTCCAATTATGATAGGTGGAGAACACCTAGTTTCACTAGCCCCTGTAAAAGCACTAAGTAAAAAATATAAAGATTTAAACATAATTCACTTTGATGCACATACAGATTTAAGAGAAGACTATTTAGGTGAAGCATTAAGTCATGCTACAGTAATCAGAAGAATATATGACCAAGTAGGTGATGGAAATGTAAATCAATTTTGTATAAGAAGTGGACTAAAAGAGGAGTTTGAATGGGCAAAAAAACATACTCACTTAGAAAAGTTTACATACAACACTTTAGAATCATGTGTTAGAAGAATAAAAGACAAACCAGTATATATAACAATAGATTTAGACGTATTTGATCCAGCAGTATTCCCAGGAACAGGAACACCAGAACCAGGTGGAATAAATTTTCACCATATGATGGAGATAATCTCTATATTAAGTAGACTTGAAAATGTAGTAGGGATGGATGTGGTAGAGCTAAGTCCAAAATATGATGCGAGTGGGGTTTCTACAGCTGTTGCTTGTAAGACTTTAAGGGAGCTTGTTTTGGCTACTGTTAAATAGTTGTGGAATAACGGTTGACTTCACCGACAGTTTAACTGTTCTTTGCTAGGTTGATTTTCTCCATTTCTTATTTAATCCTATTCAATAGCTGATTTAGTACTAAATCTAAGTGTGTCATTTATTAAAAACTTATCAATTAAATCTAAAATCTTTACTTTTTGTTCATCAGATTTAGTTCTTGTATTAAGTTCTAAAATAAACTCAATTAATGGTCTTGAATCATAATATCCAGTCTCTTTCGAAGAATCTATTTTTTGTATCAGTTCTTCCAAAAGTTCAAATATTTTTTCAGCAATATTTGTATCTGCATGATATTCATTTTGAAGATACTCAATAAAACTTTTTACATCTTTCTTTATATGAATAGATGATGCTAAACTTTTTACAAATTCAAAATCATCTTGAATAAAATTTAATCCATTCATTTTGACTAAATCCAATGTATAAAAATAGTCATTTTCTTCATTGTTTTTAAATCTTAGAATAATCTGTTTTGATTTTTCAATTTTTTCTTTGTCTTTTGAATGTATTTCTTGTTCAAAAATTTGATGTAACACTCCATGAATAACTTGGGGGTTTGAATCTATTGCTTCATTAAGTAGTTTCTCAAAAATCCCATCATCTTCATTTAAATAGTAAAAATATAAATACATTCCCAAATTATTAATGTAGCTTGAATCTTCTCTATCTTTTACAACTTTTGCAAAAGATATACATTTTCTGATATAAACTACCACTTCTTCTTTAGAAACAAATTTATTCATATATAGATAATGAAAATTTTGCAATGAATAAATTGCCACTTGTCCTATTTTATCTTTTTCAATTAAATCAACCAAGAGCTTTGTAAATAAGGATTTATCAACAGATTCGATATTGCCTATCGTTCTTAGTAAGCCAAATATTACAAAGTCAATATTTTTTGCGATAACATCCTTAATAAGGTCTAAAACTCTCTTTTTAGCATTTTCATCTTCAAATACATATTTATAAACTAAAGGCAATAATTCTGCAAAATCGCCTTCAAAAGAATTTATTGAGCTAGACATGTGGTCATGTATAGTTTGAAACTTAGTTGTATCCCTCACTAAACCTTTATATTTTATATCTTTATTAGATTCTAAAATATCTAATAAACTCACATCAAATTTATTTTTACTAATCAAGTATTTTATAGCTTTGAGTATAGTTCGTTTTAACCATTTATCATCAATATCTGAATACAAATGAATTATTTGTAATACTTTTTCTTCGTTATAATTTGATGCTATAAGTCCGCTTAATCCAGCAGATAAATAATCAGGATGAATATTTTTAGATTTCAACTGTAATAAAAAATCAAAAAACTTATCTGGATTTTCTGTAACATCTTTTTCAAATTGCCTATGATGTTCAGTTTTACCACCTCGTAAGTGAAAGCCTTTATCTTTTCTTGATTGAGTACCATCAAATACGTTCATTGATTGAAGCCAATTACTCAAACTCATTTTTGAGTAAACATCACTACTTAATGGTGTTCCAACCCAGCCATTATTTGATTTATGAGGTTTTTCAAGTTTATACCAATGAAACTTTCTTTGTAGTTCTTGATATTTTTTAAAATAACCAAATTTTTTTATATCATCTATTTCAAGTTGATATAGAAGTTTATATTTTTGTTCGCCTTTATATGTACCATGACATCTACCTGGATAGTAACTATTTTCAAATTCTGGATTCACTTGTATAATTGAATTTAAGATTTCTTTTTGTTCTTTTTCATCAAATAGTCTAAACGACTTCTTTAATAATAATGCAAATTTATATCCGTCATCTTGCCTAAAGGATAATTCTTCTAAAAGCTTTACATTTGTAAATAAGTCCAAAATTTCATTTTTATATTCTTTAGGGTCTTTAGAATATCCAAATATAAGAAATGTAATGAGTGCAAGATAATGAGTATCTTGATAGGGCTTGATAAGTTCTAAAAAACTGTCCTTGTCATCTATAGCTAACTGAGAAACTTTTTTTAGTGTTTTTAAATACAAATTCCATACTGTATATAAATTTTCATGTTGCCACATACCAGAATCAAATATATTGTCAGTAATTAAAAAGTCTTTTTTAGAGTATTCACTTTTAAATTTATTACTGATTTTTTGGATTGATTCTAAAAGCCTTTGTAATATATCTATCTCTTTTTGTTCCAATAAAAATTCAAATATTTCATACCAATCATGGTCTAATAACTCTTTTTTATCATGGTCATCTACTTCCTCAATACGATTATTCAAATAATTGAAAAATAAGTTAATTGAGTATTTTTGATCTAGTAGGTAGATTCTTTTATAAAGCTTTTTCAAGTCATAATAATGAATATCGCCTTCATATAATAAGCTATTATATTTTTTCAATATTTTAAAACTTGTGTTACTCCAGTTATCTAATCTATTTAAACTATTGAGTATTGAAACATTTTTTATTTTCTCTTCACATTGGCAATTATCTAATATGTCAAAAACCAAATCTGTTTCTTTATTTACAAAAGTTTCTAATCTATTTTGTAGGTTGTACTTTTTAAAATTTTCAGTATTAAAAAAACCTGCTTCTTTTAAATGGATTAGCCAATCAGAGGATATCCAGCTCTCAATAAAGTATTTTTCATAATCTGGTTTATCTTTAAAAAGTTTTTGAATAAAAGTAAACTCTTCAACAGTAGGACTTTCTATGCTTCCAAGATAAGAGATTAATAAGAGTTTAATATGGAATCTTATTTCATCTGAATAGAGT
The DNA here is from genome assembly GCF_963676935.1 of Halarcobacter sp. Lineage (NCBI taxonomy): Bacteria > Pseudomonadati > Campylobacterota > Epsilonproteobacteria > Campylobacterales > Arcobacteraceae > Halarcobacter > Halarcobacter sp. The sequence goes on from NZ_OY781470.1 coordinate 1,047,123, forward strand.
ATATTTTCAAGTTCAGACAAGTATTTATCCTCATCTGTCCCTCTTAAAAATTGAATAATCTGTTTAAACTGTTCCCTTATAGTTAAGTCTTGAGTAGTTGTTAATATATATTCGTATAGAGACATATCTTTTTGTGCAAAATCCCTTGCAAATACATAATCATAAAAAGTTTGATGAAAAAAAGATATTTTTTTATTTTCCTCTTTTAAAATACCTCTACTCAATAAAAGAGCAATTTCATCCTCAAATTCATCTTCAAAATATAACTTAGGAACTTCTATTTTATTTAATTCATTCATCCTATGAACTATTGATTTTAATAATTCAACAGTATTTTGTCTCAAAGTTTTATCTAAACTTCTATCTTGAATTTTTTGTTCCCAAAATTTTCTGTATAAATCTTGTAAAGTTTTAATAGATATACAACTGTTATCGTTAGGGTATAGCTCTATAAAAATTGAAAAATGTAAAGGTGTTCTTAGTAATTCGACCAAAGTGTTATTTAATTTTGTAGACTCTTTGACATAAGATTTTAGTTTGTTACTAACATAGTCAAAATCTAATAGCTGTGTATTTATAATGTTTGTGCCATCTAAATTTTTAAACAAGGGATCGTTTTTTAAGTCATATTCTCTAATAGAAACAATTACTTTCACATTTGAAATATATTTTAACTGTTCTATGAATTCTAAGATTATGTTAATCACTTTTTTATTTGATGACATTGTTAAAGATAGAGCATCAAGCTGGTCTATTAAAACAATGACTTTTTCTTTTCTTGCTAACTTTTTTATAGAAAGTAAAATGTCATTCACCCCAAAAAATGTAGATAATGACTTTTTATTCTCTATCTCAAACTGATCACTTTTAATGCTTAAACAGGCTGTTTGATTTTTTATAAAACTACTTTGTATTCTACTTAATATTGCTGTTTTACCAATACCTGCTTTGCCAGTTAAAACTAGTAATTTATCATCAAAATTTTCACTATTTATAAAATCAGTTATTTGATTAATTTCAGGCATTTCAATAAAACTATTTTCAATATATAAACTTTCAGAAGAAAGCAATGTCACAGAGTTTTCTTGAAACTTATGTTTAATATCACTTTCTGATAATATATTTTTATCAAATATCTCTGGATAATGCTGTTTAGCAATATCCCAATGTTTTTCAAGTAAACCTTCAATCTCTTCCCAACTCCATACAATAACTGTAAATCCATATTGTATAGTTAAGTCTGTTGCTTTGTCTTGTAAAACTGTGTCTTGTTTAAATGAATTTGCGAAAATGAAAGTATCAATATTAGAGAATTCAGCACTAGCTGACTTTACTTCAGTATCAATATCATCTAAAAGTTCTGCTTGAATCTTTTTATCATCCCTAGCAATTATTTTATTTTTACATTGGTAAACTATTTGTTTTTCGTCTTTAGAAAAAGAGAGTCCATCTATACCATTTTGTTTCTGACCTTTTCTTCCATAGACTTGAAATTCAATACCATACTTTTCTACACATAAATCATTAACTAAAGATTCAAACTCTTTTTCATCTTTTAATGGTAAAAACTGATATTTACTCATGTTGTTTTTTGAATTCCCTATTGAATATTTGTGAATTTATTTAAATATATTTATGCAACCTAACTAATTATTAATAATATATAAAAACATCTAATATCTTAACATTAAAAATGTAAAGATATTAACTCAATTAAGCCTTAAATAGTCTAAATTTAGTGAAATACAAAATAATATAAGAAAAAGTAGAATATTTTTTATGTTAAATTATCAAGGTATATCCTTAATATCTTATCATTTTGTATGACTATTGGATGAAAATCTTAATAGTTTAGCAATATGATAAATATATTATATTGTGTTATTGTGTAACTATTATCAATATATTTGAGTGTGAATAAACTTTTACTGTACGTCTTAACTTATTCCGACTTTCTTTTGTGAAAAAGAAAGTAGCAAAGAAACCATCCCACAGGTTTCGAAGGCGGAAGCTCCCCTCGCGCTTATTAGTTATCCCTTTTGAGTGCCTAAAAACTTGCTAAAATGTGCTCCCAGCACATTTTTTTACGCTTCAGACAGTTTAGTCACTTGTTTTCAAAAGAGATAAATAAACACTCGGCTTCTCAAATGCGGGGATAGGGGATAATGACCTTTTCATTTTTTGGTACCATTTTGTTTGGATTTGTGTAATACTCAAATAGTATGAGAAAGTTCAAGGCTAGGGTATTTTAGTCCAGACTTTGTTGAAGCCGGAAGTTTTCTAATTATTTTCGGAAAAGACCGAGGACCGTTCAACTGGATAAAAGGTACTGAATGTACCTTTTAGGAAGGCGTTCCGCAGGTCAGGAAATAATTATAAAACTGTAGGGAACTTTAGCTTCAACAACCGTCTGGTTGCTTTTTGCCATACTTTTTACAATTAAAAAGTATGAAAGCGTACTCACCTCTGTGAGTACAAGAGACTAAGAGGAGTGTCCAACTCCTCATTAATAAAAGATAATCTATCTTTTATATCCTAAGAATGTTTTTCTATTATAGCTTTTACTTCCTCCAAAAGCTCAATAGAAGCATCTATCTCAGCTTTCCTAATAGCAACACTCTCTATGTTACATCCAACAGGAATCCCTCTTTTTAATCCAAAAGTATATAACTCTTCAAAAATCTTTTTTGAGATTAAAATAGAATCACTTAAGATATCTCCTGATTCTTTTAAATCCTCTTCTAAATAGTTTGGAATACTAATCCCTAACCATTTCATAAAATCAAGTGTTTTTTTACTTCCACAAGGAGTTAGTGTAAAAATAATAGGAACCATTGGAAGATTGTTCTCTTTTACATATTTTACATAATCAGTTAAAAATATTTTTGATGCTTCAACATCATATACACATTGAGTTATAAAAAACTCACAAGAGTTTTCTATCTTTGATGCAACTCTTAAATGTTCATCCTCTTTTTTCTTATGTCTTTCAGGAATAGCAATTCCTCCTAAGCATAGATTGTCATTTACTTCTCTTTTGAGTTTATATGCTTCTTTTAGAGTTAAAGGATTTTTTTGTTCATGTGAAGCAGCTCCAACAAATACTGAATGTACTTGTCCATCTTTTTTTGTAAAATCAAGCCATTTTGTAAATGTTTCAGTGTTATAGTTTCCTACTGCTCTATATACAATTCTTGGTGTTTTCAAATCTTGCAAATAGTTGTGTGAATATTCACAAGGGTCTATAGTTTTAATAAAAGGAAAAGGTCTTTCTTCATCTGTTCTGTCTGATTCATCTTGGATATCGTAAAGTACTAAACCATCCACATCAAGTTTTGATATTCTTTCAGTATGTTTTTTAGCAATCTCTTTTATCTCTTCTTCTGTGTGGTTAACTTTTGGTGGTGTAATACCATATAAAACTATCCCTTTTTCTTTATTCCTAATTTTGTCTGTTAACATTCAATATCCTAATAGTATTTATAAAATTTTGTTATTTTACTTATTTTATAGTTAAAATTGTGTAAAATCAATATGTTCTATAAGTAATAAAAAATCTTATTTTAGTTTTTACTTTTGGTCTTGGATAATCTTTATATGCAAATTCAATAGTTTCTAAAATTGATTTATCATAAAAAGAGTATCTTCCTTTTTGAACTATTCTCAAATCACTTATATCACCATTTGGATAAAGATAAAATTCGACTATATTGTAATCATTTTTTTGTAGTTTTTCTGCAATTGGGGGAAATCTATAATATCTTCTAGTAATAACTACAATATTCTTTAAATTGTTTTGGATAAATACCTTTTGTACATTTGTAAATTTATCATACTCATCTCCATAAGTTTTAATCTGTTTTTGAGTAAAAACATCAAGCATATTTAAATCAACTGGAACAGGATTACTTAACAAAAAGTTTTCAAGACTTCTATTTGGAATAGTTTTTCTTTTTTCTTGTGGTTTAATAGCAACTTTCTTTTTTGCTTTAAATTTCTTAACAACTTTTTTAGGTTTAGAAGAGGGGATTTTTTTAGCTTTTTTTATTGGTTGTTTTTTTTGTTGTGGAACTATTTTCTTTTTTTCTACAACTTTATAATTTTTAGGTTTAGGTATAGGTTTTATTTCTTTTTTAGGTTCTGCTTTAGGGACAACAACTTTTTTAGGCATAAGTTTTACATACCTAAGAGTAGATTTTTTTTCTATTTTTTCCTCTTTTTTCTTTTTAGGTTCCTCTTTTTTTAATTCAATAGGTAGAAAAATAAGTAAGTGTAAAATAATTGATAAAATAAAAGCATATATAATTGGTTTCATAACGGAATTATAGTAGAATAATGCTTTTAAAAAATAAAGAGAAATTTTTTATCATCCATATTTAGATATATGGCAGTTTAATATATAGGACGTAATAATGTTTGAAAACTCAATCAAAGCTTATGAAGATGCAAAAAAAGTTATCCCTGGTGGAGTTGATTCTCCTGTAAGAGCATTTAAATCAGTTGGAGGAACACCACCATTTATTGATAGAGGTGAGGGTGCTTATTTAGTTGATGTTGATGGAAATAGATATTTAGATTTTGTTCAAAGTTGGGGACCACTTATTTTTGGTCATTGTAATGAAGATATTGAAAATGCAGTATTAGATACAGTTAAAAAAGGTTTATCTTTTGGTGCACCAAGTGTTTTAGAGACTCAATTAGCAGTTGAGATTGTAGATATGTATGACAATATTGATAAAGTAAGATTTGTAAGTTCAGGTACGGAAGCAACTATGTCAGCAATTAGACTAGCTCGTGGTGTAACTGGTAAAAACAATATATTAAAATTTGAAGGGTGTTATCACGGTCACTCTGATTCTTTATTAGTGCAAGCTGGTTCAGGACTTGCTACATTTGGAACACCAAGTTCTCCAGGAGTACCAGCAGATTTTACAAAACATACTATTGTATGTGAGTTTAATAATATAGAAAATCTAAGACAATGTTTTAAAGATTCAGATGATATTGCTTGTATCATAATTGAGCCAATTGCAGGAAACATGGGATTAGTTCCAGCAAGTGAAGAGTTTTTAGCTGAGTGTAGAAAACTTTGTAATGAAAATGGAACTTTATTAATCCTTGATGAAGTTATGTCTGGATTTAGAGCTAGTTTAACGGGAGCTCATGGGGTAATAAATGTAAAAGCTGATATTATCACTTTTGGTAAAGTTATTGGTGCTGGTATGCCTGTTGGTGCTTTTGCTTCAACAAGTGATATTATGGAACAACTTTCACCAAATGGAGCAATTTATCAAGCAGGAACATTAAGTGGAAATCCAGTAGCTATGGCAGCAGGTTTAACAAGTCTTAAAAAACTAAAAGCAAATCCAGAGATTTATGATGAATTAGAAAGAAAGTCTAAAAAGTTAGTAAATGGATTAAAAGAGGTTGCAGACAAAAATGGTGTAGCACTTCAAGTTGACACAAGAGGAAGTATGTTTGGTTTCTTCTTTGCTGAAAAAATGCCAACTAATTTTAGTGAAGTAAGTAACTTATGTGATTTTGATAGATTTGCTAAATTTCATCATGAAATGATTAAAAAAGGTTTCTATTTTGCTTGTTCACAATATGAAGTAGGGTTTATGTCTACTGTAATTACTGATGAAGAGATTGATGCTTGCATTAATGCAGCAGATGATATTATGAAGAACTTCTAAGGAGAAAACAATGAGTTTTATTGAAAAAAATGTTGATTTGCTGAAAAAAGCAAATATCTATTTTGATGGAAGAGTTACAAGTAGAAACTACACTGATAGCGATGGAGTTATAAAATCACTTGGTATTATGTTACAAGGTGAATATACTTTTAATACAAAAGCAGCTGAAAAAATGGAAATAATCTCTGGAAAAGTTGAAGTATTATTATCAGGTATGGAGAGTAATTGGGAAACTTATGAGGCTGGAGATATTTTTGAGGTTCCAGCTAATTCAAGTTTTGAAATAAAAGTTGAAGATATAACTGATTATTGTTGTACATACTTATAAAATAGGAATATCATGGAAAATAAAGAAGAGAATCAAGTTCCTAAACATAGAGGTAAATTACAAGCATTAGATAATTTATCTTTAGGTATATCTCTTGTTGCTGCCGTGGCAATTGGTTTTGGTATAGGTTATGGTTTAAAAGAACTAACTGGTTATGAATGGACTTTATGGTTAGGTTTATTTTGGGGTATTGCAGCTGCTGTACTTAATGTCTATAAAGCATATAAAAGAGCTATGAAAGAGTATGAAGGTTTAGAAAATGACCCAAGATACTCTTATAGAGCAAAACACGGTGATAAATCTTTCGACGACGAAGATGAATAATATTTTTAGATTTGCAAAGGTCTTTGTATTAGTTGACCTTTGCTTTATAATATACTGCTTAGTTTTTCAAGATTCCTTATGGCTTTTAAATACTCAAATAGCCTTTTTAGGTTCACTATTTGTCACGCTGGCTTCTTTTCTTTCATATAAAAGAAATGTAAGTAATAGATTATCAAACTTTGATTATTCAAAAGAGATAAAAGGTGATGATAGAGATAAAGTTGATGAGATAGATGACCCTTTTGATTTATATAGTGAGTATGAAGAGATTCCCCAAGAGGAATTGACTCCTGAAAAAATTAAAGAGATAATCAAAGAGGAAAAAACAAAAGTTAAAAAGAATTCATTGAAAAATACAGTTTTCTCTGCTAGTGGCTTTGTTTCTATTTATAGAATCTTAGGTTATGGGGCTTTAGTTTTTGGATTTTTTGCCTTGAATAACAATAAACTACTTCTACCAATCCCATTTTTAATAGGATTGGCAATAGTACCAATTTCTGTTTTAGTGTCTAAACTTACTTTAAAATCAGGGGAAGATCAATAGTGATTTTATCTTCATCTTTTGTTACTATAAATGATGCATTTTCATCTTTATAGTCAAAAGTTGAGATATCACATTTACTATTAGATAAAACCTCTACACTAATAATAGAGTGTTTTTCTCCCTCTATTCTAATATATTCACCAATTTTTAATATAACTGATGTTGTAAGCATTTCTGATGTATCAAAAGCATCATAAATAAGATTAAGTGCTTTAATAAACTCACTAGCATTTATTTTAAATTCTGGAATTGAAGGGTCATAATTTTTTATAAACCTTGCTTGAGATTTAATTTTTTTACTAGATATTGCTAAATCAACAAGTGTAAATATATTTGTAATATTTGTGTTTTTAGTACTTAATTGTGAATCTTTTTTAACCATAGCACTTTTATAAAGTTTCATATGGATTTCATCTTCATCATTATATTTAACTGTAATTGCATAAAAAGTATAGTTTTTTATAGATAAATCAATGTAAGTACTCTCTACACCATAAGTTTTTGGTGCATACTTTAATGCTAAATCAAAAAGCTCTTTTTGCTTAATTCTACTAAGCAAAAATTGAGCCTCATGATTAGAGTAAGTTAATTTTCCTGCTGAGGAAAAAGATATTATTGGGTTAAGGTCTAACTCAACCCATTCTTCGTAAAAGTTCATATTAGCTCTCTACGTAATTTTTAAGGTTTTTACCAACTTTTGGATGTTTTAATTTTTTAATTGCACTTGATTCAATTTGTCTAACTCTTTCTCTTGTTACAGAAAGTTCTTTACCAATCTCTTCAAGTGTTCTATCTGATGCATCATCCATAAGACCAAATCTCATTCTAACAACTGCTTGTTCTCTCTCATTTAACTGAGCTAAAATTTGATCTATTTGACCTTGTAAATCCTCTTTCATGATATTATCAACTGGAGTTGGTGCCTTTTCATCAGGTACAAAATCTCCAAATTTACCATCATCATCTGAACCAATAGGCGCTTCAAGTGATACAGGCTCTTTAGTGATTTTAATTACTTGTTTAACTTTGTCAACTGGCAGTGCAACCTCTTTTGCAATCTCTTCTACATCCGGTTCTTTACCATTTTCTTGAATACCTTTTCTAATGATTTTATTGATTCTATTAATAGTTTCAATCATATGAATAGGGATTCTAATAGTTCTTGCTTGGTCGGCAATTGCTCTTGATATAGCTTGTCTAATCCACCATGTTGCATAAGTAGAGAATTTATAACCTTTTTTATATTCAAACTTGTCAACAGCTTTCATAAGACCAATATTACCCTCTTGGATAAGGTCTAAGAATGGTAACCCTCTATTTGTGTATCTTTTTGCAATAGATACAACAAGTCTAAGGTTTGATTTAGCCATTCTTGTTTTAGCCTTATCTGTAATTCTTTTACCACGTTTAATTTGCTCAAGAACATCCAGTAACTCTTCTGGCTCTAAATCAAATCCACCTTTACTAGCTTCTGCTGTTTGGAAAAGCTTTTTAATTTCCATGTAAGTAGAAACCATAGTAGCTTCTGGAACCATTGATGTAATTTGTACTTTAGAAAGATTTACAATGTTATCTAAAATCTTTTGGTGATTTTTAAGAAGAATATCATTAAAAAGTGGAAGTTTATATTCTAACTTTTTAAGTTCTGTTTCAAAACCTGATTCTGATTTAAGTGCAGTTTCCATAGCTCTTACTATTTCACTAATAAGTTTAGAAGTTGGACCTAAATCTAATAAAGCTTCTTTTAATACTCTTTTTTTGAATGCAACTGCAAGGTTAAATTGCATTTGGTCAACATCACCATCAGATTTTGGCTCTTCTTTCGCTTGAAATTTTAACCAGTCTTTTTTCGCTTTTTCTAAAACTTTAAAAGCAGCAATAATAGTCTCTGCTCTTTTATCAAGTTTTTTTGTAGCTTTTTTTGAAGAGCTATCTTCATCTTCAGATTCAACATCATCATTTTCATCTGAATCATCATCATCACTGTCATTGGCATCATCTGAATCTTCATCATCAAAGTTTCTGAAAAGCTCTTTAACTTTTCTTTCTCTGTTTACTAAAGGTTCTTTATATTCTAAAATAAAGTCAATTAAGTACGGTACATAACAAATGGCATCAAGGATAACATCCTCTCCCATTTCTATTTTTTTAGAGATTTCAATCTCTTCCTCTTTTGTTAGAAGTGGGATTTGTCCCATCTCTCTAAGATACATTCTAACAGGAGAGTCAGATCTTGACCATTCAAGAAGTTCTTTACTTTTTAATAAGTCAAAAACATCTTCATCATTTTCTTTTAATTTGTTTCTTAAATCCTCTTTTTTCTTCGCTTCTTCAGCATTCATTCTTTTTGCTTGTTCTTGTGAGCTAATTAAAGTTACATTGTATAGTTGAACAAGAGCTAAAAGTTTTTTTATGTTTGCTGATGAAGGAGCTTTAGGAAAGATTTTGATAAGTTTTTCATAAGTAAGAATTGAATCTTTGTATTCTTTTACAATATTTTCAATATCTTTATTTAAATCTTTAGTACTCATAAATGGGTGTTCCTCATATGTTGAAAGATAAGTCAGATATTATACCGAAATTTTTTAAAAATCTCTTTAAGAGAGTCTCTTTAATCTATAATTTTTAAAATTTTAGGTAAAATGCAAAGTTTTAGAAAATGAAATTAAAAAAAAAGTACTAAACTTAAGGAAATAAAATATGAGTAAGATTACTGGAAAAGTTTGGAATTTTGGGGCAAATATAGATACTGATGTTATCATTGCTGCAAGATATTTAAATAGTTCAGATCCAGAACATTTAGCAAAATATGTAATGGAAGACGCAGATCCTGATTTCCCAAAAAAATTACAAAAAGGTGATATTATTGTTGCTGGTGAAAATTTTGGTTGTGGTTCAAGTAGGGAACATGCTCCAATCGCACTAAAAGCTGCTGGAGTTGCTGCTGTAGTTGCTCCATCATTTGCAAGAATTTTTTATAGAAATGCATTTAATATGGGACTTCCAATTTTTGAATTACCTGAAGCATTGGAAATTAAAGAGGGTGAGGAGATTTCAATTGATTTAGCTGAAGGAATTATTACAAATAATACTCAAAATAAAACATATAAATTTATTCCAATTCCTGAATTTATGCAAGAATTAATTCAAACTGGTGGATTAATCAATTATGCAAAAGCTGAAATGAAAAAGGAAAACTAATAATGAAAAAATATGATATCTCTATAATCAAAGGTGATGGTATTGGTCCAGAAATTGTTGATGAAGCAATTAAAGTTTTAGATGCAGTTTCATACTCTTGTGGATTTACTTTAGAATATAAAGAGTATTTAATGGGTGGAATTGCTATTGATGTTACAGGAACACCTTTACCTGATGAGACGGTAACAGGAGTATTAAACTCAGATGCTTGCCTTTTTGGTGCTATTGGTGGAGAAAAATGGGACACTCTTCCTAGAAATTTAAGACCAGAAACTGGACTTTTAAATTTCAGAGAAAAAATGGGTGTTTTTGCAAACCTTAGACCAGCAATTATTTATGATGAATTAGTTAATGCTTCAACACTTAAACCAGAAGTGATTGAGGGTGTTGATATTATGGTTGTAAGGGAATTAATTGGTGGGATATATTTTGGTCAACCAAGAGAAAATGACGGGTTTAAAGCATTTAATACTATGGTATATACAAAACCAGAGATTGAAAGAATTGGGAAACAAGCTTTTGAATTAGCAATGAAAAGAGATAAAAAAGTTTGTTCAGTTGATAAAGCAAATGTTCTTGAGGTTTCTCAACTTTGGAGAGATACTATGGAAGAGATTGCTAAAGGTTACCCAGAAGTTGAATTATCTCATATGTATGTTGATAATGCAGCCATGCAACTTGTAAGAAATCCAAAACAATTTGATGTTATTGTAACTGGAAATATTTTTGGAGATATCCTTTCTGATACTGCTTCAATGGTAGTTGGTTCAATTGGATTATTACCTTCAGCTTCAACTGGTGAAAAAACTGCTATTTATGAACCAATTCATGGTTCAGCTCCTGATATTGCAGGGCAAGGTATTGCAAATCCTATCGCAACAATTGAGAGTGCAGCTATGATGCTTAGATATTCACTTGGTGAAGATGAAGCATCAGATAAAATTGATGCAGCAATTAAAAAAGCACTTAAAGATGGATATAGAACAAAAGATTTAGCTGCTTATGACGCTAAAGAAGTAGTTTCAACTGCAGAAATGGGTGATATAATCGCAAATAATGTTACACTAGTATAAATAGTTTAGGACACTTGTCCTAAACGTATCTTTCAACCTCTTGAAATCCATTTATTTATAAATTATATGTTAAAATGTTTATTTACTCTTAATTATTAAGATATCTTACAAAACTTGGAATAGTATGAAAAAACATGATACTTTAGAAAAAATTTTAATTCCTATAATTTTAACTGGATTTGTATTTATTGTTAGTTTATATATTGGCATTGATGTTATAGTTGGTTCATATATTGATAATAGAACAAAAATGTTTTTTGTATTTTATATGACATTATTATTGATTACACTTGTAATTATAGCAATATTTGTAACAAATAGATTTGTAAAAGTCCCAATGATTGAGTTAACAAGCTTTTTAGATAAAATTGAAAATGACCAATATGATTCTTTTAAAAAAGAGTTTGATAATACAGATATAGATAATTTTGTTGTTCAAGTTAATAAATTAATAAAATATTTAGCTAATAAAGATAAAAAAACAAATAGTTTAATTGAAATACTAAAAAGTTCAAATAAATCATTAGAAGAGTATCAAAAAGCTGTTGATGCTTCTGCAATGATATTGAAGTTTAATACGAATGGGAAAATAACATACGTAAATGATAAACTTTTAAAGAATACAGCTTATGAGGAAAATGAACTAGTTGATAAAAACTATAATATCTTAAGACATAAAGATATGGATGAACAATTTTTTATTAATCTTTGGGATACAATTAGAAACAAAAATATTTGGAATGGTGAAATTAAAAACCTAGATAAAAACAAAAATATTTTTTATACTTCAACAATAATCGTTCCAATATTAGATTCAAGTGAAGAAATCATTGAGTATCTTTCTTTTTCAATAGATATTACAAAACAAATAGAATCAGTGAAAAAAGCAAAAGAAGCAGAGGCTTCAAAATCTATATTCCTCGCAAATATGTCCCATGAGATTAGAACTCCTTTAAATGGTATTTTAGGCTTTGCAAAACTTCTTGAAAATGGACAATTACCTAAAAAAGAGAAAGGGTATATAAATATAATAAACAGTAGTGCTAAATCTTTATTAGGAATTATTAACGATATTTTAGATATTTCAAAAATTGAAAGTGGAAAATTTGAACTAGAAAAAAGAAGATTTAATCCTTTTAAAGAGTTTGAACCAGCTATTGAACTTTTTGTTGCAAAAGCAAATGAAAAAAATATTGATATTTTATTTTATATTGATCCTAGTTTACCTAGTTCTATAATAGGAGATTCTTTAAAAATAAAACAAGTACTTTCAAATCTGATAGGAAATGCAATAAAATTTACACCAGAACATGGTGATATTACAATACGAATAGAAGAAACAGAAAAAACTGATAAAAAGGTAAAAATACTTTTTAGTATAAAAGATAGTGGAATTGGTATTGCAAGAGAGAATCAAAAATCGATTTTTGATCCTTTTTCTCAAGCAGATAGTAGTGTGACTAGAAAATTTGGTGGTACTGGCCTTGGACTTAGTATTAGTTCAAATATTATCACCTTAATGGATTCTGAAATCCATTTAGATAGTCAAGAAGATAAAGGAAGTGAGTTTTATTTTGAACTTGAATTAGATTATGAAAAAAGTAAAAATTTATATCCTCAAATAGATACTAATTCAAAAATTGCAATTTATTGTGAAGAGTATGATTGTAGTTCACAATTAGGAATAGCAAAAAAATATTTATCAAATTATAGCAATCCCGAAGTTACAAATACAATCAAAGGCTTAAATGATTATAGTTTGATAATTGGATGGTATGATGAGTTAACCTCTTTAAATTTAGATAAAATTGAAACACCTTTGATTTTCATTAGTGATTACAAAGATAAAAGTTTAGAGATATCTAATGAACATAGAATAATAAAATCTCCAATAAATCAATCTAAATTATATGATGCTATTGTAGATATTTTAAATCCAGATATTGAAAAAGAAGTTCAAATAGATACTACACTTATAGAACACTCAAATATCTCTGCTTTAGTAGTTGAAGATAATCCTGTAAATCAACATCTTATGGAAGCTATGCTTTCTCAGAAAAAAATAAAATCAAAATCTGCTGATAATGGTCAAATTGCAGTTGATAAAATCAAATCAGGATTAGTTTTTGATATTATTTTTATGGATATAAATATGCCAGTAATGAATGGTATTGATGCAACACAAGAGATATTGAATTTTGAACATGAGAACAACCTTGAACATACTCCAATTATTGCCTTAACAGCAAATGCTTTGTCTGGAGATAAAGAGAAGTTTTTAGAAGAGGGAATGGATGGATATATACCAAAACCTTTTGAAGAGTATATGTTAGATGATGTATTGAATAAATTTTTAAATCTAAAAAATAAAAAAGAAAATGAAACTTCAAATAAAAATATTGAAACTATTGAAGAAGATTTTAGTATTGATATTGATGATTTTGAATATTCTATTGAAGATAGTGCAAAAAACTTAGGCTTAAAATTACCTATCTTTAAAACTATTTTAAAAACTTTTATCACTTCAATCAATTTAGATTTAGAAAAATTAAATAATGCTATTGAAAAAAATGATTTTATAGAGATTCAATCAATAGCTCATAAAGTAAAAGGTGCATCTGGAAATCTTAAGATGGATACAATCTATAATTTAACGAAAAATATTGAATACGATGCAAAAGATAAAGTAGAAACAGATTATAAAGAAAAATATAATCAATTAGTTTTACTAGTTGATAAAATAAAAAAAGTTTATGAGCAGAGTTAATCTAAAAGATTAACTAACTCTTTACAAAATATATCAAAAGAGGGTAAATATAAATCACTCTCTCTTTGTTTTTTGCCCCACATTGGCTCAGGAAAATATGAATCTTCTTTAAATCTAGCCATAATATGAAAATGTACATGTGGGAGATAGTTTCCAAAAGAAGCTATATTTATTTTTTCTGGATTATAATAAGCTATCATTTTCTTTTCAATAATATCTAAAGTATTAAAAATATCTTGTTTTATATTTGTTGGACATTGTGATAACTCTTTATAATTATCATTTGTGAATATTTTAAGCCAAGGTATTTCACTCTTTTCAATTTGTATATTAATATATTCATTCGTGAAAATCGTCATATATTTTCCTTATTTTATCAATTGCATTTAAAAACAAATCAACCAATACTGGGTCAAAATGTTTCCCTTTTTGAGATATTAGAAAATCTGATGCTTCTTCAAAACTCCATGGGTTTTTATAAGGTCTTTTAGAAGTTAAGGCATCAAATACATCAGTAATAGAAACTATTCTTGCACTAATCGGAATCTCATCACCCTTTTTCCTATTTGGATAGCCTGTACCATCATATTTTTCATGGTGATTATAAGCAATTTTTTCACCCTCGATCAAATAAGGACTTTGAGTATCTTTTAATATCTCTTTTCCAATAAAAGCATGAGAGCGCATCAGTTTTGTTTCTTCTTCATCTAAAGATGACTCTTTTAATAATATATTATCTGGAATACCAACTTTACCAATATCATGAAAGGGAGATGAATAAAATATTATCTCTTGCATCTTTTCATCTAAACCATATTCATTTGCAAGAATTTTTGAATAGTGAGCAACTCTTGTAGTGTGATTAGAAGTTTCTTCATCTTTATATTCTGCTGCTCGACCTAAAACCATTAGTGTTTCATGTTCTCTATTTAAAATCTCTTTTGTTGCATGTGCTACTTCACTTTCTAAATGTAAAGCTTTATCTTTCAGTTTAAGTTGTGCTTCTCTAAGACTGATTAAATTTAAACTGCGTGCTTTAAATTCTGCTATATCTATGGGTTTTGATAAAAAATCAGTTGCACCAGCTTCTAGAGCATTTAGTTTTACTTCTTGAACATCACCAACTGCAGTGATAACAACTATGGGAATCTCTTTGTACTCTTTTCTAAATCTTTTTATTAATTCAATACCATCAATTTCAGGCATCATATAATCAGTGTATAATATATCAATATCGTTTTTTAATGCATAATCTAACCCTTCCAAAGGGTTTTCAAAAGTGGTTATTGAAAGATTAAATTCAGCTGCATAAGCTTGTAATAGCATCAAGTTTACGGGTTCATCATCTATATATACAGCTTTTATATTTTCTAAATTCATTATAATAACCTTATGTTAAAAATATATAATAACCAATTTGATATTATAAAATAATAAATAAAGATATAATATGAATATATAAAGTTTAGTATGTAAATTAAACAATATTTAAGCAAAAATTAATTATAATCCGTTTCCATTTTTCCAACCATTAGAGAATTTTTTATAAAATCTTTTTGTGTTTTATAAAGGGTTGGGAAGAACCTGAAAAACAAATATGACTATATCGTTGTCTTTGTTTGCTCTGTTGATTTATAAAAACAAAGACTTTTGTTTTTCATTGAGCAGTTTTTCCCTGTTGGAAGTGGTAATATACACAAAAAGGACAGACTGATGAAAGTTAGAGCTTCAGTAAAGAAAATGTGTGATAAATGTAAAGTTATCAAAAGAAGAGGTATCGTAAGAGTAATCTGCGAAAACAAAAAACATAAACAGAGACAAGGATAATCGATGGCAAGAATTGCAGGTGTTGATTTACCAAACAAAAAAAGAATGGAGTATGCTTTAACATATATTTATGGTATAGGTTTACATAATTCAAGATTAATCTTAGATGCTGTTGGAATTGATTACAACAAAAGAGCACACGAACTAACAGAAGATGAAGCAGCAGCAATTAGACAAGAGATCCAAAAAAACTATATGGTTGAGGGTGATCTTAGAAAAAAAGTTGCTATGGATATCAAATCTTTAATGGACTTAGGTTCATATAGAGGTTTAAGACACAGAAAAGGTTTACCTTGTAGAGGGCAAAAGACTAAAACTAATGCACGTACTAGAAAAGGTAAAAAGAAAACTGTTGGTGCAGCAGCTAAGTAAGGATTAACGTATGGCAAAAAGAAAAGTAACTAGAAAAAAAGTAGTAAAAAAGAATATTGCTGACGGTATTGTTCATATAGCAGCAACATTCAACAACACAATGGTAACTGTAACTGATGCAGCAGGTAATGCTATCGCATGGTCAAGTGCAGGAAACTTAGGATTCAAAGGTTCTAAAAAATCTACTCCGTTTGCAGCGCAACAAGCAGTTGAAGATGCAATGACTAAAGCAATGGAACATGGTATTAAAAATGTTGGTATTAAAATCCAAGGACCAGGTTCAGGTAGAGATACAGCAGTTAAATCTGTTGGAGCAATGGAAGGTATTACAGTTAAATGGTTTAAAGATGTTACACCATTACCACATAACGGTTGTAGACCTCCTAAAAGAAGAAGAGTGTAAGGAGTAGTTAATGGCTAGATATAGAGGACCAAGAGAAAAGATTGAAAGAAGATTGGATGCAGACCTTGGATTAAAAGGTGAAAGAAGACTTAACGGAAAATCTGCATTAGAAAAAAGACCATTTGCTCCAGGACAACACGGACAAAGAAGAGGTAAAATCTCTGAGTATGGTTTACAATTAAGAGAAAAACAAAAAGCTAAATTCATGTATGGTGTTTCTGAAAAACAATTCAGAAAATACTTTAAAGAAGCAGCAAGAAGAGATGGTAATACAGGGGCAAACCTTATTACATTAATTGAACAAAGATTAGATAACGTTGTATATAGAATGGGATTTGCTACAACTAGAGCAAACGCTAGACAATTTACAACTCATGGACATGTTTTAGTAGACGGTAAGAAAGTTGATATTCCATCTTTCGTTGTAAAACCTGGACAAAAAATTGAAATTAAAGAAAAATCTAAAACTAACCCACAAATTGTAAGAGCATTAGAACTTACAAACCAAACTGGTCTTGTTGACTGGGTTGATGTAGATAAAGACAAAGTATTCGGAATTTTTACAAGAATCCCAACTAGAGAAGAAGTTGTTATTCCTGTTGAAGAAAGATTAATCGTAGAGTTATATTCTAAATAATAAGCAAGGTAGGCTATGAAAAAATTTGCAGACACACCGTTTTTACCAACTGAGGTTGAGATAGAGGCTATCAGTGATAATGAAGCTAAAATATCAGCATATCCATTTGAAAGTGGTTTTGCAATAACTTTAGCACACCCTCTTAGAAGACTTTTATTAAGCTCATCAGTTGGATATGCTCCAATTGCAGTAAAAATTGAAGGTGCTTCTCATGAGTTTGACTCATTAAGAGGAATGCTTGAAGATATAGCTATTTTTATAATTAATCTTAAGAATATTAAGTTTAAAATTAATGGTGAGGAAGATCAAGTTGTTGTTGAATACTCTTTTGATGGTCCAAAAGAGATTAAAGGGGAAGACTTAGTAAACTCTGATGTTGAAGTGGTTTCTCCAGATGTTCATTTAGCAACAATTAACTCTGACTGTAACTTAACATTCTCAGTAATTATCCAAAGAGGTATAGGATATATGCCTTCTGAGGATATTAGAGATATGGTAAGTTCTGATTATATTCCATTAGATGCTTTCTTTACACCAGTAAAAAAAGTAGTATATGATATTGAAAAAATGTTAGTTGAAGATAATCCTAACTTTGAAAAAGCTGTATTTACAGTACAAACAAATGGACAAATTACTCCAGTTGCTGCATTTAAAGAAGCAGTATCAGTTATGTACTCTCAAATGTCAGTATTTAACAAAGTATTTGATTTATCTGAAGTTACAGTTAATGATGCTGGTGAAGAGCCAGTTGAATTAAAAGATTTAATTGTAAAAATTGATGATTTAAATTTAAGTGCTAGAAGTTTCAACTCTTTAGATAGAGCTGGACTTAAATTCTTAGGTGAATTAGTACTTATGAGTGAAGTAGAAGTTAAAAATATTAAGAATTTAGGAAAAAAATCATTTGATGAAATCGCTGAGAAATTAGACTCTTTAGGTTTCCCAATTGAGAATACACTTCCTGAAAACGTTGCATCGGCTTTAAGAAGAAAGCTTGAGCAACTTAAAGCATAATTTAAGGGTTTGATATGAGACATAAGCACGGATATAGAAGATTAAACAGAACTTCTTCTCATAGAAAAGCGTTACTAAAGAATTTAGCAATCGCTTTAATCGAAAGAGAGAAGATTGAAACAACTGTACCAAAAGCAAAAGAATTACAAAGATACATTGAGAGATTAGTAACTACATCTAGAAATGCAGATTTTAACACTCACAGAGCTGTTTTCGCATTATTACAAGATAAAGAAGCTACTAAAAAAATTATCAATGAAATTGCACCAAAGTATGTAGAAAGAAATGGTGGATACACTTCAATTGTTAAGACAAGAATTAGAAGAGGTGATGCTACACCTATGGCATTTATCTCATTTGTTTAATCACAGATAAGAAAAAGATTCAAAAGGGGAGATGAGGCTTGACTTCATCTCCCCTTTTTTTATACACAAAAACTATCATTTTATTTCAAATTATTTCAAAAATTGCTTTACCCAAATTTAATCAAAAATTTTATATAATAGCGCGCAATATACTATTCGTTAATCCTAGGAGATAGATTTGATAACTCTAAAAGAAGCACTAAGTTTAAGTAGTGAAGAAGTTAAAAATTTAAGAGAAGATTTAAACTCTAAAATCAAGCAAAGTAACATCGGTGCTTATGTAGAACAACTAACTAATAGTGAAGTGTCAACTTCAGGTGAAGGTATTCCAATAGCTATAAAAGATATTATAAATGTTAAAGATTGGAATATCACTTGTTGTAGTAATATACTTCAAGGTTATGTTAGTCCTTATGACGCAACAGTTATTAAAAATTTAAGAGAAGCTGGGCTTAGTCCATTTGGTAGAGCAAATATGGATGAGTTTGCAATGGGAAGTAGTACTGATACTTCTTGCTATGGTAAAACTTTAAATCCAAATAATCCTAATAAAACAGCTGGTGGAAGTTCAGGTGGTAGTGCAGCAGCAGTAGCTGGTGGTATTGCTATTGCAGCATTAGGAACTGATACTGGTGGTTCAGTTAGACAACCAGCAGCATATTGCGGATGTGTTGGGATGAAACCAACATATGGAAGGGTTTCTAGATATGGAGTAACAGCTTACTCTTCATCTTTAGACCAAGTAGGACCTATAACTCAAAATGTAGAAGATGCAGCAATTTTATATGATATTATTTCTGGACATGACCCTATGGACTCAACTTCTGCAAATGTTGATTATACTCCTGTAGCAAGTAACTTAAACAGCGATAAAAAACTTAAAATTGCAGTAATTGATAACTTTGTGGAACAAGCAAGTGATGAGATTAAACAAGGTTTTGAAAAAGCTATTAAAGCTTTAGAAGATGCAGGACATGAAATTGTTCATAAAAGTATGTTAGATACAGATAAGATTCTTTCTTCTTATTATATAGTAGCAACTGCTGAAGCTAGTGCAAATCTTTCAAGATTCGATGGTGTAAGATATGGAAATAGGAAAGGTGAGGGTGGACTTAAAGATATGTATGTTCAAACAAAATCACAAGGTTTTGGAGATGAAGTACAAAAAAGAATTATGTTAGGTTCTTTTGTTTTAAGTTCAGGTTATTATGATGCTTATTATATTAAAGCTCAAAAAGTAAGACACTTAATAAAAGATGAGTATGAAGAGATTTTTAAAGATGCAGATTTGATTCTTTCTCCAGTTGCACCAACAACAGCACCTGAGTTTGGAAGTTTTAAAACTTCATTAGAGATGTATTTAAGTGATATTTACACAATATCAGTAAATCTAGCTGGACTTCCAGCAATATCACTACCAGTTGATAAAAACAGTGATGGTATGCCAATAGGTTTACAAATGATAGGAAGAGCTTATGACGAGCAAACTTTATTTGATGGTGCTTTAGCGTTAGAAAAAGCTGTTGATTACAAATAATTAAAATTTACAAAAGGCATATTATGAGAATTAGAAAAAGAGCTTTAACATTTGAGGATGTTTTATTAGTTCCTGCAAAATCAGAAGTTTTACCAAAAGAGGTATGTTTAGAAACAAAATTAACAAAAAATATTACACTTAATGTTCCATTTGTATCTGCTGCTATGGATACTGTTACAGAATACAGAGCTGCAATTGCAATGGCAAGACTTGGTGGTATTGGTATTATACATAAAAATATGGATATCGAGTCACAAGCACTTCAATGTAAAAAAGTTAAAAAAAGTGAATCTGGGATGATTATTGATCCCGTTACAATTAAAAAAACACAAACACTACAAGATGCTGAGGATATTATGGCATCATATAAAATCTCAGGAGTTCCAGTTGTAGATGATAATAATATTTTATTAGGAATTCTTACAAATAGAGATATGAGATTTACAAAAGATTATTCTCAATTAGTTCAAGACAAAATGACTGTTATGCCTCTTGTAACTGGTAAAGAGGGTACAACTTTAGATGAAGCTGCTGATATTATGCACCAAAATAAATTTGAGAAACTACCAATTGTTGATAAAAAAAATAAACTAATTGGTCTTATAACAATCAAAGATATTAATAAAAAAAGAGAATACCCAAATGCAAACAAAGATGAATTTGGAAGATTAAGAGTTGGAGCTGCTATTGGTGTTGGTCAATTAGATAGAGCAAAAGCACTTGTAGATGTTGGTGTTGATGTTTTAGTTTTAGATTCAGCTCACGGACACTCAAAAGGTATTTTAGATACAGTAAAACTAATCAAAGCTGAACTTGATGTTGATGTTATTGCAGGAAATGTTGCAACAGCAGAAGCAACAGCAGATTTAATTGCAGCTGGTGCAGATGCAGTTAAAGTAGGAATAGGACCTGGTTCAATTTGTACAACAAGAATTGTTGCGGGTGTAGGTGTTCCTCAAATCTCAGCAATCGATGAATGTGCAGCAGAGGGTGCAAAACATGGAGTACCTGTTATCGCTGATGGTGGTATTAAGTTTTCTGGTGATGTTGCAAAAGCCTTAGCTGTTGGAGCAAGTGCAGTTATGATGGGAAGTGCATTAGCTGGAACTGAAGAATCTCCAGGTGAGGTTATCCTTTCACATGGTAGAAAATTTAAAACATACAGAGGTATGGGTTCAATTGGTGCAATGACAAAAGGAAGTACAGATAGATATTTCCAAGAAGGAACAGCAGCTGATAAATTAGTTCCAGAAGGAATCGAAGGTATGGTTCCATACAGAGGAGCAATCGGTGATATTATCCACCAATTTATTGGAGGACTAAGAAGTTCAATGGGATATGTAGGAAGTGAATCAATCCCAGTATTCCAACAAAGAGCAGAGTTTGTAGAGATTACAAGTGCAGGGCTTAAAGAAAGCCATGTGCATGATGTAACTATTACGAATGAGGCACCTAACTACCACATCTAAAAAATAAAAGTAAAGCGTCATCTTTTCGCTTTACTCTGCGTTGGATAGTTAAATTTAATGCTCATGTACTTTCCATGTACATTCCGCTTAAATTTAACTCTCCGCCTTGATTAAAACGAAAATCTAAAACTTTCTTTTTAATTTTTATTTATTATTTTATAAATTTTCTGTTTTTTGTATTTGTGAAGTAAAATTACTTAATTTAAAAATATATTGGATATAATTATTTTTAATAAAAAATTTTATATGGAACTAGATGAAGAATAAAAAGGATTTTATAATTATACTTATTATAGGTTTTATATTTACTGCTTGTTCAAATAAACATTATTATTACTATGAAAAGTCTTATAGTATTAAAGGTTTAAGAGATTCAGGAAAAGTTATCTCAAATGGAAAAGATTTTACAGAATTTATAGATCAATTATATAAAACTTTAGAGTATCCTAAAAATTTACAGAAATTAAAAATGGAGGGAACAACAAAAATTTTGTTAATTATTAACAAAAATGGTGAATTAATTGAAATAAAAATATATAAATCATCAGGTAAAAAAGAATTTGATAATGAAGCCTTGCGAGCAGTCGAAATAGCATCAAAAAAACTTCCTATTTTTAAAAAAGAAGTAAAACTTATTTTTGATGTAAATTTTAGAACAAGACTAGATGCATTAAGTTTTTTTAGATGATAAAAAATAATATCCCAGAGGTTGAATCTCCACTTTTTAATTTAACAACTTTATAAAAGGTTGTTAGGTTTTACTCTCATTTCTAGCTTTTTTCTTTGCTTTTTTTATATCTTTTTGACGTGTTGGTGTAAATTGATTTTCAACTCTTTTATTCTCAGCTCTTTTTTTTTGAATAAAATAAATAATAATTCCAGAACAAGCAAAAGAGAGTAAAGCTATTAATTCAAACATTAATTTCCTTTTTTGTTTATAATATCATAGTAAAAATATATGTAAATCTTGTATTATATATTTATAAGCCAATATTTAAAATTAAATAACACCCCTGAGGATGAATCTCCACTTTCTTCATAATTCTAAACTAATACTTAAAATGAGTGCATAACTTAAACTCAAATAGATATAATTCTCTTCACAAAAATTTAATCAGGAAAAATAATTTATGAAATTACACCCCAGAGAATGAATCTCTACTTTTATAATAATTGTTGGACTTTGCACTAGTTCAAATAAAATTGTACCAAAAAATGCAAATGTCATTATCTCACTTTTTCACATTTGAGAAGCCGAGTGTTTATTTATTGTTTCGGATGTCAATTCTGCTTGCAGACAAAAGTTTTGTAATTGTTTGAGCATAAAAATATGCTGGGAGCGTATTTTTATGCGAGTTTTCTCAACGAGAGTGTAAGGGTGGCTTCGACTTCGAAACTTTGTGGGTTGCTTTTTATTTTACTTTCTTCAATATGTAATCCTGTTTGCAGGCAAAAAAGTTAATATTTAGAATTTATCTTTCATAATCAAGTAATTTTTTAGCCATATGTGTCTCCTAAAATGTAGTATTATTATGTTTTTCTCTAATTAACATACATAATGTATTGTTATTACAGTTATCTAGATAAAAAGTATATATTTAGATTATAATTAAAAATAAAAAATCAATTCAAAAATATTACATTTTGTAATAAATTTTCATTGAATGCCTATTTTAAGGATATTTTATGTGAATGTCTAGTTATTGAGATAATTAAGTAATAAATATATATAATGTATTGTTATTAAATAGTTAGACATACAAAATAAGCTATAAGGAAACAAATTGACTAATAAAAAATTATTAGCTCGTAATGCAACCTTACTTAATCAAGAAGAAATAGTTTTTGACTCAAATAATTTTATACAAAGACTATTATTATTTGATGAATATATTTTAGATTCAATTAGGTTAAAAGAAATTCCATATATTATTAAACTTATTGGGTATGAAGGATTTTTATTATTACTTGAGCAAGACTTTTTTAAACTTCGAGTTGAAGCTAATTCAATTGGGCAAACAGGTCAATTTTTTGGAAGAAGAAATCAAAATAAAAAAATACTTCCACCTTTGTGTTTTTCATTTGATATATTGAAAGGCATAGAAAAAGAATATATTAGTAGTTGTCTTAAAAATATACATTCAATAGAAACTATTAATAAAAAAGAACAAAAAAAATTAAAACTATCAATTGTAGATAATTTAGTTAAATCTCCAAATAATTTTGGCAATAAAACTATAGAGCAAATTGGTATTAATATAAATGAAACTAAATATATGACTAATATTATTTTAGACAAGTTATTAAATAAAAACCATGGAATTACTGATACAAAAAACATAAATTTAAATATTGAAGAATTAGATAAAGGTGATTTTCATGTAGAGCATAATCTTGAAAAGTTATTTAATTTAAAACAAAATGAATCTCATAAAATTATTGAACAATCAATGTTGGCAATGTTAGGAATGCATTTAAGAATTGAAGAAATGGACGTATTTAATTCTATTTCTGGTTTTAAACCAGATGAATCAGAACTATTTGATAAGAAAATTGAGCGTATTTATAATATTTCATCTTCTTATAAAGATGAACAAAACTTTAATAGATTTAGAGAAATATATAAGTTTCCAAAATTAGAAATAGATAAAACTATTACAATTGATATTGAAAGGTTATTAAAAATAAGAGATAGTAAAGACTGTATAGAATTTAGAGAATGGATAGCAAAGATTCATAATTACAGTGATAATGAAATTGATGAACAACTCAATAATTATAAATCAAAATTAATTAATCTTGCAACTACAACTGAAGGTAAAAGTCTAAGATTTTTAATTGGGACTATTTTGGTTGGTGCAGTAGCTAGTCCACCTGTAGGAATGATTGTAGGTGCAATAGATACATTTATGATAGATAAATTATTGCCAAGAAAAGGTTATTTATCATTTATTCATAATGATTTTAATACAATTTTTAAAATATAGAGACATATTAAACTATATTGTCTAACAAAACCTTGGAAGAAAAACAAGGGTACACTGCGGTTAATTTAAATTTTTTAGAACAAAAAAGCTAAAATGAAAATTGAAATAATCAAGTGGTATCATACCCTTGTTTCTCAACTCAATCGTTAGATTAATAAATGGAAACATAGTAAGGTAAGAATATGGAAATATATACAATAAGACGACTAATATTTATAACAATTATTTTGCTCATTCTGTCTGAGTTATTTTCACAAGTGGTCAATCTATTTTCTATAATTGGTGGTATTATTGTAATCATCATATATGCTTATTGCGCTAAAATGGCGCGGGAAAGTGCAAAAACAACTTTTTGGTTTATTGTACCAACAATAATCTTTACACTCATACCATTAGTTATCAAATTCTGGCCAAAAGAAGAACCAAATTCAATACTTGAATATCTAATATCATCAGTGTTTGACAATTTTTCATTACTTGCAAGTTTTGTTGTTCCAATTATTTTGCTTTCAACTGCATATTATGGACTTAAAAAACATGAAAAAATCTAACAAATCAGAGGAGCTAATAAATTACCCTGCGGGCAATTTATTAGCTCACTTCAAACGTTATATCTAAAAGGAAACCTATTGAATACAGAGATTAATTTAAAAACAATTGAGTATGCTAAACATATGACTAGTATGAATATGGGCATACAGCCAGCTCATCAAATATTCTATTATTATTCAATTCTATATACAGCAGAATGTTCTGCTCGTGCTTTTTCATTCTATGAACATCTATTAACTTTTAAAGATGTTGATTCGATTCAATTGGTTGGAGCTGTTCAAGAAGCAATTGCTCATGCTGGTGCATTAGCATTTTACTTTTGGAATAATGGAAGTTCAAGACAACCAAAAGAAATGAAAGAGTACATTAAACAAAGAAGTGATTATTTAAAAAATGAATTCAATTTAGATGAAACTTCTGCTTTAAAAAATAGATCAATACGTAATACATTTGAACACTTTGATGAAAAAATAGATATTGCTCTCTTAAATACTCTGGCTGGCACTTTTTATCCTATGCCAGTTATTCAAAGTCATACTACTATAGAAAAAGAACAAGTCGGAAAATATTTTAAATTACTTGATATAGAAGAAAAATGCCTAGTACTTTTAAACCAAAAATTCTTTTTTGAAGACATTCAAAAAGAAGTCAATAAGATTTACGATATTGCTAAAAAGAAAGTCCAATTACATGGATGATATAACAAAACATTGGAGAGAAATAGTTTACCCTAGAGGGCAAAACTATTTCTCAAGTTAGTCGTTAGCAGATTTTAGGAGAAAACATGAAAAAAGCTATACATACAATTTTGAATGAAATTCCAAAAAATAAGATATTTGACAGTCATTATGTTATTTCTCAATTGATCAAATTCCATTCAGACATTTACCTTATTTTCGCATCAGGTATTTCTGCAACTTCAGAAAAAACTTTTGTTATTCATGGGCAAATTGGTAAAGAGATAGCAAAATTTGAAGCATCCAACCTTATTAGAAGGTTGGAGAATATGTCATGGTCAGAAAATATTCATGGTAACTCAAGTGAATGTACAGCATGGATAAAGTTGTAAAACTGCTAACAAATCACTGCATCGAACCATCAGCCCTGCTGGGCTGTGGTCCGATGACTTCATACGTTATATGAAGGTAAAATATGGATGATAATATTAAAGCATCTTGGGAAAGATTTCTAAACCCTGAAGTATTAAGAAATAATTTAATTTTAGGTTCAATTTATATTACATCATTCGAAATATTAAAAGACACCATTATTACAAAATTGAAAGACTTTTTTATTGATGGAATAGATGAAAATGGATTTATATATAATGATAAATACAAAACTAAAGTTTTAGCTTTACATAAAAACCCATTACAAGCATCGTTAATATGGTTACAAAATAAGGATGCTATTGATAATAAGGACATTCAAAAATTTAAAAAAATTAAAACTTTTAGAAATAAATTAGCACATGAGATGCTTGACTTCATTGCAAATATTCCAGAAGATGACTTACTTGAACTATTTAATGATATGATAAACTTATTAACAAAAATTGGAAGATGGTGGATCATTAATGTCGAAATACCAACAAACCCAGATTATGATGGTCAAGAAATAAACGAAGATGAAATAACGCCAGGCATGAATATAACACTTCAATTACTATTTGATATAGCATTAGGAAATGAGGAAGAAGCAAAAAAATATTATGATAAATTTCTTAAAAAGAAAAGAAACATATAACAAAACATCGGAGAGAAATAAGTTACCCTGCGGGCAAACTTATTTCTCAACTTAAACATTATGCTCAATTAAAATTTATGGAACAAAAATGAAAATACCATCATCACGAAATCCCAACATGCGGTCTCACATCAATCCCCATAAGAGATCTCATATTGATCCCACGAGACGTTCGCACATTGACCCAAATAGGCGAAGTCACATCGACCCTCATCGCAGGTCTCATATTGATCCTATACGACAATCACATATTGATCCAAACAGGAGATCACATGTTGACCCGTTCCGAAGGTCGCATATAAATCCTGAAAAAAGATCAGCTATAGATCCTAGAAGGAGTTCAAATATTGATGCGAATAGATCATCCGACATTAGTGGCTTCTATATTTTTTCAACAAATGAAACACCCATTGGGTTTACTGTAGAAGCAGATGAAGAAGTAACCTTGATCTTTGATAGTAGTTCTAAATGGATTGGTTTTTTAGTTGCCACCGGGGACGGAGGTTTTAACCAGTTTGATCTAATTAAAAATTGGATAGGTTTTTGGTGTGATACGGAGGATGGGAGTTTCAATATATTTGATTTAGATAGAAACTGGGTTGGTTTTACCACATGAAAAGCATAACAAATCAGAGGAGCCAATCAAAAACCCGCAGGCGGCTTTTTGATTGCTCATTTTAAACGTTATACAAAGGTGAAAAAATGAATGAAGAAATATCTTTAGTGATTTTAATAGAAACAAAAGAAGGAAAACGACAAAAACAAATTGATGCCTATAAAGAATTAGCACCAATTGTTTTACAAGAAAGTGGATGTTTGCAATATGAATTAAAAGAAGTTGAAGGTAATGAAAATCAATTTATTCTAATTGAAAAATGGGCATCAAAAAAAGATTTAGATGCTCATGATATTACACCTCATATGATTGAAGCAGATAAACTAAGTCCTACATTTAGAAATAAACCTGCAACAGTATATATACTAAAAGATGTATAACAACATATTGGAAATAAAAACGAGGGTGTACTTGCAATTTCAAATTGATAAATTGTAAGTAGAATTTAAAAATGGTATTGAATAAACGGATTGAATTTTCCCTCATTTTTCAATTCTAACGTTATCTTAAAATACTACCTATTGACAAAACGTACGATATTTAGTACAATATAGCAAATAAATAAAAAGGTTAACTATGACAAAAGTTATGTCGGTAAGTCAGGTAAGAGCTGATATTTACAATGTAATGGATGAGACAGCACAAACTCATGAGCCTATACTTATTACTGGAAAAAGAAATAATGTAGTTATGCTATCACAAGAAGACTGGAATGCAATAGAAGAAACACTATATTTAAATTCTATACCAAATATGGCTTCTTCAATTCAAGAGTCTATGAATGCAGATGATAGTGAGTTTAGTGAAGATATTGAATGGTAGAGTATAAAATACTTTATAGTAAATTAGCATTAAAAGATGCTAAAAAACTATCAATTACTAATTTAGATAAAAAAGTTAAAGAGCTTATTGAAATAATAAAAAAAGATCCATTTCAAAACCCACCTCCTTATGAAAAATTAGTAGGAAACTTAAATGGTTCCTATTCGAGAAGAATAAATATTCAACATCGACTGGTTTATGAAGTAAAAGAAGATGAAAAGAAAGTAAGAATTTCTAGAATGTAGTCACATTATGGAGAATAAGATAACAAATCAGTGGAGCCAACAAATTACCCTGCCGGGTTATTAATTGGCTCATTTTAAACGTTATAAAGAAGTCATTAGATGATAAACTTAACAGATTTGATTTATTATAACTATTATATATAAGGAGAATTAAATGGATATTCTTAGTTTTATTGAGCGCGTAAATATTGCTATTCAAATTGTCAAAGAAGGCTATCCTGAAGCTAAGTTGTATGAAGTTGGTGGTGTAGTTAAAAGTAATGAACCAACAACTGATCCTAATAAAATAGACCAATTAAGAGTAGTTTTTCAAAATATTGATAATTCTACAGTAATAATAAAAGAGTCTGACAATGGTAAGTTTGATAGACCGGTGTTTATTCCTGAACCTTGGTTAGAAGATAGTATTATTGATTGGCCTATAAATATGGATCTTTCAAAAGCAAATGAGCTTAAGGAAAAAGCAGGATATAAAAATTCTTATCTTTCAGTAACCTTGAGGACTCCTTTGGATTCTGTACCTAGAAATCCTTATTTTATTTTTATGGGTGATGTTACTGTACCTAGTATATTTGTTAATACTATTACAGGTGAGGTTAAGGTGGGGAGTTTTTAAATCAAATAGATATAATTCTCTTCACAAAAACTAATTAGGAAAAATAATTTATGAATGAAACTTTAATCTATCCAATTCTTGCAATAATAGCTTTCATAGCTTATAAAAAATATACTCAATACAATGTATTAAAACTTGTACCATCTCTTTTAAAACAGGGTGGACAAATCATTGATGTTAGAACAAAAGAAGAGTTTACTTTATCTCACAAAGAGGGAAGTATCAATATTCCACTTGAATCACTTAAAAATAGAATAAATGAGTTAGATAATAGTAAACCTATAATTCTTTGTTGTGCTAGTGGGAGTAGAAGTGGTTTAGCAAGACGTCTTTTGATTACAAAAGGTTTTGAGAATGTACATAATGCTGGTATGTGGAAATCTCTTTTAAAGTTTTAAAATAGCTTTAATTTTGAGTATTTTTTATTTGCAATAAAGAAAAACCTAAACCTACAAATATTCCACCTGTAATCCTATGAAACCAAGTCATAAAGTTTTGTTTTTTAAACAATCCTCTTGCTGATTTTGCCACAAAACCATAAATACAAAGACTAAAAAAAGAAAAAAACATAAATATCCCAGTCATAATAAAAAACTGAGGCGTAATGTTACTTTTTAGATTTAAAAACTGTGGAAAAAGTGCTATAAAAAATATTATTGGTTTGGGGTTTGTAACAGCCAAAAAGAAAGACTCTAAAAAAGTTTTTTTCAAACTTTTTTCTATCTTTATATTTTCATCTTTTTTTAGTTTTAAAGAAGATGCACTTTTAAACTGTTTTATTCCTAGATAAATCAAATATCCAGCCCCAACTATTTTTACAATCATAAATAAAGTTGCAGAAGTAAGTAAAATAATACCTAACCCAGAAATAGAAATAGAAGATAAAATAAATAAACCTAATATATTTGCAAAAGAAGATGTAGTAACTGTACGCATATCGTGAACTAATCCATTTGTAATAGCTAAAAAAACAGCAGGACCAGGACTAATTACATAAAAAAAAGCAACAACAGAATATAAAAAAAGTATATGTAAATCCATAAGCATATCCTTGTATGGAATTTATTAAATTATAACTAAAAAAATGTGATAGCCAATATATTAATTGATTACTTTTTATATATAGTATGAAGTATTTATTATCTTTTGACACTAAAAGTGACATCTTTATTTTATAATTAAAATATTTATTTAAGGATTAGAATATGAAAAAAGTAATTTTTTGTTTTGATGGCACGTCAAATGATCCTACTGATTCGCAAGATTTCTTTACTGATACAAGTATTTCTAATGTTTTAAAACTATATTGTTTTTTAGGTGGAATATTACCTAAAGGTACAAGTAGCAAAATAGATACAAGTATTCAAGAAAGTTTTTATTATAGTGGAGTTGGTACACGAGGTAATTGGTTTATTCAAAAATTTAATACATGGTTTGCTCCTCCTTATGGAGATATGTCAGATATCATTGCTGATGCAAATGAAGATTTAAATAATATTGATGAAAACGATATAGAAATATATATATTTGGATTTAGTCGTGGTGCAGCTATTGCAAGACGATTTGCAAGTCAGTTAAATCCAAAATACAGAGTTAAATTTCTTGGTGTTTTTGATACTGTTGCAGCTACTAGGGGTTCTTTAGACTTAAAAAGTGACACTTATCCAGCAAGTGGAGTTGTATTTGAAAATGGAACTTTAGGAGAACATGTGGAAAAAGCAGTTCATTTAGTTTCTATTGATGAAAAAAGAATTGCTTTTCAACCAACATTATTTAACAAAGATGATAGAGTATTGGAAGTATGGTTTTCGGGTGTTCACTCAGATATAGGAGGTGGATATTGGTTTGATGCATTATCTGATATAACTTTACAATTTATGTGTGATTATGTTAGTTCCCAGTTAAAGTTACTTTCTATAGATGAGATTGAATATAATAAATTAAAAGTAGATGATGAAACAAATATATGCAAAGATGATTTAGAGATTTTACCTTTTATTAGTGGCAAAATGCATGAACAACAAAGAGTAGGTGTATCTAAAAATTTACTAGCCCCAAGATTAGTTAGAGTTAATATCAATGA
The DNA here is from genome assembly GCF_963676935.1 of Halarcobacter sp. Taxonomy (NCBI): domain Bacteria; kingdom Pseudomonadati; phylum Campylobacterota; class Epsilonproteobacteria; order Campylobacterales; family Arcobacteraceae; genus Halarcobacter; species Halarcobacter sp. The sequence continues at coordinate 1,078,347 of NZ_OY781470.1, forward strand.
TCATCCTTCATCAACTGATTATCCAATTATTCATCATAGTGTAATTGATAGATTTTTTGAAGTTAAAAGTTATCGTCCTTATGCATTACGTGATACAAGATTTAAAGTTTTAGATAAAAATAATGATATTTCAGAAGAAGTTTACCATGGAATTAATGGATTTAGGAGTTTAAAATCAAGTGAATCTTTTAAATAATATATACTTAACTTAAGATGAATAGATCTTTTTTAGATAAAATTTATTCTTCTTATAGTTTCTAATTATACTAAAAGGTTTAAATGTGAATTATTATTTATTAAATTTAAATTTCCCTTATCACCATATATTGATGAACTGTTAGGTTCTTTTTCACTTAAATCTGCATTTTCAAGTTCTAAGACTTGTTTTATATAATTAATAAGCTTAGTATTGTCATTATTATTCATATAATCTTCTATAGCAGATAAAAAATTTTTTTCAAACTCTTTGTCACTTTTTAATTTATCAATAAGTTTATTAAAATCAACCTCTTTATCAGTATTTTTAAGATCAAACGCTATGTTAGCACTCTTAAAAGAATTATTTTCATATGAAGTATATGTGTATCTTAAATTTATCCCAGTTGTTTCTTTTGTACCTTCCCTTGTATAATTCTCATCATCCCAAGGTAAGTGGGTAGTTGTTTCATTTACTTTTGTAAAAATACCATAGGTATTAGTAACTTCATTTTTGTCATTTACAATATCAAAAGAGTCATTTGTTAATTTAGATATTGTAAATTTCCCTGAGCCATCAATGCCTTTCTCATAATCTTTAATAATATCTGAAACTTTATTTAGACCTGTTGCTGCGTTTTTTAACCAAGGGTTTTCATCTAGTTGCTTACTTGTAGGAGTATATTCTTTTCTTTCTTCATCTAGTTTTTTTTGAGCTGCTCTTATTGAATTTATTGTATCTTTATCAAGAGTAGTAGGTTCAGGAAGTTCTTTTATTTCACCATAAATTTTCATGATTTATCCTTTCAACTATATTTAAGAATTGTATAATTTATTTTTTAAAAAATAGATTAATTAACAAGAATATTATATATAGGTTTTTTGATGTCAATTAGTTTAGTTAACATTCAATCAAAATATATAATAAATAATTAAAATACCTCTTGACAATAAAATAAGATATAAATGTTAAAAAAATAGCGGAAAAACAGTGTTAATGGAAGCAAAAACTGCAAGCAGATAAGATGGATAAAACTCGTATTAAAATAACAAAAAAGCTAATAAGGAGATTAAAAATTTACTTTTTTCAAAAATATTTGTGGTAACATAATTGTTCATATATGAAAAGGGTTTTATAATTGAAATATCTTAAAATAGTTATAAGTTTATTAATATTTACATTTGTATCATTACATGCACATGATGTTGGTTTTCGCAAAGTGGATAATGTTTCAAAAGATGGATTTTCAATGGTAGTACTATATCCAACTTCATCAAAACCAAAACCAGTAACTTTTGGTCCATTTACTTTAAATGTGGCAATAGGTGGCAAAGTTGAAGAGGGGAAGTTCCCTTTAGCAGTTTTATCTCATGGTTCAGGAAGTAGTAACTTATCATATAAAGATATAGCTATCTCATTGGTTACTAATGGTTTTATTGTTGTTATGCCTTTACATCCTAAAAATAACTATTTAGATAATTCATTTGAAGGTAAGGTTGAAAATTATATTAATAGACCAAAGCAAATATCATCATCAATTGATAAAGTTCTATCAATGAATAGTTTAAGTACTCATATTGACAATAATAAAATCGCTGTTTTAGGACACTCCATTGGTGGATATACTGCGCTTGTTGTTTCAGGTGCAATTGCTAAGACTAAGGATTTAATTGATTTATGTAAGAGAGAGTCATCTCTTCTTGATCCTTATTGTAAACCAGTTTTTGAAAAACTTTTAACACAAGAGATAAAGATTAGTTCAAAAGATACTAGAATAAAAGCACAAATATTGATGGCTCCTGTGGGAGCTGTATTTTTATCTAAGAATTCCTTAGCTGATGTTAATATACCTACATTATTACTTGTTCCTGAAAAAGATAGTGAATTAAGTGAAAAGTATAACTCTAAAGTAATTAAAGATATTCTTGAAAAGAAAGGTATTTTAACTTACAAAAAGATTTCTAATGCTGGACATTATTCATTTTTAACATCTTATCCCGATTTTTTAAAATCAAAATTAGGAATAATTGCACAAGATCCAGAAGGTTTTGATCGTGCTGCTTTTCAAAAAGAACTAGGTAAGTTGTGTGCTACTTACTTAAAAAAGGTATTATAGTTGGTATAGTTTGGGAATTTCAATTTAAGTATTTTATATAAAAAAGAAAGAAAGGTATGATATGAATAGAGTTCTTTTAGCAGGAGCTACAGGGTATTTAGGTGGATATATTGCAAAAGAGCTTCAACAACGATCTCAATTTTTTAGGACTATTGTTCGAAACCCAGATAAACTTGAAAAAAATGGTATTAAAGCCAATGAAATCCTTAATGCTGAATTGACTGACTCAAAATCTATCAAAGAGTGTTGTAAGGGAATAGATATTGTTATTTCCACTGTTGGTATCACAAAACAAAAAGATGGTCTTACTTATATGGATGTAGATTATCAAGCTAATATGAATTTGCTAAAAGAAGCTAAAAAAAGTAGAGTTAAAAAATTTATTTATGTTTCAGTTCTAAATGGTGAAAAGTTACAAAATTTAGAAATATGTAAGGCAAAAGAGTTGTTTGTCGAACAGTTAAAAAAGTCAGGAATAGATTATTGTATTATTCGCCCAAATGGTTTTTTTTCGGATATGTCAGAATTTTTTAATATGGCAAATAGTGGACGAATATATCTTTTGGGAAATGGAGAGTTTAGAGCTAATCCAATTCATGGTAAGGATTTGGCAGTTGTTTGTGTCGATGCTATAGATGGACTTGATAAGAATATTGAAATTGGAGGACCTGAAACGCTAACACAAAATGAGATTGCAACAATAGCCTTTGATGTTTTGGGGAATAAACGAAAAATAACTTATATCCCAGAATGGCTAAGGATTACAATACTCAAAATAGTAAAGTTATTTAGCACAAGTAAATTTTATGGACCAGTTGAATTTTTTATGACAGTTATGGCAATGGATATGGTTGCTCCTAAATATGGCAAACATACCTTAAAAGAATATTTTAAAAAATTAAATAATAAAAATAGATAACAAGATAAATTACGTCATTTATTTGAAATATAAATTATACAAGGAGAAATCGATGATTACATCTATCACTAAATTTAAGTTACCAAATCCTATTACTCAAGCAGAGGCAAAAGATATATTTTTAAGTACTGCACCAAACTATAAAGATTTACCTGGTTTGATTAGAAAATGTTATGTGATCTTCGATGAGGGTGATTCAGTTGGTGGAATTTATCTTTGGCAATCTCGTAAAGATGCCGAAGCAGTTTATACTGAAAGCTGGAAAGAGTTTGTTCGTGAAAAATATGGTTCTGAGCCTGAAATCATTTATCTTGAAACCCCAGTTATAGTTGACAATATATTAAAAGAGATAATTAGTTAATTATATTCACAAAGAAAAGGAAAGATTTTATGATATCTTTTGAATTTTTACTCACTTCACTAGTTGTAGTTTTGATCCCAGGTACAGGAGTTTTATACACTATTGCTACTGGATTATTTACTGGAAAACGTGCTAGCTTCTTTGCTGCCTTAGGATGTACCTTAGGTATTATTCCTGCTTTACTTGCTAGTAGCTTGGGACTTGCTGCTATTTTTCACACTAGTGCTGTTGCTTTCCAAGTTGTTAAGTATATTGGTGCAGCTTATCTACTATATTTAGCATGGCAAATGTGGCATTCATCATCTGCATTAAGTATCTCTGAAAAAGATTCGAAAAGTAATTACTTAAATATTGTTATTAAAGGGTTTATGTTAAATATTTTAAATCCTAAATTATCTATTTTCTTTTTGGCTTTTCTTCCTCAGTTTATTCCTAGTAGTACTGAAAGTGCATTAAACAGTATACTTTTGCTTGGGAGTGTATTTATGTTTATGACCTTTGTTGTCTTTATTGTATATGGTTTTTTATCAGGTTTGTTTAGTGCGTATATTTTAAAATCTGAAAAAGTTAGTGTTTATATCCAAAAGTTCTTTGCAACAAGTTTCGCGGCACTTGGATTTAAGTTGGCATTTAGTGAAAAGATATAAGAAAGTGCTGTAGATTAGGAGGGTATTAAGATTCTGTTTTAGCTAATAATGCTTTCATTAATTCAGCTTTAGATTGTAAATCATAATTCATATCTTTTAACCAGTCTTCTATTACTTCTTTTTTATATTCTAATTCTTTTTCTCTATAAGATTGAGCTTCTAATTCTTCATCCCAGTTGCCATATTTATCTAAAAATGAATCTTGAGCATAAACACCATCTATAATTATTTTTGTAGGCACTTGATTATTGTTTTCATCCAAAGTATATCCATCAAGTTGTACAGATTTTGTAGGTGGTGGAGTAAGAGCTTCTTTACTAATTTCTTTTAATGTTTCATTAAAATTTGATAATTCTTCAGGTTGATTAACATTAAGATTGATAGAGTCATTTGAATTAATATGTGTACTTAAAAAACCAATATTAAAACTATTTACTAAATCATCAATAGAAGACATGAGAGATTCCTTAATTTTTATCAATAATTTATAATATAACATAATAGATATAAATATAAAATATAATTGCTAAAATGATTAAAAAATTTACAGTTTATCTCTTATTAATATTTAAATAACTATTATTTCAAAGTTTTTAGAATAGAAATTAAATTTTCTAAATGAAAATTCAACAAATAAATTTAGGGCTACAAATGGCTAAAAGTCAAAATAATAATAGTGTAAAAAGTTCAAAAGTTGATCTTATCAAACTTGGAAGTAATTCTACTCCCAAACAATTTTCAAAAGATACTACAGTAAAAGAACAAGTGGTAAATGCCAGAAAAAACGCAAGTTTAAATAAAGAAAAAGCAAAGAAAAAAGCTAAGATGGCAAAAGCTTCAAGAAAGAAAAATAAAAAGTAGAATAAGTAAATAATATATAACTTGATAAACTAACTATTTTTTCATACAAAAATACATAGATTAAATATAAAATGATTTACTTTCATTTAAAGGCTGTGTTATGATAGAAAAGTATGAAGACCAAATTATATTTGGAGTATTTAGTTTATTTTATTATCTTTCATCTTTTTTTGTTTATGTATCAGTATTACATTCATAAAAACCTAAAGATAAATACAAAGGATTAATCTATATTTATAGTATAATAATATATGAAAATAGAATTATATTATGATAAAGAGTGTCCTTTTTGTAAATATTATGCTAACTATATAAAACTAAAGCAAAATCATAATCTTATTCTTATAAATGCAAGAGATAGTAAAAAAACTATTGATGAGTTTACAAAGCATGGATATGATATAAATGATGGGTTTATTATAAGAGTAGATGATAAAAAACTCTATCAAGGTTCTGATGCTATAATTTACCTAAATAAGATTTCAAAAAAGAAAATCTATTTTAAAAATAACAAGTTTTTTAAAAATTTTATTTATCCTTCTGCAAAACTATTAAGAAAAATAATTCTTATACTTATCGGTAAAAACTCTAAAATTTAGTTAATTTTAGTAATTGTTATCAAATTTTGTTCTAAAAATACACAAGAAAAAAATAATTTTATTCATTGTTTATAATCCACATGATAGACTCCTTACAAAATTACAGGAGAAAAAATGAAGAAAATAATTTTATCAGCAATACTTACTACTAGTTTTGTTTTTGCACATCAAATAACAGCAAAACTTGACAATAACGTTTATAGTGCCGAATTTTGGGCTCATGGAAAATATGATAGTTTTGATGTAAAACAACTAAAAGGTGCAACTGCATATGACCAAAATAATCAAGAGATAAAAACGGGGATTGATTATTCAAAAGGTTCACAGTTATTTATGGCAAAAAAACCTTCTATGATAGCATTATCATTTGATGCAGGGTATTGGACTAAAACAGATGAAGGATATAAAAATATTGAACCAAGTAAATATAAAGGGATAGTTTTTAATACTCTAAAAAGTATCAAATACGGAAAAAGATATTTCACTTGGAGTGATAAATTTATAAACCCAATAGGTTTAAGTATGGAGGTTATTCCTTTAATAAATCCATTAAAAATAAAAAAAGGTGAAAAATTACCAGTATTAGTTTTAAAAGATGGTGAGGCTTTACAAAATGCAGGTTTTGAAACATCTGATTATGAAGATTTAGATGTAAAAACAAATAAATTTGGTATTGCATATATCCCTGTAAAATCAAGTGGATTACAAATAATAGCAGCAAAATATTATTCAACTGAAATAAATGATCCAAACGTTAATAATATAACTATTCAAAGTAGTATTTCATTTGAGGTAAAATAGTGATTAAAAAATATCTTTTTGCTTTTTTAATTTCAAGTATTTCATTATTTGCACATGGCATCTTTTATGATGTAGTAGAGGGAGGGGTAAGTGTACATATCACCTCTGCTAATAATATTAGTATAAGTGATGCAAAAGTGAAAGTTTTCGCTCCTGGTGGAAATTTACCATATGCAAAAGGTTATACAGATATAAATGGTAACTTTGCTTTTATGCCTGATAGTGCAGGGACATGGCATGTAAAAGTTTCAATGTCAAGTGACCATGGAAATCATGACAAAGAGTTTAATATTGAATTATCAGATGATTATAAAGTCAAAGATTTTGATAAACTTCCTATTGAAAGATATCTTGGTATTTTAAGTATATTAGGGATAATCTTTGGTATTTTTGGTGCATTTAGTTTTTTTCAAAGAAAGAATTCTTAAAAATAAAAAGCTTTAAAAGATCAAACCTTTTAGAGCTTTTTATCTTCTTGAAAAGGCTAATCCTATTCCAAAACTTACAAATAAACTTCCAATTATTTTCCCAAAATAGTTAGTTAATGATGTTTTATTAAACAGAACTTTTATGCTATTTGCACTAATAGAGTATATCATCATACAAGCAAAAGCTATAATCCCTAGAATTAAAACTAATAAAAAATAGTGCAAAAAACTATTTTGATTTTCATTTATAAACTGAGGGAATAAAGCTGTAAAAAACACTAATGCTTTAGGATTAGAACTTGCTACTATAAAAGCTTCTTTGAAAAGTTTTATCTTTTTTATTTTCTTCTTATTTTGTATGTTTTCTTTTATATGAAATGGAGTTTTAAATAATTTTATTCCAAGATAGATTAAATATAAAGCACCAATATATTTTATTATCATAAATAGTGTTGTAGAGGTTGTAAGAATAATACCTAAACCTGTTATTGCAATACTTGCTTGTATCATTGAGGCAATACTATTACCAAAAGCTGTATATAAAGATAATCTACTCCCATGTTTTATTCCATGTGTTAATGCCAATATCATACTAGGACCAGGGATAATTGAAGCTACGAAAACTGTAAAAACATAAACAATCCAAAAGTTTAGATCTTCCATATATATTCTTTATATTGATTTAAAAGATTATATGTAAATATTAATTATTTATCTATAAAGCAATATAAATAATATCTAAGTCTTAACATAAGTTTGAGCTAGAAAAAATGGCTAAATCTTCAAGAAAAAACAATAAAAAATAAACAAATTATTCTTTATTACGATAAAATATCTTTAAAAAAATACAATACTTACAATGATTTTACAAATATTTTTATTATAAGAGAACTTATAATCATATTTATACACTCATTAGAAGAGTTAAAGGAACCCTAGTGGATGAAATAAATACAGATTCTAAAAAACTCTTAGTTCTAAATAAACCTAAAGGATATGTAGTAACCCGTTCAGATGAACTTGGGAGAAAAACCGTTTATGAACTTTTACCCTCTTGGGTATTTGAAGATAATTGGATGCCTATAGGGCGACTTGATTTAGAATCTAAGGGGCTTTTACTTTTTACACAAGATGGTAAAACTGGAAATGCTTTAACCAAACCGGGAAATTGTATCAAAGTGTATGAGATTTGGGTCAGGGGATATGTAAATACAGAGCATATTAACTGTGCTATAAAAGGTGTAGAGAGTAAGGGAGATATACTAAAAGTTCTTAGTGTTGAAAAAATAGGTTTTGGTGGAGCAAAGACCAAACTAAGAATTAAGATTGATGAAGGAAAGAATCGCCATATAAGAAGACTTTTCTCAGCTTTAAAAGATCCTAAGTTTTGGACTTCTTTAAAGGTATTAAACTTAACAAGAGTAAGTATTGGAAACTTTAAATTAGATATAAAGAGTGGAAAATGGCGTTATTTAACTCTTGAAGAGGAACAACGATTGATGGAAAATTTGTAAATAAAAGTCAAAAATAAAAATATCAGCTATAATGGCAAAAAAACATAAGGAAATATATGCCTAAGGGTAAAAAAACAGTTATAAAAGAGATAAAGTTATTAGATAATGATGAGATTTTAATAAACAAAAAAGAGTATGTAATACTAGAAACAACAGAAGATATAACAAGTGCAAAAACAATGAAAATATCATCTAACGGAAACAGAATATTAAGATTTGATGATGAAAAGAAGAAAGCAACAATAGATGTTAAAAGAGAGATAAATATTGTAAAAGTTACTTTTAAAGACAAAGAAAAGGCACTAGAATTTAAAAAAACTAATGATAAAAAACTAATTTCACCAGAAGATAAAAAAGAGAATATCTGTTCTGCAAACTCATTTATAAAAGCAAGAGAAATACTTGCAAAACTTCAAGATAAAAAAAATGAAAATTATGATAAACAAACAGGAATTACAATTTTTTATTTTTTAGAATATTAAAGAAAAAACTTTAAAAGCTATTTATCAAGCTTCAACTTAGAAACAAAAGGGTATAGTGAATTAAAACAGTATAAATATTATACTTGGTTAGACAAGTTTGTTCTCCCCTTTTTCTCCTCTTTCTACATAAAGTAGAATTTTATTACAGAAGACTTCAATCATTAAAGCTATTAAGCTTATTTATTCTTAATAGTTTCACAAAAAAAGGAACTAGTATCACTAATTATAAATTCGGAGTTATTGGAACTTCAAAAAAAAAGGGTGAACTACGTATGCCTATTCATCCCGAGCATTTAGTACGTATTCCAGAATATATTCGTAAACAAATGGTGTTTGAAGAAGGCTATGGAAAACCCTTTGGGATTTTAGATTCTGTTATTGCTGAACAAACCGGTGGTATAGCTTCACGTAGTGAATTATTTGCTTCAAGTGGTGTAGTTATTTTGGCAAAACCTATAGAAGAGGATTTAAAAGAGCTTCGAGAAGGTGGCACTTTGTGGGGTTATCCCCATTGTGTACAACAAGAAACAATGACTCAGATTGCAATTGAACGTAAGCAAACACTTATTGCTTTTGAAGATATGTTTGCTTGGGGATCTAATGGACAAAAAGGTCGTCATACTTTTTATAAAAACAACGAAATGGCGGGGTATTGTGCAGTACTTCATGCTTTGCAAATAAAAGGGATTGATGGACATTATGGAAATCAGCGAAAAGTGATTATTTTTAGTTTTGGTGCTGTTAGTCGTGGAGCTATATATGCTTTAAAAGCCCATGGCTTCAGAGATATTACAATTTGTATTCAACGCCCAAGCCATGAGGTAAGGGAAGAGGTTCTAGATTGTAATTATGTAACAATCATGCCAGGAAAAGAGAATGAATCACGAATGGTAGTAGTTGAACACAATGGCAAAAGAAGAGCCTTGAGTGAACTTATAAGTGAATCAGATATTATTATAAATGGAACATTACAAGAACCTGCTAATCCAATCAATTATGTTATAAAAGATGAACACTCTTGTCTTAAACCTAACTCTTTAATCATTGATGTTAGTTGTGATGAGGGGATGGGTTTTTATTTTGCTAAACCAACTTCTTTTAAAAATCCAATTTTTAAAGTAGATACTATTGATTATTATGCTGTAGATCATACTCCAAATTATTTTTGGGAAAGTGCAACGCGTTCAATCTCAGCAGCTTTAATTGTACATTTAAAAGCAGTGATGGGTGGATCTGAAAATTGGGAAAAAGATGAGACTATTCGACAAGCAATTAATATTGAAAAGGGAATAGTTCAAAAACCAAATATATTAAAATTTCAAAAAAGAGAAGATACATACCCTTATCTTTTCATATAAATATAGCATTGATATTATTTTAGAATAGCTAAATAATAACCCTAATATAAATTAAAAATTGTTATTATAATTAAAAATTTTAGGATAATGTATGAAAAATATTTTTATTATTAGTTTAGTTGTAATTGCAATTGGATATATGTTTGTTTTGATGAAAGATAGATTTGATACTATCAAAGAAACAAATAAAAAGATTGCACAACAAAAAAATTGACATGCTGTAAAATTGTAACAAGAGATTTTTTTATATATTAATATAAAATCTACAAAAGAAAGAGTAAAATAAATATATAATATTATTTAATATAAAGGTTTCATACTGTTAGTACATAATAATTATAATGAATCAATTGTTGAGGGTGAATTACTTTTATTTCATACTCTTTGGAATACAACCAACGATAATATGTTTATTGTTAGGCAAAATAAAGATGGAGTATTTATTAGTGAAAAAATAAATTCATCATTAAAAAAAATATTTAACCTACCTGAAGAACACTTTGAAGGTGTATCTTTAAAAGAATTTTTAGATGAAAAAACTTATCTTGAAGTTTCAAATCGTTATAAAAAATGTATTAATGAAAATAGTCCAATTTCATATGAAGAGAAGTATATTATTGATAATACAGGACCGAGATATTGGAATACAACAATTCTACCTATTATTGATAAAGAAAATGATATTGTAAGAATTTTTGGTATTTCAAGAGAAATTACTCAGTTAAAAAGATTAAATGAATCCTTAGAAAATGAAGTAAAAAAAAGAACACAAGAGTTAGAAAGCGCATTAGAAAAAATAAAAGAGATATCTATAACTGATAAATTGACTGGCTTATATAACAGACACTATCTTGATTTAGTTTTGGAAGATATACAAAAAATTGTAAATAGACATGATATAAAATATGGTTTGATTTTATTAGATATTGATGATTTTAAATTAGTAAATGACACTTATGGTCACAATATAGGAGATATTTTATTAAAAGAGTTTTCTTTATTATTAAAAAATTCTATAAGAGAAACAGATATTTTAGGCAGATGGGGTGGTGAAGAGTTTTTAATTGTTGTTTCTCACACTTCAAAAGAGGCGATACTAACTCTAGCAAATCATATAAAAGAGAAAATTGAAAAACATAGTTTTAGTAAGGTTAATAAAATTACAGCTAGTTTAGGTATCTCTTTAGTTAAGAAAAATGAGGATGTAAATTCATTTCTTTTTAGGTCAGATACTGCACTTTACAAAGCAAAAAGAAATGGAAAAAATACGATAGAGATAGAAAACTAAAAGTTTTAATATATAGTTTAAATAATTAAACTATTTTAAAAAATACAATTACAATCTAAAATTTTATAGTAACATTTATTTAAATAAATAAAAATGGAAATAAAATGTTAAAAAATAATAAGTTAATAGATAAAACTAAATATTACTATAAATTAACAAAATCAAAAAAAATTCATAATTATCTTATTATCATTGGAATAATAGGTGTTTTAGTTGGATTATATTTTTCTGTAATTATTTTAAATCAAATATTTGCTTGGTTTATTTTAGTAGGAGTTTTTATTAAACTTTATGATTTTTCAGAGCAAATAGAAAAAAATATAGTTCCTTATGATTTTAATAAGTTATTACCACCTCCTAAAAATAAATCAACAAATTGTTCAACAAAAAAATGATATAACTCTTTCGTATTATCTTTTTTTAACGAATTTCTTTATACAATCACACCAACAAAACTAAGGAAATTGACTATGAATTTAATGGTATTTGGTGCACCAGGTGCAGGAAAAGGTACACAAGCAAAATTTTTAATTGAAAAGTATGATATCCCACAAATCTCTACAGGGGATATTTTAAGAGCTGCAATTGCAGATAAAACTGAGATGGGAATGGAAGCTAAAAAATTTATGGATGAAGGAAAACTTGTTCCTGATTCAACTATTATTGGTATTATCAAAGATAGACTTGCAGAAGATGACTGTAAAAAAGGTTTTATTCTTGACGGTTTTCCAAGAACATTGGCTCAAGCAGAAGCTTTAAGTGAATTAATGGAAAAAATGGGAATATCTTTAGATAAAGTTATCTCTTTAAATGTTCCAGATGAATTAATCGTAGGAAGAATTACAGGTAGAAGAGTATGTTCAAAATGTGGAGCATCTTTCCATGTTGAGTTTAACCCTTCAAAAGAAGAGAATGTATGTGATTACTGTGGTGGTGAGCTTATTATTAGAAAAGATGATAATGCTGAAACTGTAAAAAGTAGACTTGGTGCATATCATGAACAAACAGCTCCATTAATTGAGTTTTATACTAAAATGGGTGTTATGGTAGAACTTGATGGTACAAAAGATGTATCTGAAGTTACAGCAGATATGTTTTCTGCAATTGAAGCTTAATTAAATCCAAAAGAGTTGAAGTTTTACTTCAACTCAATCTTACAAACTGCAATATTTCTATTCCTTTTGAATATTTTTTGTTAATATTGATTTATGAATTTAACTAGTGAGCAAGAAGAGATACTAAAAGCTGTCTCAAAATATAAAAATATAAAAATAAATGCTTTTGCAGGTACAGGAAAAACTACTACTTTAAGATGTATAGCAAATGAGTATAAAGATAGAAAAATACTCTATCTAGCTTTTAATAGTGCTATTAAAAATGAGGCAAGTTCTACTTTTCCTAGCAATGCTTATGTAAAAACAACTCATGGCTTAGCCTATAGTGCAATAAAAAAATACACAGATATTGATTTAAGTCGTTTGCAAAACTATAGAGCAATAGATATTGCAAATGAGTTTGAAATACCATATACAAAAGCTTTAAGTGCATTAAAAATCTTTGAAAATTTTTGTAACAATACACAAGAAAAGATAAACGAAGAAGACCTAGAGCATAAAACTGCAAAAAAGATGTTTGACCATATGTTAATTGGTGTTTTAAAACCTACGCATAGCTTTTATCTAAAGTATTATTATCTACTTATCTCAAAAGAACAAATCCCACAATTTACCTATGATATTGTGATGCTTGATGAAGCACAGGATACAAATGAAGTAACTCTAGGTATATTTAACTGTTTAAACTCAAAAATCAAAATATATGTAGGTGATAGACATCAACAAATATATAGTTTTAGGGGTAGTAAAAATGCTCTTGATAAAATCTCTTGTGACAAACAATTGTATTTATCAGAAAGTTTTAGGTTCAATAAAGAGATTGCAAATTATGCAAACATTTTATTAAAAAGTTTCAAAGATGAAGAAGTTGATATAAAATCAAATAAAAACAATGATGAGTTAAAAACCTTTGGTTATATCTCAAGGACAAATGCTCACCTAATCTCAGTTATTTCAAAAAGAATAGAACAAAGAAAACCTTTTGTGACTGTTAGAAATCCAGATGAGATTTTTAGTCTTAGTATAGAAATTTACTATTTACTAAACAATGAAATAGATATGATTAGAAGAAACCCTTTTTTAAAAGGTTTTAAAGATGAAGAACAGTTAGCTTCTTATGCAAAAGAGACAGATGATTTTGAGTTAAGAAGTGCTTTAAAAATAGTAAAAGAATACCAAAATCAAATTTTTGATTTCAAAGAGATAGCTCAAAAGTTTTATAAAGCTTGGCAAAATAGGGATTTAAATAATTTTGATAAAAGATTAAATGAGATTTTGTTTCTAACTACAGCTCACACAGCAAAAGGTTTGGAATGGGATAGTGTGGTTGTAGCAGATGACTTTCCAAATTTTGCAGACTTGATTTTAGATATGGGATATACAAGTTTAAAGCAGTTTAAAAAAGAGTTAAAAAAACTTACAAATCAAGAATTGATTGATGAGTTTAACCTTTTTTATGTGGCTTTAACAAGAGCAAAAACTAAACTTGTAAAAGATAGCGAAAACTTCCATTATCTTATGTATTCAAATCTTGAAAAACTAATTGATAAAAAGATATCTGATACAAGTGAAGAGTTTGAAAAAGATGATAAAAAAATTGTTTTATCAAAAATGGATAATGAAGAGTTTGCAAAAATTAGAGAAACAAAAAATATAGAGAAAGGAAAGGCCAAAAAAAGTGGTTTAAAGTGGTCTTTAGAGGATAGAATAAAATTAAAAAGTTTATACAAGAAAGATACAAATATTGCCATTATAGCTACTAAGTTAGAGCGAACTTCAACCGCTATCTTAGCTGAGCTATTAAAAAGTGAAGTGATTACTAAAGAAGAAAAGAATATCTTATCAACTTTAGTTAAAAACAATCAAAAAGCTAGTAAGACTATCCTATCTTGATGATATTACTTTACATCATTTTGTGAAAAATCATAGTTTTCAATATGGTTATCAATATTTTCACCTAAAGCTAATTTATATTGTTCTGTAAAGTACTCTATGACTTTTTCTTTTTCAGCTTCCATCGCTTCTTTTGATTCAAATGAAGTTGAAGCCATCCAAGCATTAAATCTTGCTGCAGCGTACATTAAAGATGCACTAACTTCCCCTTGTGTTGTATTTTCATCTAATTGTTCATTTGCTAAAGCTATATGTTGGTCTGCTCTTATTAAAAATCCATTATTATTATTATTCATCTTTTATCCTATATTTTTTATGAATTATAGTTAAATTTTACTTCTATTTTTGTTTTATTATTTTATGAACTTAAATATTAATACTAGTTGTTATTCAAATTATTTTATAAGATATATGGTTATAGAATTTATGCATATAAGATTTATAAAAGGAGTTTATTATGGAACTTCAAGGAATAACAATAGATTTTTATGATAAAAGAACTTGCGGTCTTTTACCTGATTTATGTCTTAAATGGGATATTCGTTATGATGAGATTGAGGATAATGAAGAATTAATTCAATATTGGGAAGAAAGCCTTAATAGGGTACTTTCTAAAACCGATAAAGTAGTTAGCGGAAATATGGATGGAAAATCTATTTTATATTCTGCTGATGAAGATGCAATTAATATTATAAAAGAAGAATTCAAAGAATTAGAACTTAATAAAATAAATTATGAAGATATTATCAAGTGTGAAAATTGTCTGAAAAATGATTATTTAGAAAAATAAGATAAAAGCATAGTTTAATCTATATAATTATATCTTAATAAAAAGATTTAAAAGTAGAACTATGTCAAAAGATTTAAGATTTAATTTAGAAGATGTTAGTCAAATAATTATTGGTTCTTTTGCTTTAGCAATACCAATATCATTTTCAGAAGAGGCTTGGCGATTAAGTGAAACTTTGCCTTTTTTTAATCTAGGTTTATTACTTATTTTATCTTTTTGTTTTCTTGGTTTTTACACCTTTCAAGGTATATTTCAAGGAAATGTAAAAAGTAGATTATTTGCTTTTATTTTTAGAGTATTTATAGCATATTTGATTGCTATGGTTGTTGTTTTTTTAATACTTCTAGCAATTGATAAGCTACCTTTAATCGATGAAACAATTATTGCTATAAAAAGAATTATCGTAATATCAATGCCAGCTTCTATGGGAGCTATTATTGTTGATGGATTTGACAAGGAATAGATATGTTAGTGGATAATATTTTTGATGATATAATAATTGATAAGAAAAATGAACAGTTTACAGATATAATAAAAAATAAAAGTGTCAGAATAGAAAAAATAGTATCAAATGGTCAAAGTTCTCCAAAAGACTTTTGGTATTGTCAAGATGAAAATGAGTTTGTAATCATCTTAAAAGGTGAAGCAATACTTGAGTTTGAAAATGAAAAAGTTCCTATGCTAGAAGGAGATTTTATAAATATTCCTTCAAAAACAAAACATAGAGTAGAATACACTTTAAAAGATGGTGTTACTATTTGGTTAGCAGTTTTTTATAATTAAATTTTTACTATAAATTCTGCACCTAATCCATCTTCATCTTCCACATTTCTAACACTAATAATCCCATTAAAGTGTTTTTGAATTATTTGCGAACTCATATATAGACCTATTCCTGTACCTTGACTTTGATGTTTTGTTGTAAAGTATGGATCAAAAATCTTATCTACAATATTTTCAGGAACGCCACCTGCATTATCTTTTACTTTTATAATAGTTGAGTTATTTTCATATTTCAATGTTATCTTTACAATTTTATTTTTAATTTGTTTTTCTACTAAAACATCTTTTGCATTTGAAAACAGATTTAATATAACTTGAGCTAACATACTACTTGCACCATTATATTCCATATCTGGATCTTCAATTACTTTTTTTAAAACTATATGATTATTTTTATATGTTGCTGAGGTGATATTTTCACAATCTTTAATAACTTTTGATAATTTAAAAATCTCTTTTTCTGTACTTGATCTAAAGAAATTTCTAAAGTCTTCTATCGTTTTAGATAAGTATTGAACTGTATCATTGATTTTTTTCATATTTTTAAGCGTTTCTTCTTGCGTTGATGTTTGTTCCATTTCACTTTTTAGTTGATAAGAGGTTGCTATTGCAGAGATAAGACTAAGAGGTTGTCTCCATTGATGTGCAATATTTCCTATCATCTCTCCCATGGACGATAGTCTAGTTTGTTGTTGTAAAAGCATATCTTTTTGTTTTAACTCTTCTTGTATTTTATTTCTTTGTGTTATATCTCTTGATGCAGCATACAAATAAGGATTGCCGTCTAAAACTATATCTTTTGTTTTTATTTCAACATCAAAAAGAGTTCCATCTTTTCTTTTATGTTTTGTTTCAAATGTTTTTGGATTGCTTATTAAATCTTCAATTGTATCTTTAAAATCTAATTTTATATCCCAATCTTTTACATTTAAGGTTTTCGCTTCTTCTTCAGTATATCCAAGAGAATTTATAAATGAAGTACTATACATATAAAGGTTCCCTTTTATATCTAATATATGTATAAAGTCACCTGCATTATCAAGTATGGTTTTTATTCTATGAGTTTCTTCTTTTAGAGATTTTTCAAGATAGTATTTTTCAGTCTTATCTTCTGCAACACCAATATATCCTGTTACTTTTTCATTTTCATCTCTTAAAGCAGTTATTATAAGTTTTACAATCATTTTTTGATTGTTTTTAGTTTTAATCTCCCAATAACTTTGATTTTCCAAACCTTTATCAGTTTTGAATGTAATAACTTTATGGTTTGCTTCTATCTCTTCTTTATATATAATTGAAAGTTCTTTAGCTCTTTTTTCTAAATCTTTTTTTTGACAAAAAATAGTTATATTTTTTTTATTTACAACTTCTTCGGAACTATATCCAAAATTTATCTCAGCTCTTTTATTAAATGATGTGATTAAACCATTTTTGTCAAATACTACTACATTGTAAGCTATATTATCAAAAATAGCTTTTTTAAATTGATTTCTTTCTTCTATCATAGATATTTGTGATTTAATTTTGCCTACCATTTTATTAAAGGTTTTAGATAATACACCTATCTCATCTTTTGTCTTTATTTTAAGATTAATATCAAACTCATTTTGTGATATCTTTTCACTAGCTTGTGTTAATGTTGTTAGATGTTTTGTAAGTAAATAACCAATAGTAAAAAGCAGCAATATACTTAATAAAATCTCTAAAGATGCAATAAAAAAGCTTTGGGAAAATAGTTCTTTACTTGCTTGATGTAAAAAGCTTGTATTAAAACCAAAATAAACTTTTCCATATGATTGATTAGAAAACATTATATCAACACTTGTATGATAAATATTTTCATCATTTTTTAGTGAATAACTTTGTTTAGGAAGAGAATCATTTTGATGCCAATTTGCACTTGATATAGTTTTGTCATCTTTTTTTATTAAAATATATATTAAATCTTCTGACCCAACATAATCTTTCAATAAAGAATCAAGTGTAGCGTAATCTCTTTCTACTAATAGAGGCAATAGTGATGCTTGAAAGTTTGATTTTGTACTTTCAATTTGTTTTGTTATTGAAGAACTTAAATAATTAAGTATTAATCTATCTGCATTTATGATTAGTAATGATAAAGCAGTAATCTCTATCAAAAGAGAAAAAGCTACTAGTTTAAATCTTAGACTATTAAAAAATCTCATTTTATCCCTAAATATTTTTTTGTATCTTTGGAAACAGTTAATAAACTTTCTATATCTTCTTTAGAAATGTTTATGTATCCTTTATATCCAGTTTTTTTAAAGAAAATTTTTCCTTCAGAAGATTTCTCAAATTTTTTTAGTTTTTCTTTTATTTGATTAATCTTATTTTTGTTAAGTTTTGGATTAGCTAAGGTAAATAGATGTGGCATTTTAAAATCTGATTCTAAAATTCTAATTTTCTTTAAAAGCTCTTTATCTGAAAATTGTTTCAGAGGACTATATGTTGTTATAGATGCATCAGTAGTTTTTAATAATACACTTTTTATAGCACTAGTATGAGAACCTAAATCTTCTAATTTAAAATTTTTACCTTCAATTAAACCATTATCCAATAAAGTTTTTACTCCACCAATATTTAAAGCTGCTAGATAATCAGGTGTAGCTATAGTTGTGTTTTTTAAATCAGAAATTTTTTTATAAGGACTATCTTTTAATACAATTATTAATAAATCTAAAGAAGTATTATATCTATATATTGGTATAAAACCATTTTGGATATGAAGTGCGCCAAAATGTGGTGATGTAACAATTAAATCAAAATCACCACTTTCAACATCTTCATAAAATTTTTTATAATTACTTGAAGTGTATACTTCAACATTAGTGTTTAATTCTTTTGTTAAAAAATCAGTAAGAGGCTTATATATTTTTATTATTTTTAAAGCATTAGTATATGGAGTTACACCTATCTTTAAACTATCGGCAACACAAAATATAGAAAAAAAGCTGAATAGTAAAATTAATTTTATCAGTTTCATTAATAATCCTTTAATGAATAGTTATTTAAATTTTACCAGATTTCGTATAAATAAGACAAATTAATAAGTATAATTAAGTTTATATATAAGTATATACCCAAGTTACTCTTGGGCATATATTTATTTTATAGCTTGGATAGTAATTGAAAAATCTAAATTTTTTCCTGCTAATGGATGGTTGAAATCTACTTCAACTTCATTGTCTAAAATATTAGTAACAACTACTTGAATAGGTTGACCACCTTCCCCTTGACCTTGTAGAGGCATCCCAATTTGTAGCTCTAAATCTCCAAATTGTTCTTTTGGTACTAATTGTTTAGCTTCTGGATTATATTCTCCATATGCTTCTTGCGCAGGTACATTTATCTCTTTTGTATCATTTACATTCATATCAGCGATTCTTGATTCTAGTCCTGGAATAATTTGTCCAGAACCATATGTAAATTCTAGTGGCTCTTTGTCAATATTGCTATCAACAATTTCTCCTTCTATCTTTAATTCGTAGTTTATCGATACTAGTTGATTGTTTTCTATAGCCATAATGACTCCTTTTTTAATTTATCTTGAACACTATATCCAAATTTTTTTATATATAGATAAATAAAAAGTATGCAAAAATATTATTAAAATTTATTTTCTATATCTTTTACCCAATCTTCTAATCTTTTGTCTGTTAGTTCACTTTGATTATCTTCATCTAATACAAGACCAATGAATTTATCATTAACAACAGCTGTTGATTCTTCAAATTCATATCCGTC
Source organism: Halarcobacter sp. (assembly GCF_963676935.1). Lineage (NCBI taxonomy): Bacteria > Pseudomonadati > Campylobacterota > Epsilonproteobacteria > Campylobacterales > Arcobacteraceae > Halarcobacter > Halarcobacter sp. Next base: position 1,098,263 of record NZ_OY781470.1, read on the forward strand.
AGTTGATGTTTGACCAATAATATTTGCATCTTTTACATACCCATACAGATGTCCTAAAGCATTACAAAAAGTATCTTCATAACCTTCTTGGTCTCCAATTCCTAATAAAGCTACAGTTTTATTTGAAAAATCAATATTTTCTAAATTTTCTTCAAAATCTTCCCAATCAGATTGTAAATCTCCATCTCCCCAAGTAGGTGAAGCAAGAATTAAATTTTTGTATTTTTCAATATCCTCTTTTTTTGTATTTGAGATATTGTGAATTTCTATCTCTTTAGAAAATAAATCTTTAATTTTTTCTACAATCTCTTCTGTTGTTCCTGTATCACTACCAAAAAATAAACCTATTTTTTCCATAAAAAATCCTTTATATAATTTAAAATGGAAATTTAACATCTAAAAATTAAATAGTTATAAAATTTTTTCTGTAATTAATATTATTAACTTTAAAGGTTTAAAATGTGTATTTTTGTTATAAATTATTAAAAAATTTATTTATTTTACTTCTTTTTTTATAAATTAAATGTAGTTTAAATCTTTAATTTATTATAATCCAGCCTCATGAGGGAGATTTTATAATGTTATTAATTATAGAAATAGTTTTATTTCTTTTTGTTATGTATCGTGGTTGGTTTTTTGAGTCACTAGGATTGTTATTTCTTTTTTTTATAGAACAAATACTTATTGTAGAACTAAATATTACAAATGAAAGAATAACTTTTGGTGTTGAATTACTATTTATAGTTATTTTAATTAGTTTAGCATTATATAAAAAACGTACGAACGTAGAATATTGTGATAATTGTAATACACCCTTAAAAGATAGTATTTATTCTTGCAATACTTGTGGTGCTCCTTTAGTTAATGAAGTTTATAAAGAGATAAAAACAGAAGCTTCATATATTATTAGATTGATAATGAAAAATAAAAATAGCTTCCAAGAGGTTAAAGAGGTTTTAGCAAACCAATATAAAAAAATTGGTTTAGAAGATATAGTTATAGATAAAGACAATACTTTTATGATTAAAAATGATAAAAATGCATATATACTTCTACGGACAAACAATTTTGATTTGACAATAGAAACTTTTAATGTAAATAAACCTAACTTAGATGAATATAGGAATCTATTTATCCTTAAGCCTAGAAAAAGAGATAAACTCTAAAAAGATTTTATCTCTTTTGATAAAATTAAACTATTCTTTTTATAAACACTTTAAAATCTAAATCACAATCTGCAAATGGATGGTTATAATCAACTGTAACTTCATCTTTTGTTACTTCTGTAACTGTAGCTTTTATTAGGTTTCCATTGTCATCATCTGCTTCTAAAACAAGACCAATCTCTAAATCAATACCTTCAAAATCTGAAATTGGCAATTTTTCTGTTAAACTTGGATCATGTTTTCCATAAGCATCTTGAGCAACAATTTTTACCTCTTTTGTTTCACCCTCATTCATATCCTTAATAGCTTCTTCTAAGCCAGGGATAATCTCTCCTGTACCATATGAAAACTCAATAGGACTTCCATCAAAGTTTGTTTCTATTTGTGTGCCATTAACTTTTAATTCATAGTGCATAACTACAAGTTGTTTATTTTTTATAGCCATAATAGTCCTTTTTTTATTTTTGAATTAAAATAGTATCTAAAAATAATAATATAGACTTAAAATAAAAAGTAAGCTTCAATAAATATCTTTTTAATTAAAATATATTCTATGTTTATTAAAATATATATATTAATACTAATTTCTTTCTCTTTTCTTAATGCTTCTTTTGAAAAAGTTTCAATCGGCACCATTGATAAGTATTATAAAAATAAAATTTCAAAAGATCAAATATATAAGATAATAAAGGAGATTGAATCTACTTTTGAAAACCAATTAGATAAAGATATATTTGATTATTCTGTTGATGGTAAACCTATAAATTTTATTTTTATCCCACCCTCGAAATTGGAAAATACAATCTCCAAAAAAATCTCAAGAATAGAAGTTAAAAAGCAGAAAATACAAGAGTTAAAAGATTACTTTCCAAATAAAAAAAATAAAATAGAAAAAACAAAAGCTATATTAAATAAGCAACAAAAAGTGTTAAATGAAAAAGTGAAAAGATACAATAACTATATAATAAAAATAAATTCAAAAAAAGATTTAAGCAAAGAGGAGTTAAATAAAGCAAAAGTATATTCAAAAAAAGAAAAAAATATTTTAAATAGTGAAATTAAAAAGTTAAAAGCAAAACGTAGAGATTTAAGAAGAGATATTACAAGGTTTAATTCAAAAGTTATTAGTTTCAATAACTTGATAAACGATTTTAATAGATTAAATATCCAATTAGAATCAATGAATAGAAACTATTCTAAAATTAGAGGTCGAACTTTTGGTTTACAAACTATTGAAAAGAAAACAACTTTTATAGATGGAAAGAAAAAAGAGGAGAAAAAAATCTCTACTTCAATGGATAAAATAGAGATTTATGGTTTTAAAAACTTGGATGAATTAAAAATTATTTTAGCTCATGAAATAGCCCATTTAGTTGGTTTACCTCATGTAGATGTAAAAAATGCCTTAATGAATCCTATTATTCAAAAATCACAATTAGAAGAAGGATTAAATTTAACCCCTGCAGATATAGAACTATTTAATAAATATTTAGATTAAAAGGAATCTTATGATTAAGATAAGTGAAGCAAGTATAGATGATAGTGAAGCAATCTCAAATCTACTTGAACAATTAGATTACTCTGATACTAGTAGATTTATAAATAAAAGAATAAAAGAGCTTATTGAACATGAAGATGAAACTTTATTAGTAGCGAAAATTAACACAAAAGTTGTAGCAGTTTTATCTTTACATTTTATACCACAGTTAGCCCTTGAAGGTGATTTTTGTCGCATTAGTTATTTTTGTGTTGATGAAGATAGTAGAAGTTGTGGAGTAGGTGCACTTTTAGAATCTTATGCAGTAAAAATTGCAAAAGAAAAAAAGTGTGACAGAATAGAAGTTCATTGTAATAAAAGAAGAGAAAAAGCACATAAATTTTATTATAAACAAGGTTATGTTGAATCCCCCAAATATTTAATAAAGTCTCTAGTTTAATTGCTATATAATTTCAAAAAAATTTAGGAGTAAGATATTATGACAATAGCAGTTTTTTGTGGTTCTAGTAGTGGTAATGATAATGATTTTTTGGATTCTACAAAAGAGTTAGGTAAATATTTTGCTTTAAATGGTATTGATGTTGTTTATGGTGGTGGTAAAGTTGGTCTAATGGGTGCACTTGCTGATTCTGTAATGCAAAATGGTGGAAAAGTTTATGGAGTAATCCCTGAAAAACTAAAAGAAAAAGAGTTAGCCCATACAGATATAACACAGCTTAATGTAGTTTCCAATATGCATGAAAGAAAAGCTTTAATGGCAAGTAAAGCTGATGCTTTTGTAACATTAGCAGGTGGAGCTGGCACTTTAGAAGAGATTTTTGAAGTATGGACTTGGGCACAATTAGGTTTTCACTCTAAACCTTGTGCTTTTTATAATATAAACGGATTTTATAACAAACTTTTTGAGATGCTTGAAGGTATGTGTGATTCTGGTTTTTTAAAAAAAGATTATGTTGATATGCTTATAAAAACAGATGATAAAGATGAACTATTAAAAGCTATAAAAGAGTATATTCCACCCAAAAATAAATGGTAAATTATATGATTATATGATTTGATTTATCATCACTTATATGTTTTTTTACCTCTTTACATAACTGTGGGAAGAAGATAAGAAAATCTTCTTCTATACTATCAATATTTGAATTTACAATATCAAAATATCTATGTGTAGTATCTCTTTTTAGCAACCTTTGTGAAAGTTTATAATCTACTCTTAAAAAAGCTTTTTCTAAATCACTTAGTGTTTTGTATTGGTTTAATATATCATGCCGAATTAATCTCTCAAGGGGAGTTTGCGCAGTTAAAGGGAGTGAATCTAATTTTTTCATGGCATTCATATGAAACTCATCTAAAAACTTATTTATCGGTATATTTGAAAATTTATCCCAATTTTTTGTTAAAAGATAATCATAAGTCAAATCAATAACTACAGCTTTTAATAAGCCTTTTGAACCTAATTTATTTTTGCTATTTTTAAAAAATAAGTGAGAATCTGTGTATGAATCAATAATTTTATGAACATACATGCCTTTTTTTATATTTTCATTTGCATTTTCCCATACTTTCCCTTTAAGTGGGTCAGCAAGATAGTTTCCAATTTGAAAGTCTGTATTAAGTTCTGATAAAAAAATGTGTGCAATCCAATTCATAGATAGAAGAGTACAAAAGTTTACATTAAAGGTATGTAAACTTTTGTTTTGTTTTTAGTTTTCTCTAAACTGTTTTGATGCTATTTCAAGATACCCTATAAATGATGAGTAGATTAGACCACAGATTAAGAAAAGTAAAACTTGCTTTCCAAAACTTAGATACCAAAATGGCTCATCAAATATTCCTGATAACATATAAACAGGCAATAATAATACATCCCCCACAGATGTAGAAAGTTGAGAATACAAAAAAACTCCAATAAGCGGTGAAATAATCCCTATAGTGAATCCACAAAGAAGTGTTATCATAAGAGCCCCTTATATTTTTGTTGTTTAGCTTCTAGATTCTTATAATAACAAGTTTTTAGAATAATTAAAAATAACTTAATAAAAAATTACATATTTTTTACATAATCTTACATAAAGTAACAGATTATCAAATTTATATTTGATAATCTGGTGTGTTGTCTTTCCATTCAAAAATAAAACACATAGGTAGCTTATTTTTCTTATTCATAATTAATGCTGTAATAGTAGCAGATATAAATATAGATAAGATGGCTACTAATGATGAAAAAGCAAGTGTTGACATACCAGTTAAACCTTGTCCAACTGTACAACCAATAGCCATGATACCACCTGTACCCATTAAACTTCCACCTATAATATTGTATTTTACTTTGTGTTGACCTTTTGATGCAGTACAACCAAAGCTGTATCTTCTGTTTACTTTAGCCATTAAAAATGCACCAGCTAATACACCAAAAACTAGACTTATTGCAAAAGTTAATTCAGATATTTGATAATATGTAAAAAACTCCATAGTTTTTGCTGCAGGATAAACAAAAGTTATTCCTGTAAGTTCAATAACTCTTTCCATACTCTCTTCACCAATTACACCTGTAATATACCATGAAGCTCCAACAAATAGTCCAAGTATTACACCATCCCATAATGAAGGTAATCTTTTTATCTTTTTTACCAAAATATATAAAAGAATAAGTAATAAAATACTAATCACATAAATATTCATAGAAACATTTCCAATATAAGATGATAAGTTTATTAATGTTTCATTGTTAATAATTAAAGGATTTAAAATCTCACCCATAAAACCTTTTGCAGTTGAATATCCAAAAATTGCTATAAAAACTAATACAATAAGTGAATTAATATCACCTTGGGCAAATTTAATAAGGTGTCGATTACTACAACCATCTGATAACATCATACCTACTCCAAAAAGTAGACCGCCAATGATAATTGCAAAGTAGTTTATATTTTCTTTGTAATAAACAGTTTGGGTTAAGTCAAGTTCATATATTGAACTTACAATAAACGTAGAGATTATTCCAATAAGCATAGCCACAACTACAGATGAGCCTCTCATAGTTGATTTAGTTAATATATAATCTTTAATAGAACCACTAAAACAAAATTGATTTTTTTGTGCAACAGCTCCAAAGGCTAAACCTAAAAGAAAGCCAAGTATGTTTACTATCTCAAAAACCTCGAAATCTGACATATTAATCCTTACTAAATAAATAAAGTTTTGATTTTAGTATTATATATGTTAAATTATAAGAGATATATACGAGGTTTTTATTAGAATTATAATTTAAGCTAAAATATATATGATTAAATTAGTCAAGTATAAATTACACCTCTTGATTTTCAACTTTCATATCTTCAAGCCCTTCTAATATATCTAAAGCTTGTTCTTGTGTAATTGTATTGTTTTCAATATCTATTAATACTTCATCAAAGTATAATTTTACTTTCAACATATACTCCAATTCTTCTTTTATAGCTTTTTTCTTTTTTTGTGAATACTCTTTTTCAAGCTCTTGTACATCTTTGTTTACTTCTACTAATACATCAGTTTTTAAAAGAGTTTCAAGTTCTTTTATATAATCCATTTTAATCCTTTGTATTTAAAAAAGGTATTGTATCAAAAAAAATATTTTGTATAGTAAAAATATATATTAATAATACTATTTATTATCCTTTTAAAATTTCAAAAAAAGTTGTACAATTAGATAAAAAGTTGGATAAAACAATGATTGATTTAATTAAAAAATTGCCAAAAGCAGAATTACATCTGCATATAGAAGGTACTTTAGAGCCAGAATTGATGTTGGAATTAGCCCAACGAAACTCTATTGATATACCTTATAGTACTGTCGAAGATATAGAAAAAGCATATAATTTTACTGACTTACAAAGTTTTTTAGATATCTACTATGAAGGTGCAAGTGTGCTTATAAAAGAGGAAGATTTTTATTCTTTAACTTGGGAATATCTATTAAAATGTAAAGAGAACAATATAGTCCATACAGAGATATTTTTTGACCCACAAACTCATACCCAAAGGGGAATACCATTTTATACAGTTATAAAAGGTATCACAGAAGCTTTAAATGATGCAAAAGATGAATTGGGTATCACTTCTCAACTAATAATGTGTTTTTTAAGACACTTAAGTCAAGAAGAGTGTTTTAAAACTTTAAATGAAGCTATAGAGTTTAAACATGATATTATAGGTATTGGTTTAGATTCTTCAGAGATAGGAAATCCACCTTCAAAGTTTAAAGAAGTATTTAAAAAAGCAAGAGAAGAGGGCTTTAAAATAGTTGCTCACGCGGGAGAAGAAGCTGATTGTTCATATATAGTTGAAGCTTTAGATTTATTAAAAGTTGAAAGAATAGACCATGGAGTACAAGTAATAAACTCAAAATCTTTGATAGAAAGATTAATAAAAGAACAAATACCCCTTACAGTTTGTCCAAATTCAAATATTGAACTAAAAGTTTTTGAAAGCTATAAGAAACACAATATAAAAGAGCTTTTAGATTTAGGATTAAATGTTACAGTTAACTCTGATGACCCAGCTTATTTCAAAGGTTACTTAAATCAAAACTTTATAAATATTTATAAAAATCTAAATTTATCAAAAGAGGATATAGTAAAACTAGTAAGAAATTCTTTTAATGCTTCTTTTATTGATGAAGAGCTTAAAAAAATATATTTAGAAAAAGTAGATAAAATACTTGAGAGTTTTTAAACATATTTAGATAAGATTGTAGCTAACTACTACAAAGGATAAGTATGAATAAGATATTAAACTATATAAAAATTGATGAGTTAATTTCTACTTCAGGACAACCTACGATTGAACAGTTTCAAAAAGTAAAAGATGAAGGTTTTGAAGTAGTTATAAACTTAGCCCTTTGTACTGCAACAAATGCAATTGAAAATGAAGATAAAGTGGTAACAGATCTAAACCTTGCTTACTTTCATATACCAGTTGATTTTGAAAATCCAAAAGTTGAAGATGCAAAACTGTTTTTATCACTTATGACTGCTTTACAAGATAAAAAAGTTTTAGTTCATTGTGCTAAAAACTATAGAGTTACAGCTTTTATGTATCTATACCACAAACATATATTAAATACTCCCTTTGAACAGATTGATTTATCAATATTCGATGAGTGGACACCCAGTAAACAATGGCAAGATTTAATGAAAAGCTCAATTGATGAGTTGAGTCTTTTATAAATCACTGCAAATTTAGTAACTTTTCGATAAAATAACCAACTTAAAAATAGATTTATAAATTAGATAATTTGGATAATACATTAATACAGAATGGAAATAAAAACAAATAAAATAAAGTTTAAAGAACCACTACGTTTAGAGAGTGGTCGGATTTTAGAAGAGTTTGAAATAGTTTATGAAACATATGGAGAACTGAATAAAGATAAATCAAATGTAATAGTAGTTTGCCATGCTTTAGCAGGAAGCCACCATGCAGCAGGTAGATATGCTGATGAAGCAAAGCCAGGATGGTGGGATAAGCTTATTGGTGATGGAAAAGCTATAGATACAACAAAATATTTTGTAATCTGTTCAAATAACATTGGCAGCACTTTTGGTTCTACAAATGCCTTAAGTATTGACCCAGCTACAAAAAAAGAGTATAGATTAAAATTTCCAGTACTAGCAATTTCAGACATAGTAAAAGCCCAAATGAGATTATACAAAGAGCTTGGTATAACAAAAGCTAAAGCTGTTGTAGGTGGAAGTATGGGTGGTATGCAAGCACTTTGTTACTCAATAGAGTATCCAGAGTTTGCCCAACATATATTTGCATTAGCTACTACAGCATATACAAGACCATGGGCAATATCTATAAACAAACTTGCTATAGAAGCAATCAGACATGACCCTGTTTTTAAAGATGGATTTTATGAAAAAGATGACCTTCTTGCAAAGGGTTTACCAGGACTTGCAATAGGAAGAATGGCAGGACTAATAGCATATTTAAGTCCAACTTTGTTTAATAAAAAATTTGGAAGAGATTATTCTAGAACAGATGGTTTATATGAGTTGTTTGGTAGATTTGAAGTGGAAAGATACCTTGAATACAATGCCTATAACTTTCCAAAAGTATTTGACCCCTTATCATATTTATATATTTGTAAAACTATGAATATATTTGATGCCGGAAGAAACGAAGATACTTTAGAAAACTCGTTTTCAAAAGTAAAAAGTAAATTGCACCTTATCTCATTTAGTGATGATATGTTGTTTTTCCCTGAAGAGATGGAAGAGATAAGAGATATTATGATTAAACTAGGTAAAAGTGAACAAGTAACATACAAGATGATAGAAAGCCAATCAGGGCATGATTCATTTTTAGTAGAAGTTGATAAATTTGATAAATATATAATAGAACTATTAGAAGGAAACAAATGAGTGAAGAGATAAAAGAAGAGATAGAAAACCTGAGTTTTGAAAAAAAGATAGAAAAAGCAAAAGAGCTATTAGAAAAACTATCTAATCCACAAATAACTCTAAGTGATTCTTTAGAGGTTTATAAAAATGGAGTAAAAGAGTTAGAAGAAGCACAAAAACTACTTGATGAAGCAAAACTTATCTTTACAACAAAAGAGAAAGACTCTAACGAACCATTTTAAAAAATATTGCAAAATGTTATATTTTTAACTACTAATTTTAAAAATTGATAAACTTCTTTCAAATATTTGAGGGAAGTTTATGAAATCAATAACTCAACTACAACAAATAGACAAACCAAGGGAAAGACTACTAAAATATGGTCTAAGTGCTCTTAAAAACTACGAGCTTATAGCCATACTTCTAGGAAGTGGAGTAAAAGGCAAAGATGTAATAAAACTCTCCCGCGAGATTGAAAAATTTTTTAACTCAAACTTTGAAACTATAGATTTAGAAACCCTACTTAAAATCCATGGCTTAGGAAAAGCAAAAGCCAGTCAAATAATATCAGCAATAGAACTTTCAAAGAGATACCTAATAGATACCCAACACTATAAAATATCATCAGCAAAAGATGTATATGATGAACTAACCCCATACAAAAACAAACAACAAGAATACTTCCTAAGCCTTTATCTAGATGGAGCAAATAATCTAATAGAAACAAAAGTAATCACAATAGGAACCCTAAACCAAAGTCTAGTTCACCCAAGAGAAGTATTCTCACACGCCATTGAAAAAAGATGTGCCAGCATAATAGTAGCCCACAACCACCCAAGTGGAATACTAAAACCAAGTGATGAAGATATACAAGTGACAAATAGACTAAAAGAATCAGGAAAAATCTTAGGTATAGAACTACTTGACCATATAATCTTTACAAAAGATGATTTTGTAAGTTTGAAAGAAGAGGGTGTTTTATGAAATATGTAGATAATGAAAACGAAATATTTAATCAATGGAATGAAATAAAAAACAGAACACAAGATAAAAAAATCACTGCTTATTTTAGAGAAAGAGAAATTTATTGGGCTAATATTGGCAAGAATATTGGTTATGAGCAAAATGGTAAAGGCAAAGATTTTATGAGACCTCTTTTGATTTTTAGAAAATATAATAATAAACTTTTTTGTGGAATACCTCTGTCAACAACAATAAGAGAAGGTAGCTTTTTTTATAATTTTAATTTCTTAGAAAATAAAGACAGTAGTGCATTATTAGTTCAAGCTAAAACTTTTGATGTAAAAAGACTTGATAGGAAAATTGGAACAATAAATAAAAACGATTTTGAAAAGTTAGAAATCAAATTTAAAAAATTAATGAAGTTATGATTTTCCTCTCTTACAAAGGTAAGAGAGTAGTCCCGAAGGAAAATTGTATAAATATTATATCTAAGAATATTTGTTTTGTCAATTTTTGTTTATGCCCAAACCTTCCAATTAAATCAACTAATTCTTTTAATCTCTTCTGTTTTATTCAATATAGGGCAAACTTTTAGTAAAATAATAAGCTTAGATATAAATACAAATGAACTTTAGGATAAAAATAATATATGTTTGAACAAACTTTTAAAAATATAGATGATATTTTATGGAAAGACTCTGGTGCTGACAGTGAGCTTGACTATATAGGACAAACTTCTTGGATAATGTTTTTGCGATACCTTGATGATCTTGAAAAAGAGAAAAAAGATATAAAAGAACTTTCAGGGGAAGAGTATACTTTTATCCTTGATGAAGAGTATAGATGGAACTCTTGGGCTATGCCAAAAGATAAAGATGGAAACTTAGACCATAACAAAGCTCTTACTGGAAAAGACTTAGTAAAGTTTGTAGACTTAAAACTTTTTCCATATCTTGCAAAGTTTAAACAAAATACCGATAATCCTTTAACAATAGAGTATAAAATAGGTGAGATATTTAGTGAACTTAAAAACAAAATCCAAAGCGGATACAACCTAAGAGAGATTCTAGAATACGCAGACTCACTTCCTTTTAAATCAAGCAAAGACAAACATGAACTAAGTCACTTATACGAAACCAAAATCAAAAATATGGGAAATGCAGGAAGAAATGGCGGTCAATACTATACGCCAAGACCACTGATTCGTGCAATGGTAAATGTGATAGACCCTCAAATTGGTGAGAAAGTATATGATGGAGCAGTAGGAAGTGCAGGGTTTTTATGTGAAGCCTATGATTATATGTATGAGCGTATGAATAAAAATGTAGATAACCTAAAAATCCTACAAGAAAAAACATTTTTTGGAAAAGAGAAGAAAAACTTAGCTTATGTTATTGGTATTATGAATATGATACTTCATGGTATCGAAGCACCCAATATCAAACATACCAACACTTTAGCTGAATCTATCCGAGATATTCAAGAAAAAGACAGATACCATGTGATACTAGCAAATCCTCCATTTGGTGGGAAAGAGCGAAAAGAGGTACAACAAAACTTTGATATAAAAACAGGTGAAACTGCTTTTCTTTTTATGCAACACTTTATCAAATCACTAAAAGCTGGTGGACGAGCAGCCGTTGTTATCAAAAATACGATTTTGAGTAACTCTGATAATGCTTCAGTAGCACTACGTAAACATCTTTTAGAAACGTGCAATCTTCACACTATCTTAGATATGCCAAGTGGTACCTTTACAGGGGCAGGTGTAAAAACGGTAGTACTGTTTTTTACCAAAGGTGAAGCTACAAAAAATATTTGGTACTACCAACTAAACCCTGGACGAAATATGGGGAAAACCAATCCTTTAAATGATAAGGATATGAGTGAGTTTATCAAACTTCAAAAAGACTTTATTAAGAGTGATAACTCTTGGAGTATCAATATAAATGATATAGATGAAACTACTTTTGACTTATCGGTTAAAAATCCTTTTACACCTGATGAAGCAGAACTAAGAACTCCAAAAAAGATATTAGAAGATATGGAAACTTTGGATAAAGAGACAAAGAAAATTTTAGCTTCTATTAAAGAGTTGGTATGAGTTTAAATTATCATAAATTAGGAGATATATTAACTATTGAAAGAGGGGGTTCTCCTCGCCCAATACAAAAATATTTGACTGATGATATTGATGGTTTAAATTGGATAAAAATAAGTGATGCCACTGCATCAGATAAATATATTTATGAAACTAAGCAAAAAATTTCAAAAGATGGTTTATACAAAACAAGATTTGTAAATGAAGGTGATTTTATTCTTTCAAACTCAATGAGTTTTGGAAAACCATATATTATGAAAACAACAGGTTGTATTCACGATGGATGGCTAGTTTTAAGAGATATAGAAAAAGCCAATCTTGAAAAAGATTTTTTATATTATATTTTATGTTCTCCTAATATATTTGAACAGTTTAATAGTTTGGCTTCTGGTTCAACGGTAAGAAATTTAAATATTAGATTAGTAAGTTCTGTAAAAATACCAATTCCTCCAATAGAAGAACAAAAACAAATTGTAGCAATTTTGGATAAAGCATTTGAAGCGATTGATAAAGCAAAAGTAAATCTTGAAAAAAATATCCATAATTCAAAAGAGCTTTTTCAAAGTAGACTTAATGAAATATTTTCACAACAAGGTGAAGATTGGGAAGAAAAGACTTTGGGTGAAATTGGTAAAGTTTCAATGTGTAAAAGAATTTTAAAAAAACAAACTAACAGTGAAAATGGTATTCCATTTTATAAAATTGGAACATTTGGAAAAGAGGCAAATGCTTTTATATCTGAAGAAATATACAATGAGTTTAAGAAAAAATATTCTTTTCCTAAAAAAGGGGATATTCTTTTATCTGCTTCTGGAACTATTGGTAGAAGAGTAATTTATGATGGAAAACCAGCTTATTTTCAAGATTCGAATATTGTTTGGATTGATAATAATGAAGAATTAATTTTAAATGAATTTCTTTATGAGTTTTATGGTTTTTGTCAATGGAATCCTTCAAGAGGAGCGACAATATCAAGACTCTATAATGATGATTTAAGAAGAATAAAAATTAATTTTCCTATTAAAGAATCACAAAAAAGTATTGTTGAAGGAATAAATAAATTAAAAGAGCAAACAAAACAGCTAGAAAAACAATACAAACAAAAACTAAAAAATCTAGAAGAACTCAAAAAATCAATTTTACAAAAAGCTTTTAGTGGAGAGTTAGTATGAATGAAGCACAAACAAGGCTCGAACTTATAGACCCAAAACTGCGAGAAGCGGGTTGGGGTGTTGTAGAAGATAGTCGTATTCAAGTGGAGTATCCTATAAGTCAAGGAAGACTTATAGGAAATGGTAGACGAGCCAAACCACTTAGTGCTGATTATGTGCTTATTTATAAAAATAGACGATTAGCCGTAATAGAAGCCAAAAAAAGAGAGTTACACTACAGTGATGGTGTGGTTCAAGCAAAAGAGTATGCAGATAGACTACAAATACGATATGCCTACTCTACCAATGGTTTAGCAATCTATGGTATTGATATGCAAGAAAAAGAAGAGGGTGATGTAAAAACATTCCCAACACCTGAAGAGTTATGGCAAATGACCTATCCAAAAGAGGACAGTGTTTTAGATAGATTATTTGCGATACCTTTTGAAAGCAGTGGTGGTAAGTGGCAGTTGCGATACTATCAAACAAATGCCATCAATAGAGTTTTAGAAGCTGTTGGCAAAGAACAACAAAGAATACTTTTAACCCTAGCAACAGGTACGGGAAAAACTTCCATAGCCTTTCAAATATCTTGGAAACTCTTCCACTCACGATGGAATCTACAAAAAGATTTTAAGCGAACACCACGAATACTTTTTTTAGCCGATAGAAATATCTTAGCCGACCAAGCATTTAGAGACTTTCTTCCTTTTGGTGAAGATGCCGTTATAAGAATAGACCCAAGTGAAATAAGAAAAAAACAAAAAGTTCCTAAAAATGGCTCGATTTTCTTTACGATATTTCAAACATTTATGACAGGACTAAATGATACTCCAAATTTTGGTGAGTATCCAAAAGATTATTTTGATTTTATCATTATAGATGAGTGTCATAGAGGTGGAGCAAATGATGAGAGTGAGTGGCGAGCAATTTTAGAGTATTTCTCACCTGCATATCAGCTTGGACTTACAGCAACGCCAAAAAGAGATGTCAATGGAGATACCTATAACTATTTTGGTAAACCAGTATATGAATACTCTTTAAAAGAGGGGATAAATGATGGTTTTCTTACCCCTTTTAAAGTAAAAGATATTTCTACTACTGGTGATACTTATATTTATACTGATGAAGATGAAATATTAGAGGGTGAAATAGAAGAGGGCAGAGAGTACACAAAAGAGGAACAAAATAAAATTATAGAAATCATGGATATAGAAAAGTATCGGGTAAAACTTTTTATGGATATGATAGACCAAACTCAAAAAACCCTTGTATTTTGTGAAACCCAAGCCCACGCAGCAGCGATACGAAATCTTATTAATCAGAGTGTAAAAGTAAAACATTTAGATTATTGTAAAAGAGTTGGTGCTGATGATGGAGCAAAAGGTGAAAAGTTTTTAAGAGACTTTCAAGACAATGAAAAAAGTTATCCAACTATTTTAACTACATCACGAAAACTTAGCACTGGTGTTGATGCACCGGAGATAAGGAATATTGTACTTTTAAGAACGGTTAAGTCAATGGTTGAGTTTAAACAAATCATTGGTCGAGGAACAAGACTTTTTGAAGATAAAGATTATTTTACAATCTATGATTTTTATGATGCCTATAAACATTTCCATGACCCCTCTTGGGATGGAGAACCTATTGAGCCAGAATCACCAACACCAAAACCACCAAAAGAGCCTTGTGAGGTTTGTGGAGTGTTACCTTGTATTTGCCCCTCTCCTGATGGAGAAAATGAACCTTGTGAAGTGTGTGGAAATATCCCTTGCGTATGTGAAAAACCACCAAAACAGATGGTTAAAATAAAACTTTCTGATGGAAACTACAGAAGCTTAGACTCAATGGTAAAAACTATGTTTTATTCACCTGAGGGAAAACCAATATCAGCAGGAGAGTTTGTAAAAAGACTTTTTGATGAAATGCCGAGCTTTTTCCAAAATGAAGATGAACTAAGAAGGATATGGAGTATTCCAGATACTAGAAAAAGACTTTTAGAAGAACTTAGCGAAGCTGGCTACTCTTTAGAACAACTTGAAGATTTAAAATCTATAGTTCATGGAGAGGATAGTGACCTTTACGATGTGTTAGCTTATATTGCTTATCATAAAAATTTAGTACCAAGGTTGGAACGAGCTACTAAAGCAAAAGTTAAAATTACCCATTATGATGAAGCTAAACAAGAGTTCTTGGATTTTGTACTTCAACAATATGTTGATAATGGTGTAAAAGAGTTAGATGACAAACGACTAGCAACTTTACTTGTAACAAAATACCACGCAATAGAAGATGCCAAACAAGTTTTAGGGGAAATTCCAGAGATAAGAGATACTTTTATAGGGTTTCAAAAGTATTTATATGATGATATAATAAACAATGCTTATGATGCTCAATTAGTAGCCCAACCAAAACCAGAGTATAGTTAAAAGTTTTGTTATAATGTATTTTAAGGAAAAAATATGACAAAAAGAGTATTAGACAAACAAAATATAAAAAAGACAGTAGATACTACGCAACGTATTGAAGGATATTCTGAAGCTTTAAAAAAAGTAAAAAATGAAGCTAAAATAGTAAGAAAAAAGTATGGCATCAAAGTATCAGCTAAAAGATAACTCTTTTTACTATGAAGTGATATACTTAAAAATTTGAAAAAATCATTTTAAATGAATTGAATAAAATTGACTGATAATTCAAAATAAGCTAATCAAACCTAGAGTACAATTAAAAGTATTACATTATGAAATATTTTTTTAATAATTTAAATCATTGTGTTATTATAAAATAAAAAAGTAAAACTATGGAAAATCAAAATATCTTAATCTATGAAAACCAAAATGGAAATATTAAAGTTGATGTAAGATTTGAAGATGAATCTATATGGCTTAGTCAAAAACAGCTTGCAGAAGTTTTTGGAAAAAGTGTAAAAACTATAAATGAGCATGTAGTAAATATATTTCAAGAGGAAGAATTAGATAAAGATTCAGTTATCCGGAATTACCGGATAACTGCAAATGATGGTAAAAACTATGATGTCTTACATTATAATCTTGATATGATAATAGCTTTAGGCTTTAGGGTTCGTTCAAACACTGGTACAAAGTTTAGAATTTGGGCAAATCAAAAGCTAAAAGAGTACATTACTAAAGGTTTTGTACTAGATGATGATAGATTTAAAAATGGCAATCAAATGTCATATTTTGATGAGCTTCAAAACCGTCTTAGAGAGATACGACTTAGTGAGAAGTTTTTCTATCAAAAAATCAAAGATATCTATATGACAAGTATAGATTATGACCCAAAAGATGAAAAAACAATAGAGTTTTTCAAAATAGTTCAAAATAAACTTTTATGGGCTGTATCAT
This sequence comes from Halarcobacter sp., assembly GCF_963676935.1. Taxonomy (NCBI): domain Bacteria; kingdom Pseudomonadati; phylum Campylobacterota; class Epsilonproteobacteria; order Campylobacterales; family Arcobacteraceae; genus Halarcobacter; species Halarcobacter sp. The sequence goes on from NZ_OY781470.1 coordinate 1,114,896, forward strand.
CTCAAACAGCATCAGAACTTGTACACAATCGTGTGGATATGACAAAACCACTTTTAGGTATGAATTCATACGATAAAGAGAATATAAATATCACCAAAAAAGATGTAAGTGTTGCAAAAAACTATTTAAATGAAGAAGAGATAAAACTTCTAGGCCTTTTAGTAGAACAGTACTTAGCTTTTGCAGAAACGATGGCAAATCAACAAACACCTATGTATATGAATGATTGGATTGAAAGACTTGATTTGATTTTATCTATGAATGGAAGAGAACTTCTAAAAAATGCAGGAAAAATATCTCATCAAATAGCAAAAGAAAAAAGTGAATTAGAGTATAAAAAATATAAAGAAAATCAAAAACAAATAGAAAAAGAGATAAGTCTAAAAGAGTTAGAAGAAGATATTAAAAAATTAAAATAACCAACTAATCTACTCAACATTAAACTTGACAAAGGTCAAACTAATTTAAACAAAATCTGCTATTATTATAAGATAAATACTAAAATAAACATTACTAATTTACTAAGGATTTAAGATGATTGAGGCTAATGAGTTTTTTAACAGACAAATTAAACTTTGGGGTGAAGAAACACAAACTTCATTACAAGATAAAAAAATAGCTATTATAGGAAGTGGTGGACTTGGGTGTTCTTTGGGTATTGCTTTAGGAGCTTCTGGAATTGGTGAGTTTGCACTTGTGGATTTTGATGAGGTGGGTGTTCACAATATCCATAGACAAATAGGTTTTAAAGTTGGTGATGATGGAAAATACAAAGCTGATGTTTTAAAAGAGCTTATGGAATCAAGATGTCCTTATACTAAAGTTACTGCTTATAAAGAATCTTTTCAAGATTTTGCAAAAAGAGGTTTAACTTATGATTTGATTATTGATGCTACAGACAACCTTCCAACAAGAGCTGCTATAAATGAATATTGCATTGAAAAAAATCAACCTTGGATTTATGGAAGTGTTGAAGAGTTTCATGGTCAGGTTTGTTTCTTTGAAAAAGCTTCATATGAGGCTGTTTTTGTAGTAAATGATAGAAAACCAAACGGTATTGCTTGTCCTATTGTTATGCATATTGCTTCACTTCAAGCAAATTTAGCCATAAGACACCTTACTGGACTTCCTGTTAAAAAAGATGTTTTATATTATCTTTCTTTCAACGAAGAGGGTGTTTTAGAAAACCAAAAATTCAATCTTCCTACAAACTAAAAACAGTATCTTTTTTTGGATACTGTTTTAGAGTTTTTTACTTCTTTTACAACTGTATATTTTCTAACAAAAATTTAAGCACTTATTAGATATACTATGCGGATTTTTAACATGGAAATTATACGAAATTATACGGGGAACTTAAATGCCAAAAAGAGAAGACATAAAATCTATTTTACTTATTGGTTCAGGCCCAATTATTATTGGACAAGCCTGCGAATTTGACTATTCTGGAACACAAGCTACTAAAACATTAAAAGAGTTAGGTTATAGAGTTGTACTTATCAACTCAAATCCAGCTACTATCATGACAGACCCTGAGTTTGCGGATAGAACTTATATTGAGCCTATTACAGAAGAAGTTGTTGCAAAAATAATTGAAAAAGAAAATATTGATGCAATCTTACCTACTATGGGTGGACAAACTGCACTTAATGTAGCAACTTCAATGTATGACAAAGGTATGCTAGAAGGAGTACAGTTCTTAGGAGCTCATCCAGATGCAATTAAAAAAGGTGAAGATAGACACCTATTTAATGAAGCAATGATTAAAATCGGTATGGACTTACCTAAAAGTGCCAATGCGTATAGTGTTGATGAAGCTATAAAAGTAGCAAAAGAGATTGGATTTCCTGTAATCAGTAGAGCATCATTTACCCTAGCTGGTGGTGGTTCTGGTGTTGCTTATAATATGGAAGAGTTTAAAAAGCTTGCAGAAGCTGGTATTGAAGCATCTCCTATCAATGAGATTGAGATTATGGAATCAATGCTTGGTTGGAAAGAATATGAAATGGAAGTTATCAGAGATAGAAAAGATAACTGTATTATTGTATGTTCTATTGAAAACTTAGACCCTATGGGTGTTCACACTGGAGATTCTGTTACTATTGCACCTGCACTTACTCTTACAGATAAAGAATATCAAAATATGAGAAATGCATCATTTGCTATTTTAAGAGAGATTGGAGTTGATACTGGTGGTTCAAATGTTCAGTTCTCAATCTGTCCAAAAACAGGAAGAATGATTGTTATTGAGATGAACCCAAGAGTTTCAAGATCTTCTGCTCTTGCATCAAAAGCAACTGGTTATCCTATTGCAAAAGTTGCAACACTACTTGCAGTTGGATTTACTCTTGATGAGATTGAAAACGATATTACAGGAACAACAGCATCTTTTGAGCCAGTAATCGATTATGTTGTTACAAAGATTCCAAGATTTACTTTTGAAAAATTCCCTAAAGCAGATTCTACTTTAACAACAGGTATGAAATCAGTTGGTGAAGTTATGTCTATGGGTAGAACATTTAATGAGTCTATTCAAAAAGCATTATGTTCACTAGAAACTGGACTTGTAGGGTTTGATCCTATTTGTGATGATTTAGAGAAAATCAAAGCAGAGATAAGAAGACCAAATGCTGATAGATTAAGATACTTAATGGATGGTATGAGAAAAGGTCTTACAAACGAAGAGATTTTTGAATTATGTGCTGTAGACCCATGGTTCTTAACAAAATTCAGAGAGATTTATAACTTAGAACAATCAATTAATGAATCAATCTTAACAGATGCTTCTCATATGAGAATAATCAAATCAAATGGTTTCTCAGATGCAATGATTGGAAAACTTATTGGTAAATCTGAAAGTGAAGTTTATGAAGCAAGAAAAGCTTTAGATGTAGATTTTGAATACAACGAAGTTGATACTTGTGCAGCTGAATTTAAAGCTTTAACTCCATATCTTTATTCAACTACAAATGTAACTAAGTTACCAAAAGTTGAAAACAAATCAACTGAGAAAAAAGTTATGATTATTGGTGGTGGACCAAATAGAATTGGTCAAGGTATTGAGTTTGACTATTGTTGTGTACACGCATCATTTGCTTTAAATGAAATGGGTGTAAAAACTATCATGTATAACTGTAACCCTGAAACTGTATCTACAGACTATGATACTTCGGATATTTTATACTTTGAACCAATCGATTTTGAACACGTTAGAAGTGTAGTTGAAAAAGAGAATCCAGATGGTGTAATTGTTCACTTTGGTGGACAAACTCCACTTAAACTTGCAAATGCATTAACAGAAGCTGGAGCAAAAATCATTGGTACTACTGCTGAAGTTATTGATTTAGCAGAAGATAGAGAAAAGTTCTCTACTTTTGTTACAAAAGCTGGATTATTACAACCTGAAAATGGAACAGCTGTAGAGGTTGAAGAAGCTATTGAAATCGCAGAAAGAATTGGTTATCCAGTACTTGTTAGACCATCATTTGTTCTTGGTGGTAGAGGTATGAAAATTGTTTACTCAACTGATGAATTAAAACAATACATGGATGAAGCAGTTTCTGTATCAAATGATGCACCTGTACTTATTGATAAATTCCTTGATAGAGCAATTGAACTTGATGTTGATTGTATTTGTGATGGAAAAGAGGTATATATTGGTGGAATTATGCAACATATTGAAGAAGCAGGGGTACACTCTGGGGATTCAGCTTGTTCATTACCTCCAATCTCTATTGCACCTGAACTTATCAAAGAGCTTGAAGTTAAAACAAAAGCAATGGCACTTGGACTTGGTGTAATTGGTCTTATGAATACTCAATATGCTATTCATAAAGGACAAATTTATCTAATCGAAGTAAATCCAAGAGCTTCAAGAACCGTTCCATTTGTATCAAAAGCAACTGGTATGCCTTTAGCAAAAGTTGCTACTAGAGTTATGTGGGGAGAGAGCCTAAGAAATGCCCTTGATACATATAATAGTGACTTAATCTGGGAAGATAATGGAGTATTAAAACCAATATTAAAAGACCATATTGCTATTAAAGAAGCAGTATTCCCATTTACTAAACTAAGTGGTTCAGATATGATTCTTACACCTGAAATGAAATCTACAGGTGAGGTTATGGGTATCTCTGATAACTTTGGTATCTCTTATGCTAAATCACAAAGTGCAGCTAAAAATGACTTGCCAGTAGAAGGAAAAGTATTTATCTCTTTATGTGATTTAGATAAAGAGTTCGCTCCTAAAATAGCAAAAGGCTTAGTAGAAGAAGGTTTTACAGTTGTTGCAACTGGTGGAACACACAAAGTTATTACAGAAGCTGGAATAGAGTGTGAAAAAGTACTTAAAATCTCTGAGGGTAGACCAAATATTACTGACTCTATTACAAACAAAGAGATTGCTTTAGCACTTAATACAAGTGATGGAAAAGAGTCTTCAAAAGATGATGGTAAAAACATCAGAAGAGCAGTTTTAAAAGAGGGTATCCCTTATGTTACAACTGCAGCAGCAGCTTTAGCTTGTGTTGAAGCTATGAAAGCTTTAAAACACAAAGATGGAATAGGTGTTAAATCTATCCAAGAATTTTTAAATGACTAATGGACAAAAATAAAGTATATTTAGTTCAAACTGATACTACAGTTGGTTTCTCATCGGCAGACGATGAGAAACTGTCAATTATAAAACAAAGACCACTTTCTCAAAAAATACTTCAAACAGTTGATTCTTTTTCAACATTAAATAAAAATGCAAGAGTTCCTAAAAGTCATAGAAAAAGGGTAAGATACTCAAATAAAACAACTTTTATATACCCAAATCTAAAATCTTTTAGAGTTATAAAAGAGGATATTCCTTTTAAAGATTTTATATTAAAATTTGGAAGCCAGTTCTCAACTTCAGCAAACCTTACCGGAAATAAATTTGATAAAGATTTTGCATATGAAAATTCTGATATTTTAGTTTTGACAAAAGATGGATATAGTGAGAATATATCTTCATCTATATATAAACTTGGAAAAAACAGATTAAAGAAGATAAGATAATGTTTTTACAAAGAGAAAATGAACTAAAAATATTAGAAGATAATTATAATAAACCAAATTCATCAATTGAGTTTATTTTTGGAGCTAAAAGTACAGGAAAAACTACACTGTTAAATGAGTATTCAAAAGATAAAGAAAAGCTATATTTTTCAAATTATGAGATGATTCCTTCTCAGTTTTTTACACAAATGGCAAACACTATAAGTATAAAGTTTCATGGAACAAATACTGTAGGAAAACCATTTAATACTTTTTTGGAAGTATTGAAATTTTTAAACAATCAAAAAATTGAGAAGAAAGCCATCATAATATTTGATGATTTCCAAAATGTATTAAAAGTAGATAAAGATGCTTTAAATGAACTTTTAAAATATTGGAAAAGTGATTTAAAAACAAAAAATATTCAATTGATAGTATCTAGTTCAATCCTTTATGGAGAGCTAAAAGATAAAGAGATTGAATCAATAGCAAACTCAAATATTAAACTTAAATATTTAAGCTTTTTAGCTATAAAAGAGTTTTTCCCAAAAGTTAATAAATTAGATCATTTATATATTTATTCTCTTTTAGGTACTTCTCCAACTAATTTAAAGTATTATAATCCAAATACTGAATTTACTGAAAATATATATAATCTATTTTTATCTTCAAACTCATATTTATTTGATTATGGAATACAAATTCTAAAATCAGAAATAGGTGATATAGGTACTTACTCTTCTATCCTTTATGCAATTGCAAAGGGCAATTCAAAAGTTGGAGATATTGCAAATTTCTTAGATGTAAAATCAACTTATCTATCAAGATATTTACAAAAGCTAATTGATATGATGATTATAGAAAAAATTGTACCTATAAATGATGATAAGAAAAATTCAAAATTTGGAAGATATATTATTAGTGATAATACTTTAAAATTTTGGTTTTTATATATTTATCCAAATCTTAGTGATCTACAACAAAATGAAGTAAAAGAGGTTAGTCTTTTAATACAAGATGAGTTTATAAGAAAAACAGTATTTAGTAGTTATAAAAAATGTATTAAGGATTATATAAATATAAAGCAAGAGTCTATCTTAGGATATAAACCAGTTGCAATAGGTAGCTGGTGGGATAATCATAATAATACAATTGATTTAATTGCATATGATAGAAAAAATATAACGTTTATCCAAATACTTTGGGAAGATAAGGATATGGCAAAAATTGCATATGGTAAACTTAAAACTGCATCGGAAAAATTTAAAACTTCTTTAGAAAAAAAATACGTAATAGTTACAAAAAACACTTTTTTTAATATAAAATAGTTAATTATTATGTTGAATTACATAATATTATTTTAATTTACTCTCTTATTTATTAAAGCTATATTAAGTAATTATGTTTTATAACATAATTATTTTAAACTTATTTATAAAAAAATATTTTACTTGGCTTTATTTTGATATAATATCCTTTATTAATGTGGATTATTAAGGATATTTTATGGCAACTGATAATAACTATATCAAGTATCAAAACAAAAGTGTAAGAATCATAGGCAAACCTGCTAAAGGTGAAAATGTATCTGTATATGTCAGACCTGGTGATTTAGTAGATTTTAAAATACCTGGATTAAATCTAGAAGATTTAGACTATCAACTAGTTGGTGGTGATATTGTAATTGATATACCAGGAGAAGGTACTTTTACTTTTGTATCAATGGCTTTAATGGGCTATAATGATACGCCTCCAAGATTTCTAAGCAGTTCAGGAAAAGAGTTATCATTAAGTGATATCCTTTCAAATATTGAAGAGATTAATGCTTTACCTATTGATTCACTTGTTTCTAGTGTTGATGTAAATATTCCTGATAATACTGCCAAAAAAACAGAAGAAGGTGATGCAACAGAAAATAATCCACAATCTACTCCACAAATAATAATCCAACAAGTTGAAGATGTAAGTGAAAATGATTTTATCTCTGAATTAGAAGCTGAAGATGATTTTGAAATTCCACCTGAAGATGCACCTGAAGTTATTGAAAATGATTATACAAGTTTTGAAGATAATTCCTCTTCAAATAGTTCTAGTAACGACAAAGAAGAAGAATCTGTAACTGAAGGAAGTAAACCAACATTAACTTTTGATATAGATATTCAACATATTGAATCATCAACATCAAACTCATTTGAAGGTACAACTAGAGTATTTACTGTTGAAGGTGGAGGAGGTATTAGTTATGCAAATTATTATCCTGCTACAGAAGAAACAGTAACAAATCTTAATATTCCAGAAATGTTAAAGCAAACTGATTCTGAAACTTTAGATTATAGAAATATAAATAATACTTTAGCTGATAAAGTTGTAATAAATGCTGACAGTAGTGATTATTTTGATTCAGATACAATATCTAGAACAATCGAATTAACTCCAAATAGTCCAGAGGGATATGAGATTCAAGAGATAGTAATATCATCAAACAATTTTCCAGATGATTTTGTTATAGAAAATGCTACAAGAAGTGGAAATAACTGGATACTAACAAGAGATGATCCTGAAACAGATGCTATAGAAGGTTTTACAGTAAATACTTCAGGAAATATTGAGTTTAATTTTTCTGTTAGTAGTTTACAAAATGATGATTTTTCTTTTACTGTTGAGGCAACTACAATTTTTGATATAGAAAATATACCAGAAGATAAAAGAGAAGGTTTTGAGGTTCCTGTTGATACAGAGTTGACATATGACAATGAATATGGGATTAATTTCAGAGAAATAGCTAATACAAATCAATCTTCTGAATATATGTTTGAACCATTTGCTAATTCAAACGGTAAAGTTATAACCTCAGGTTTTGTTGTAACAACAAATCTTAACGATAATATTATTTATGGATCAGAAACCCTAGTTAATACAATAAATGGTGGATTATCAAATGATACAATCACAACAGGGGTAAATGATGATACCATTTATGGTAATTCAGGAAATGACACAATTACAGCCGGCTTGGGTGATGATGTAGTTGATGGTGGAGCTGATAATGATACTTTAGATTATTCATCAATAGACAATGATAATAATATAGGAATAGATGGAAACTTAACTACGGGTGTTGTTACTGGTAATGGAACAGATACTGTATCAAATATAGAAAATATAATAGGTACTCAAGATAATGATATTTTAACTGGTAATGATGTTGTAAATATTCTTAAAGGTGAAAATGGAGCAGATACACTTTTTGGATTAGAAGGAAATGACACTTTAGAAGGTGGAACTGGAAATGACACTTTAGAAGGTGGATTAGGTGATGATTTACTAAAAGGTGGAGCAGGAAAAGACACGGTAAGTTATGCCAATGCTACAAGTTCCAATAACAATGGAGTTACTGTACGATTAGAAGCAGATGAAAATAATCCAGGATTAGGAAGTGCAACAGGAATAGATGGGATTGATACACTTTGGAATTTTGAAAATATTACTGGATCAAATTATGATGATACCTTAATTGGAAATAGTTCAAACAATACTCTTTTAGGTCTTGATGGAGATGATTCTATAATTGGAGATACAGGAGATGATTATATAGATGGGGGAGATGGTATTGATACTGTTGATTTCTCAAATGTGTCGACTGGAAGCGGAGAAGTTGTAAATCTTTATCTAAATGAAGCTTCAGGTGGAGATGGTGTAGATGATATTTATAATGTAGAAAATATTATAGGTACAAAATATATTGATACTATAACTGGCGATGATGAAGATAATATACTTGATGGTTATAGAGGTGATGATATTCTAATTGGTGATTTAGGTGATGATACACTAATTGGAGGCTCAGGAAATGATACTTTAAGCGGTGGTTTAGGTGACGATATTATTACTGGTTCGGAAGGTATAGATACTGTAGATTATAGTGATATTACAACTGGGGGAGTAAGAGTAAATTTAGGAATTCAAACTTCTCAAGATACTAAAAACGCTGGAAATGATACTATAAGTGAAGTTGAAAATTTAATAGGAACATCTTATAGCGATACAATTTGGGGATCAACAGGTGATAATAGTATTGAAACAAGAAATGGTGATGATACTATATATTCTTCAACAGGTAGAGATGTAATAAATGGTGGAAGTGGAGAAGACCTTTTAAGTTTTGAAACTAGTACAAATAAAATTATAGTAGATTTATCTGTTTCATCTGAACAGTCAACTGGTAATGGCGAATTAACTATAAGTAATATTGAAGATTTAAGAGGTAGTAACCAGTCTGATACCTTATTGGGTAATTCAAGTAGCAATGAAATTTACGGTTTAGATGGTGATGATACAATTTATGGAAAAGAGGGTGCCGATTCTTTATATGGTGGTTTAGGTGATGACACTATAAGTGGTGGTCTTGGAAATGATATAATTGACGGTGGTATAAATAGTTCATTAGGAGATACTGTTGATTATTCAAGTGCAGTGGGTGCCGTTAGATTAACATTAGCTAATACTGGTTTGGATGCAATTGCAAACATAGGTAGTGAGTCAGATATTGTAAGGAATATAGAAAATATAATTGGTTCAAATTATAATGACACTCTAGGTGGAAATGCAGACAATAACTCTATTTCTAGTGGATCTGGAGATGATACTTTATTGGCAAGTGATGGTAATGATGACTTTGTAGGTGGAATAGGAAGTGATACAGTTGATTATAGTAGTAGAACTGCTAGTATTGATGTAACTTTAAATGAAAGTGCACCATCAAATGTTGTAAATGGTGCTTATACAGATACTGTTTATCAAGTTGAAAATATTACTGGTTCACAAAATGATGATAAAATTGTAGGAGATGGTCAAACAAATATCCTTAGAGGTCAAGAGGGTGATGATACTATCTCAGGTGGGAAAGGTAATGATTATCTTGATGGTGGAGAAAATGGTGAAACAGCAGGTGATACTGTTGATTATTCATATATAGACAGTGTTATAACTGATACATTGGGTGTAAGAGTTGATTTATCAACAAATACAGGGATAGATTTAAATACAAACGATAGAGATTTTCTTACAAATTTTGAAAATGTAGTAGGTACAAAACATTCAGATACACTTTATGGTAATAGCGACGATAATATACTTGATGCTGGCTTTGGTAATGATATATTAAAAGGTGGAGCAGGTGATGATACTTTCTTGGGTGGAGATGGTATTGATAGTGTTGATTATAGTGATGTTACACAAGATTTAAATGTTGATTTAAATTCTTTAACTCCAAGAGAAGTTGCAGTTGGTCAAGGTACAGACACTTATAATTCTATAGAAGGAGTTATTGGTGGAAGTGGAGATGACACTTTAATAGGAACTAATGGTGCAAATAGTATTGTTGGTGGAAGTGGAGATGATACTTTAATAAGTCAAGGTGTAACAGATACTACAAATGGAGATACAGATTATCTTGATGGTGGTGCAAATACATCTTCTGGAGACTGGGTAAGTTTTGGGTTTACAACAAATAATATATCATTAGACTTATCAAATACATCAACTCAAAATACAGGTGTTGGAAAATTAGTTATTTCAAATGTAGAAAATGTTGCTGGTGGTTTTGGTGATGATATATTAAATGGTAATGATGAAGACAATACTTTACAAGGTGGATTTGGAAATGATACTCTTATAGGTAATGGTGGAAATGATGTATTAGATGGTGGTAAAGACTCAGATTCTCACAGAGTTACAATTTCAAATACCGGATTAACATTTACTTTAGTTGTTGGAACTTTAATTTTTACAACAACAGCAGCAGCTGAAGATACAATGCTTGATGATATAATCTCTCAGTTTAATGCAGCAAATACCGATGGAAGTTTAGGAACTATAATAAAAGATGGTAATGAATTATTGATTCAAACTTCACAAACAGTAAATGTAACAAATGGAACAGATACTGCTTCAACTTTTGAAGATGTGGTTGATTATTCAACCTTAAATTTAGAATCAATTGATGTTGATTTAACAAAATCTACTCAACAAGTAAATATTTCAGATGGCTCAACAGATACTTTAATAGATATTGAGAGAATTAAAGGTTCAAATCAAGATGATAATATTAGTGGTGATGCAAATAATAATATCTTTGAAGGTGGTTTAGGAAACGATACTTTAATTGGTTTAGCAGGTGATGATACACTTCTTGGTGGTGCTGGCGATGATATTATAAATGGTGGTATAGGTTCTGATATTATGGATGGAGGTATAGGAAATGATACTTTCATATCTTCAATCAATGATGGTATTGATTCTATAAATGGTGGAAGTGGAAGCGATACTGTAGATTATAGTACTGAAACAGGAGCTATAAATGTAACTTTAGATGGTTTAAATACATCAACTGTTTATATAGATACTGTTGCAAATGATAAAATTGAAAATATTGAAAATATTATATCAGGTAGTGCAGATGATACTTTAGTAGGTGATTCGAATGATAATACATTTATAGCAAATGCTGGAAATGATACATTAAGTGGTGGTACAGGTGATGACTACTTAGATGGTGGAAATGAAGCAGATACTACTTCAGGTGATGACTGGGTAGATTATTCTAATGCTACTGGTACAGGTGTTACAGTTGACTTAAATAAAACTTCAGCTCAAACAATTTCAGTTACAGAGGGTGATGACACTATTGTAAACATTGAACATATTAAGGGTTCAGATTTAGGTGATACTTTAATTGGTAATGATGAAGATAATACTTTAGATGGTGGACTTGGTGATGATACTTTAAAGGGTAATGCTGGTGATGATTCTTTTATAGGTGGTAGTGGTACAGATACTGTTGACTATAGTGATGTTACTGAAGATTTAAATGTTGATTTAGGAACTTTAACTGGAACTCAAAAAGTAGCTGATGGTCAAGGGTTTGATAGTTTTGATTCAATTGAAGGTGTTATTGGAGGAAGTGGAGATGATACTTTAAAAGGTACTACTTCAAAAAATGTTTTAGGTGGATCTGCTGGAGATGACACTTTAATAGGTTTTGGTGGAGATGATACAATTGATGGAGGAGCAGGGAATGATACAATTGATTTTTCTTATACTTCAAATAATATTGTATTAGATTTATCAAATAGTTCTGTTCAAACAACTACAGAAGGTAATTTATTAGTAACAGATGTTGAAAATATACAAGGTGGATCTGGAGATGATACCTTAACCGGTAGCACTTCTCAAAATACTCTTCTTGGTGGAGATGGTAACGATACATTAATTGCTAATGCTAATAATAATGTTTTAAATGGTGAAGGTGGAACAGATACTGCTGATTATTCAAATATTTCAACAGGAGTTGGAATTAAAGCTGATTTAGATACTGGTTTAGCAGATCAAGTTGAATATAATTTATCTTTAGTTGATACTTTAATTGATATAGAAAATATTAAAGGTACAAAAAACAGTGATGAAATTATAGGTGATACTTCAGATAATGTAGTTAATCTTTTTGAAGGTATGGCTTCAGGGGATACTATTTCTGGTGGATCTGGAAATGATACAATTTATGGTAATAATATTAGCAATGATATTTCAGGTGGTATTGATGGAGATGATACATTATCTGGAGGAACTGGTGATGATTCTATTTATGGACAAGGTGGAGATGATACTTTAATTGGAAATGATGGCGATGATATTTTAGATGGTGGAATAGGAAGTGATACTGTTGATTATAGTTATTTAGATACAAGTTCAGTTGGAATAGATGTCGATTTCGTAAATAATACAGCAACGGATGGTACATATACTGATACCTTAATAAATATTGAAAATGCCACAGGTACAATAAATGATGACTCTTTTATTATGAAAGAGGGTACAACAGCTAATACGATAGATGGGAAAGCTGGAACTGATTTAATTGATTATTCAAATTATTCTACATCTATTAATGTGGATTTAAGTCTTGCAACAGCCCAAGCAATAGCTACAAGTGATAATGATACTATTTTAAATGTAGAAAATCTAATAGCAACAACACTAGATGATACAATTACAGGTTCTTCTTTAAATAATAGTATTGATGGAAATGAAGGAAATGATACTTTCTTCTCAAGTGCCGGAAATGATATTTTAAATGGTGGTATTGATGCCTTATCTGATGATATTGATATTGCAGATTATTCAAATTTAAATCAAAGAATTGTAGTAACAAATGGTAATAGTGTAGATAAAAATGATGGTTCAACAGATACCTTGATTGATATTGAAGAGATTCAAGGAACTGATTATTTAGACACCATGACAGGTTCATCTTCTACTGACATTTTTAAAGGTGGAGCTTCGAGTGATACTTTATATGGTGAAGATGGGGAAGATACACTTTATGGTGAAGATGGAGATGATGTACTTGTAGGTGGTCTAGGAAATGATGAATTAAGGGGTGGAAATAACTTAACTACAGGTGATACCGTAGATTATAGTAGTAGAAATGAAGGTGTAAATTTAATTTTAAATTCTGGTACAGGAACTGCATATATTGATACATTAAATGATGGTCTACAAGGTACTTCTACTGGTGAAGAGGAAGACAATCTTTATGGTATTGAAAATATTATAGGTTCATCTGTTAATGATATTATTGTAGGTGATGCAAATAAAAATACTATAAGTGGAAATAGCGGTAATGATAGTATCGATGGTGGAGCTGGTAATGATGAACTTTTAGGTGGTGCAGGAGATGACACAATCACTGGTTCAGCGGGGAATGATAATATTTTAGGTGAAACTGGTGATGATACCTTTATAGATACTGATTTTATAGGTGACACAATAGATGGTGGAGATAATACTTCTGTTGGTGATACAATGGATTACCATAATTTATCAGAGAGTATTCAAGTTAATTTAAATGATTCTAATACAAGTTCAGTTTTTGTACAAGTTGGTTCTGATACTGCAAATCATAGAATAGAAAATATTGAAAATATTATTGGAACAGATGAATTAGATATTATTCATGGTAATAGTTCAGATAATTCATTTGAAGGAAGAAATGGAAATGATATTTTAGATGGTGAATCAGGAGATGACATTTTAAGTGGTGGAAATGATAATGATACACTACTTGGAGGAGAAGGAGATGATACACTACAAGGTGATGCTGGAGACGATGTCTTAAAAGGTGGAGCAGGAAATGATGTCTTAGAGGGTGGTGCTGGAAATGATACTGCTGATTTCTCAGATGCTACAGCAGGGATAAATGTAGATTTAGCTGCAACTGGAAGCACTCCTGTAAATATTGGTGCAGGATTAGGTTCTGATACATTTGATTCAATTGAGGGTGTTATTGGTGGAGATTTTGATGATATATTAAAAGGAACCTCTTCTCAAAATACACTTATTGGTGGAGCAGGAAATGATACTTTATATGGTTTAGGTTCAAACAGTGGAGCTGATTATTTAGATGGAGGAGAGGGAGATGAAGACTTTGTAAGTTTTAATTATACCTCACCTGTAGATATAAATGTAGATTTAAGTAAGGAAACTGCACAAGATACAGATGGTGTAAATGGTGATGACCTAATTATAAAAAATATAGAAAATGTTGAAGGTGGTGGAGGAAAAGACACTATTACTGGAAACTCTTCTGATAATACAATTTCAACTTTAGCTGGTGATGATACTATATTTGTTAGTGGTGGAGATGATTATATAGATGGTGGAAATGGCAATGAAACCTTAGGAGACACTGTTGATTATACTACAGCAAATGGAATAACTGTAACAATACAAAATGATGATTCTATAGAGGTTATAAAATCAAATGGTACAGATACTTTAGTAAATATTGAAAATTTAGTTGCTTCTAATGGAGATGATGTATTAAATGGTAATGATAGCAAAAATGTATTATATGGTGGAGCTGGAGATGACACTTTCGATGGTAAAGATGGAGATGACTCATTATATGGTGAATCTGGAAATGACACCTTTGTTGGTGGATTAGGTAATGACCATATTGATGGTGGAGCTGATATTGATACTGTTGATTATAGTAATAGAGCAGATGGTATAGATTTAACTTTAGTAAATAAAGCTGGAACAGCTTATATTGATACTTTCGATGATGGAATAAAAGTTCATACCTCAGGTGAAGAAGAAGACACTTTAACAAATATTGAAAATGTAATAGGTTCACAAGACCATGATTATATTGAAGGTGATATTTATTCAAATATTATAAAAGGTGAAGCTGGAGATGATACTTTAAAAGGTGGAGCGGGTGATGATACCATTGAAGGTGGAATTGGATCTGATACTATTGAAGGTGGAGCTGGTGCAGATACTTTATATGGGCAAGAAGGAAATGATAGTTTTGTTCAAAATTCCGGTGAGACAAATGGAGATGTAATCTATGGTGGTAGTGAAGCTGATACTAGCAGGGGAAGCGATACCGTTGATTACTCTTCAAGTAACCAAGGGATTATTGTAAATCTAAATGGTACAGGTTTATCAAGTGTAACGATTGGGTCAAGTATAAATGATCACTACTTATCAAATATTGAAAATATCATTGGTACAACAGCAAATGATACAATTGAAGGTGATAGTGTAGATAATATTTTAAATGGTTTTGATGGTATAGATACAATATCTTATGCAAATACAAGTTCATCTGTAATAGTAAATCTTGGAGCTGATATTAATAGTGATATTAACTTTGATTCAAATTCAAATTTAATTAGTGCTTCAAGTGGACAAAGTGCTACTTCGGGTACAGATACATTAACAGCTTTTGAAAATATTGTAGGTTCAGCACATGCAGATACTTTAATTGGTGATTCAGGTACAAATACAATTGATGGTGGTGTAGGTGATGATTTACTTTTAGGTGGAGCAGGAAGTGATAGTTTTATAGGAGGTGTTGGAAATGATACAGTTTCTTATGCCCTAGAAAGTTCAGTTGATGCTTCATTAAGAGATGGTACAGGTTTAGTTGGAACTGATACTGACCAGTTTACAGATATTGAAAATATTATAGGTACAACTGGAAATGACACTATAGAGGGTGATGAAAATAATAATACTTTAATAGGTGGTGCAGGAACAGATACCTTATCTTATGCAGGTGCTACCTCTTCTGATAATACAGGTGTCACAGTTGACTTATCCTTAAATACGGTGGTAACTATAAATGATGGTACAGATGTAATTAGTGGTTTTGAAAATTTAATCGGTTCAACAAAAAATGATATTTTAACTGGTGATTCAGGCATTAATACTATAGATGCAGGAAATGGCGATGATACTTTAAAAGGTGGAGCTGGTGCAGATATTTTAAATGGTCAAAATGGTAATGATACTTTCATTATAGATGATACAAATATTGATAATGCAAATGATCAAATAGATGGTGGGGCAAATACAGATACTATTGATTATAGTGCAATTAACTCTTCATACCATATAAATGTAAATTTATCAGTTCCAACTGCTGAGGTTTTAAATGGTGCAGTTACTTTAGATAGTGATACTTTAACTAGTATAGAAAATGTAATAGGTAGTTCAAACGATGATACAATCACAGGCGATGCTCAAAATAATAAACTAGAAGGTTTAGATGGAGATGACATAATAGATGGTGGAGCAGGTGAAGATTCACTATTAGGTGGAGCAGGAGATGATTTATTTATTCAAAGAGATGGTGAGACTACAAATGATGTAATAAATGGGGGAATAAATAATCTTGGAGGAGATACAGTTGATTATTCAAATGTAAACGCAAATATATCTGTAAATCTTCTAGATGGTGTTGCTTCAACAGTAAACCTATCAAGTAGTGCTGACCATACTATTCAAAATATAGAAAATATAACAGGTTCATCTTTAAATGACACTCTTGTAGGAAATAGTTCAGTAAATACACTTTTAGGTGGAGCAGGTGATGATACTATAGATGGTGGAGCGGGTGAAGATTATTTAGATGGTGGAACATCAACAGCCGTTGGAAATACTTTAACCTATGATAGTTCAACTCACTCTGTAAGAGTTGATTTAAGTACAAATAGTGCAATTACTGATTTAGATGGTGATGGGTTTAGTTATGATGGAAGTGGTACTAATACTGATGTTGATGATGAACAAGATACTATTTATAATTTTAAAACTGCAAAAGGTTCAGATTACGATGATATCTTAATTGCAGGAGATACAGGAAATACACTTTTAGGAAGTGGTGGAAATGACACTTTAATAAGTGGTGCTTCAGATGACTACCTTGATGGTGGAGAAAATAGCGATACCTTTATTCTTGGAAATAATGAGGCTTTAAATGGTTCAGATACTATTTTAGGTGGTACAGGAAAAGATACAGCTGATTATAGTGGTATTACTGATTCTTCTAGAAGCATAAGTGTTGAATTAGAGGCTTCAGAAGTTAAAACAGTAACAATTAATGGTGCTGCGAATGATACTCTTCAAGATGTTGAAAATGTTATTGGTGGAGCAGGAAATGATTCTATTATTGGTGATGGTAATGTTAATACTTTAGTAGGTGGTAGTGGTGATGATTTCCTTGATGGAGCCGATGGAAAAGATTTATTATCTGGAGGAGCAGGTAATGATAGTATTTTAGGTGGAGATAAAGAGGATACTATTTATGGTGATGCTGGAAATGATATTTTAAATGGTGAAGAGGGAGCAGATTCACTTTATGGTGGAGATGGTGATGATACATTATCTGGTGGATTAGGAATTGACTACCTAGATGGTGGAGCAGAAGGTCCAGTTGGAGATAGTGTTGATTTTTCAGCAGAATCTGGAAAACTTGATGTTAATTTTAGAAATGTAGATGGAAATGGGTATTCACAAGCATATTTAGACAATGTAGGTGATGATTATTTAAAAGACATTGAGAATATTAGAGGTACAAATCAAGATGATTATATTGGAGGTAATGCTTCAAATAATACAATTATAACTCTAAATGGAAATGATACAATTGTTGGTGATGGTGGAAATGATTATTTAGCTGGTGGAGAAGGTGATGATATCTTTAAAGCTGGTATAGATGTAAATGGAGATAAAACTTTAGAAGATGCCGATGATGGAGCGGATTTCATAGATGGTGGTTCTTTATCTGAAACAAATGGAGATACAATTGATTATAGTGCAATATCTCAATCTATAAATGTAACATTAAATGGTTCAAATGATGCTACAGTTATTGTAGGTGATTTGGATTCTAATAATACAGTTGGTGATTATAAAGATGATACTGTAAGAAATATAGAAAATGTTATTGGTTCAAGTGTTGATGATACAATTAGTGGAGATATTAATAATAACACTTTACAAGGAGCAGCAGGAGCTGATACTTTATATGGTGCAGGTGGAAATGATGTACTTGATGGTGGAGATGATATAGATACTACCGATTATACTCAAGCTTCTAGTTCAATTGTAGTTGATATGGGTGTAAGTGCTGGAGAAGTTACTAATGATGGTGATGGAGGTGTTGATAATTTAGTTGACATTGAGAGAGTTATTGGTTCAAATTTTGATGATTCAATGACAGGTGATGACTCTAATAATACTTTTATTGGTGCAGATGGGTATGACAAATTCTATGGAACAAAAGGTGATGATGTTTATTATTCTGGAAACTTAGATTCAAGTGGAACTCATATTTTAGATGGTGATTATAGTAAAGTTGATTACAGTAATGGGGAAACAGGAAAGATCTATGTAGATTTAAGTGATACAACATCTGATGGTACAAATAACTATGCAGAAGTTCTTAAATTAAATAGTGCAAATTCAAGTGATGTTGATTTTGCAAATGCTGATTACACAGATAGAGTGTATGATATTGTAAATATCACAGGTACAAATAGTAATGATACAATTATAGGAAATAGTGAGAATAACTATTTCAAAGGTGAAGGTGGAAATGATACTTTAGTAGGTAATGATGGTTCAGATATTCTTGAAGGTGGAGATGGACAAGATTTATTTATAGTAACGGGTGCCCAAGATGGTGTTGATATAATTAATGGTGAAGGTGATATTGATACTGTTGATTATAGTGCATTAGGTGTTGGAAATGAGATCACTATTACATTAAATGGTGCAGATACTTTAGCTAACTTATCAATAAATGGAACAGCAGATATTGATGAGATTCAAAATGTAGAAAATGTTATTGGTACCCAAGGAGCTGATACTGTTACAGGAAACAGTGATGCAAATACAATTTATGGACAAGCTGGAAATGACCAAATCAATGGAAATGCAGGAAATGATTCTTTATATGGTGAAGATGGAGATGATACTTTAAAAGGTGGATTTGGTGATGACTATATTAATGGTGGAGCTAATGGAAGTGAAGGTGACACAGTAGATTATTCTGATGCAACTTCTGGTGTTACTGTTAATATGTCAGGAAGTTCAGTTTCAGTAGGAGCAGGACTTGGTACAGATACTTTAGTAGATATAGAAAATGCTTTAGGTTCAGATTATGATGATACTTTTATAACAAATGAAAATGCAGATAATAAATTTTATGGTGGTAATAATGGAGCAGCAGGGGATACAGTAGATTATTCTTCTAGACTTACAGATGCAAATGATAAGATTGTTGCAGATTTAACTTCAGGAAATGTAGATATTTATAATGATGGAGCAGTTACTCCAAATGCAACAGATACCCTTTTTGATATAGAAAATGTTACAGGTTCATCGGGAAATGACACTATTTCTGGTGATGTAAATAATAATACAATTCTAGGTTTATCAGGTAATGACAATATATCAGGTAATGATGGTATTGATTATCTCGATGGGGGTACTGGATTAGATGACAGAGTTGATTACTCTTATAGTAATGAAGGTGTAACTGTAGATTTAGAAAATGATACAGGTTATATAAATGCAGGAGATAATGATACTTTAATAGGTTTTGAAAATGTAACAGGAACAACTGGAAATGATACTATTATTTTAAAATCAAATGCTGGATTATTAATTGGTGTTGAAAATGAAATTGATGGTAATAGTGGAGATAATGATACTGTAAGTTATGAAAACTACACAGATGATTTAACTATTGATATGACTGCTGGCGCTACTGCTACAGGTGATAATGATATTTTAACTAGTATAGAAAATGCAGTGGGTGGTACAGGTGATGATACATTTATCTCTGATACTTCAATCGATAATGAGTTTGATGGAAACACTGGTCAAGATACTGTAGATTATAGCTCTTCTACAAATACAGTTGCTGTTACATTAACTGGTTCAACAGCTGCAAATGTTACTTTAGGAAATGGTACAGTTGATAGTGTAAAAAATATAGAAAATGTTATTGGTGGAACAGCTAATGACACAATTGTAGGTGATACAAACAATAATACCTTAGAGGGAAATGCTGGACTAGATACACTTTCAGGTGGAGCTGGAAATGATTATTTAGATGGTGGTAGTGATGATGATTCTTTATATGGTCAAGGTGGATTAGATACTATTTATGGTGATGCTGGAAATGACTATATTGAGGGTGGAAGTGACAATGACTTAATTTATGGAGATGACCTAGCTAATAATGAATCAGGGAATGATACATTATTAGGTGAAAGTGGCGATGATACTATATATGGTGGCAAAGGTGATGATGTTTTAGATGGTGATGTTGGAAATGATACCCTTGAAGGTGGTGAAGGAAATGATACTTTAAGAGGTGGTCAAAACAACGATATCCTTAACGGTAACGATGGTATAGATACCGTAGATTATCAATATGCAAGTGGAAGTGTAACAGTTGATTTGGGTGATGATGGAACTACTTCTCAAAATATTGGTGCAGCAGAAGGTTTTGATAAATTAGTAAATATTGAAAATGTTATTGGTTCAAATTATGATGACACCTTTTATGGAGCAAATGATGTTGCAAATATATTTACAGGGGGAGTTTCAGAAGCTGGTGAAGTAAATGGTGATACAGTTGATTATAGTACAAGCTTAGATCAAAGTGCAGATAGTATTAATGTTGATTTATCAGTAAGCGGAACAGTTACAGTAACAGATGCCGATGGAAGTGGAGTTGCAGATACTTTAGTTGATATTGAAAATATAACAGGTTCAGCAGGTGATGATTATATTGGTGGAGATTCAGATAATAATACCTTAAAAGGTGAAGCTGGGAATGATACTCTAAGAGGTGATGCCGGAGATGATTATCTTGATGGTGGAACTGGTAGTGATACTGTAACTTATGCAGGTGAGAGTTTAAATGTTGTAGTTGATTTAGATAATGATGTTGCTACTGGTACAGGAATTGGTACAGATACTTTAATTGATATAGAAAATGTTATTGGTGGTGATGCTAATGATACTATTATCATGAAAGAGGGAGCAATTGCTAATGATATAAAAGGTGGTTTAGGTTCAGATACAATTTCCTATGAAAACTATACCGCATCAGGAGTTGATGTAAATTTAAGTACAACAGCTTCACAAACTGTAGCTACAGGAGATAATGATACCTTAGAAAGTATAGAAGATATTATAGGTTCAGATCTTGATGATACTTTTATTGGTTCTACTGATGATAATACAATAGATGGAAATGCTGGCTCTGACACATTTATTGCAGGAACAGATGTAAATAATGATGGAAATTTAGATGCTTGGAGTGATGATGGTGCAGATACTTATGATGGTGGAGCTGGAGTTAACGATTGGATAGATTATTCAGTAATTACCGGTGATGGCGTAAATGGAGCTAATGGTATTGAAGTAGCTTTAGATACTACAAATCCTACAACAGTTACTGTTCAAGGTCAAGCAGGTGTAGATACAATTGTAAATGTAGAACATATCTCAGGTACACAAGATTCAGATATTATCCAAGGGGATATGGCAAATAACTCTTTATTGGGAAATGCAGGAGCAGATCAAATAAATGGTGGAGCAGGTGCAGATAAAATCTATGGTGGTTCTGATGATGATACTTTATTAGGTGAATCTGGGAATGATACTCTTTATGGGGAAACAGGAGATGATACTCTAACAGGAGATGTTGGAGATGATATTATTTATGGTGGAGATGATACCACAGATTCTGGAAGTGATACGGTAGATTATACAAATGCTTTAGAGAGTTTAACTATTACCTTAGATACAAATTTAAATATAGATAATGAATTTGGAAATTATGATGCAGTTGGTACATCAGATGGGGCAAGTGGTGAACAAGGACAAGGTGATGACATACTTTATGGTATAGAAAACGTCATAGGTTCAAACTATGCATCAGATATTGTTTATGGAAGCCATTCTAATAATATAATTTCAACACTAGCTTCTGCAGATACGATTACTGGTTATAATGGAAATGACACTATAGATGCGGGAACTGGTGATGATTTAATCTATGCAAGTGCTACAAATGATGGGGCTGATACCATAGATGGTGGAGCTGGAAGTGATACTTTAGATTATCAAGTAATTACAGATGATATTACAGTTGATTTTGCAGCAGCAAATATAGATGCAAATTTAAGTGTAAATACAGGTGATACAGATCTAGTAAGAAATGTAGAAAATATTTTGTCTGGTAGTGGAGATGATAATATCTCAGGTAATAATGATTCAAATACTATAGTTGGTAATGCAGGGAATGACACAATATCTGGAGAAGCAGGAATCGATAAACTATATGGTGATGCAATTGATGGTACAGGAAGCGGAAATGATACAGTATCTTATGAATATACATCAAATGATGCCGAAATTAATCTTGATACAGAAACAGCATATATAAGTGTAACAGATAATGATATTATAAGTTCATTTGAAAATGTTATTGGTGGTAGTGGGAATGACACTATTACTGGTAACAGTTTAGCAAATATCCTTCAAGGTGGAGCTGGAGATGATACCTTTGCTGGTTTAGCTGGAGATGATACTATTTATGGTGGTACAACTTCAACTGATATTAGTACTCAAGATACTATTGATTATACTTCTCAAGGAAGAATTATTACAACTTTAGGGGAAGGTGCTAGTGTAAGTGTAGGTACAAGTGGAGAAACTGATACTATTTATGGAATTGAAAATGTTATTGGTTCCAATTCAGGTAATGACACAATTACTGGTGATGCAAATAATAATACAATTTTAGGACAAGCAGGTGATGATACCTTAAAAGGTGGAGCTGGAGCAGATAAACTTGATGGTGGAAGTGGAGATGATTTATTTATCATCGATACTGATGGTGATGCTACTGGTGATGAGATTATTGGTGGAGATAATTATGATACTGTTAGTTATTTAGGTTTATCAAGTGGAGTAACAGTTGACTTATCTGCAGGTTCTGTTGTAACAGTTGATATTGGTGGAAATACACACACTTTAACAGAAATAGAACATTTAAGAGGTACAAATAGTGCTGATATCTTAACTGGTGATACAAATATCAATAGAGTTGAAGGTATGGGTGGAGATGACACTATTATTGGAAATGCTGGCTCAGATCAAATCTTTGGTGGTGCAAATGAAGCTAATAGTGTTGGATCAGGAGATGATATCTTAGATGGAAAAGCTGGTGATGACTTCATTAGAGGTGGAGATGGAGCTGATAATATTTATGGTGGAGATGGAAAAGATACTTTATATGGGGAACAAGGTATAGATACTATTGAGGGTGAATCTGGAAATGATACTATTTATGGTGGAGATTCAGCTGATGCCTTAAATGGTGGTCTTGGTGCAGATACAATCTTTGGTGAAGATGGTGATGATTATATAACTTTTGATCAAGCAGATAATAGTACTGACTATGTTTATGGTGGTACAGCTTCAGCAGATAGTGATACAACAAATGGTGATACAGTAGATTATTCTCAAGCAATTACTGGTATGACAGTTAATTTAGCAGAAGGGAATGCACAAGGTACTGCAACAAGTGCTGACCAAGGTACAGATTACTTATATGGAATAGAAAATATTGTTGGGTCAAACTTATCAAATGATACAATCACAGGTAATAGTGAAATTAATACTTTAAATGGTATGGGTGATGATGATACCCTTTATGGAGAAGCTGGAGAAGATACACTATTAGGTGGATCAGGTGATGATGAACTACATGGTGGAGATGATGCAGATTCAATAGATGGTGGACTTGGTAATGATATTATCTATGGTGATGCAGGTGCAGATACTTTAGTAGGTAATGCCGGTTCAGATCTATTTGTAGCAACATCAGCAAGTGATGGAACTGATTCAATTATTGGTGGAACTGGTAGTGATACAGTTGATTATAGTGTAATAACAGACAATACAAATAAAATAGTAGCAATATTAAATGCAACAGGAGATTCTACAGTTGATATTTTAACTGGTGATGATGATACTATTAATGGAATAGAAAATATTATTGGTACAAGTGGAGATGACACATTTACAGGTAGTGCTTTAGTAAATACATTAGTTGGTGGAGATGGTATTGATGAGGTTAGATATGATTATGACAATGGTGCAGGGGTATTAGTAAATCTACAAGCAGGAACTGCAACAGAAAATGGTGGGATTGTTGATACTTTGGACACAATAGAAAATGTAGTTGGATCTTCATATGATGATACCTTTATTACAAATAGTGGTGTAGTAAATACTATTGATGGTGGTGCAGATGTTAATGGTGACTTGATAGATTATAGTTCTAGAAATAGTGCTATAAATGTTACCCTAAATACTTCTACACAAGCAACAGTTGATATTGCTGGAACTACAAATGATGATATTATCTCAAATATTGAACATGTAACAGGAAGTACTGTAAACGATACAATAACAGGTGATAGTGCAGATAATACACTTTTAGGTATGGCGGGAGATGATACCTTAGCTGGAGCAGCTGGAGCAGATTATTTAGATGGTGGTCTTGGAAATGATACTTTAATTGGTGGTGCTGGAGCTGATAACTTATTTGGTAGTGAAGGAAATGATTTATTTACAGGTACTGACTTTACAGCAGATGTTATAGATGGTGGAAATGAAACAGATACTTCAAGGGGAAGTGATACAGTAGATTATAGTTCTGTAAATGTATCAACAACTGGTATAAATGTTACATTAAATGATAATGTTGTATCAAGTGTTACAGTTGATGGGGATGTGGATAATCACACTATAGTAAATATTGAGAATATCAAGGGTACAAACTTAGCAGATACAATTACAGGGGATTCATATACTAATAGTTTAATTGGTAATGATGGAACTGATACTATAAATGGTGGAGCTGGAGATGATTATATTGATGGTGGAGCAAATGCAACTGGAACTGAGACATTAATTGGTGGACTTGGTTTAGATACTATTTATGGTGGTACAGGTGTTGATTATATAGATGGTGGAGATGATTCAGATATCTTAGATGGTGGTGCTGGAGATGATACCTTAGATGGTGGAGCAGGAAATGATGCCTTAGATGGTGGAGATGGAGATGATACTTTAATAGGTGGAGCAGGAAACGATAATCTAGCTGGTGGTTCAGGAAGTGACACAGCTGACTATAGTAATGAAAGTGCATCTGTTAGTGCTGATATCTCTAATTTCTTTGCTGTTGGTACTTCAATTGGAACAGATACCTTTAACTCAATAGAAAATATTACAGGAACAAATCTAGGTGGCGAATCAGATAAAATAACAGGTAATGATGCAGCAAATATTTTAAAAGGTTTAGCTGGTGATGATATAATCTCAGAAATGGGAGGAGATGATACTGTTGAAGGTGGAGCAGGAAACGATTATATATATGCAGGTGCTGGTGATGATATTATAGATGGTGATGATACAGACGGGGCAACTATAAATGGAACAAGTGATACCTTAGATTATAGTTCAATAGCAATAAATGATGATACAGGTGATACAAGAGATGTTGATGGAACAGGAGTTGATACAAATGTATCAGATGCATATTTAGGTGTTGAAGTAGATTTATCTGTAACCACTGCACAAAGAATTCATGCTGAATATGGTACAGATACCATTACAAATATTGAAAATGTAATTGGTTCTGATAAAGGAGATTTCTTAGCAGGGAATGATTCAGCCAATATTCTTGAAGGTAGAGCAGGAAACGATTATTTAATTGGTCTTGATGGTCAAGATAAATTAATTGGTGGAAGTGGAAATGATACAGCAGAATTTACTTCTGGAAGCCAAAATGTAGTAATTGATATGACTAAATCTCAAACAGATGGAAGTGATAATACTTATAGAATAGTAAATGATGGTTATGGAAATGCTGAGTATTTAGATGGTGTAGAAAATATTATCACAGGTGACGGTGATGATACTATTTATGGTGATGCACAAGCAAACAGTATCTCAACTGGAAGTGGAAATGATACTATTAGAGGTGGAGCAGAAGCTGATATTATAGATGGTGGAGCCGATGAAGATACAGCTGATTTCTCTGATTTAGCTTATGGAGTAACAGTTGATTTAGATACAGATAATGATGAAAATAATGCCGCAGAAGGTACAGCAGTTTCAAATGGTAAAACAGATGTATTAAGAGAGATTGAAAATATTATTGGAACAGAAAGAGCTGATAATATAACAGGTGATTATAATAATAATACTCTATATGGTGGAGCAGATAATGATACCTTTAAAGGTTTAGAGGGGCAAGATTATATTGATGGTGGAACTGGTACAGCTGATACCATTGATTTTAGTGATGGTATTAAAGGTATAGAAGTTGATTTAGGTGCAACGCAAACATTAGGTACAGATTCAACTTATAGAGTAAAAAATGATGGTTTTGATAATGCTGAATTTATTTCAGGTGTAGAAAATATAATAGGTACCTCTGCTGCTGATATTATTACAGGTGATGGAAATAATAATTTATTAGATGGTGGAGCTTCTGATGATACACTTTCAGGTGGAGCAGGAAGTGATACTTTAGTAGGTCAAATTGGAGCTGATACTTTTATTGGTGGAGCTGGAGATGACTTTATATATGGAAATGATTTTAATGTGGCAAGTGTAGATGGCGATAGAGATGTAGTGGATTACTCATCAGCTTCTAATTCTATAATATTAAACTTATCATCATCAGTTAGCACAATTAATCTTTTAAATGAATCAACCACAATTATAGCTACACAAACAGCAGTTGGTGAAGGTACCGATAGACTTTATGATATTCAAGATGTTATAGGTTCAAATTTAGCAGATACATTAGTAGGTGATGATAGTGATAACTCTTTACTTGGTAATGCCGGAAATGATATCTTAATTGGTGGAGTTGGTGAAGATATTCTTTTTGGTCAAGGTGATAATGACACTATTTTAGGTGGTTTAGATGGTGATACTATTTATGGTGGTTCTGTAACAGGTGGAATACATATAGATAGTGGAAATGATACAGTAAATTATAGTTATTTAACTGATACAACAGCTATTAATGTTGATTTATCTTTAGATGATGGTGATTCAAGCACAAATGACGAACAAGAGATAAAAGTTATTGGTAATGCTAGTCGTTATGATAGTGTTGAAGGGATAGAAAATGTTGTGGGAACTAGAAATAATGACATTATCAAAGGTAGTGATGATTTTGCAGAAGTAAATATATTAGATGGATATAGAGGTAATGATACTTTTTATGCATCAAAAGGGGTTGATACCTTTATTGGTGGAGATGGAGTTGATACTTTAGATTTTAGTAATATTGATGTTAATAATGCAGGGGAAAATGCAGTAATTATTGACTTAGGTTTAGAACAAGCTACTGATGATGGATATCAAAATGGCGGAAGTGCAGTAGTTGATACTATTAGAGATATTGAGATTGTTATTGGAACTAATGGAGATGATCAGTTAAGAGGAAGTAGTGAGGCAAATACTTTAATTGGTGGGCAAGGTGATGATACAATCAATGGTATAGCAGGAGCTAACTTACTTCAAGGCGATGAGGGAGCTGATACTATCATAGGTGGTTCAGAAATTGATACTATTGAGGGTGGAGTTGGAGATGATATCTTAGCTGGTGGAATAGGAAATGACTCTATTGATGGTGGCACAGGTAATGATATTATAAATCAGACAAATGGAACTGGTGATGATTCAATTGATGCTGGGGCTGGTGATGATACAATCTACTCAGGTCAAGGTGATAATATTATCACAGGTGGAGATGGAATTGATACTTTAACTTATGAACAAATTACTTCTACAGGTATTGTTGCAAATCTTGGAAGTGGTGCAAGTAATGATTATGGTACAGTTACGATTGGTTCAGATACAGATACTTTACAAGACCATATAGAGGTTATAAAAGGTTCAGCTGATACAGATACAATTTTAGGATTTAATGGAACATCTGTTGTGGGTGTAAATTATGATGATACTATGTATGGTAGAGGTTCAAGTGATTCAATTTATGGTGGTATTGGTGATGATACTATTTATGGGGAAAATGGAGATGATACATTAAGTGGTCAAGCCGGAAATGATGTAATAGATGGTGGGCAAGGTACTGATACTTTGGATTTTTCAGATGCAGATGTGGCTATAAATGTTTATTTAAATCAAACAGATGAAAACAATGTTGCCGTAGCACACCATGTTATGGAAGATGGTTTTGGTGGACAAGATGATGTAACTTCAGTAGAAAAAATTATAGGTTCTTCTCATAATGATATTATTAAAGGTACAGATGCTTGGAATGCCATAAATGCTGGTGCAGGGGATGATACTATTATTGCAACCTCTGGAGGAGATTCAATTAATGGTGGTTCAAATACAACTGGTGTAGGTGGAGGAGATTGGTTAAGTTTCCAAGCTTTAGGTTCAGCTGTTAATGCAAAAATGCAAGATGGACAAATCTCTGGTGGTTTAGGAAGTACAACAATTTCAGAGATTGAAAACTTATTGGGGTCAAATTTTGATGATACTTTAACTGGGGATGCAAATAATAACTCCCTTGATGGTAATTTAGGAAATGATACTATAGATGGTGGAGCTGGTTCAGATTATCTGTTTGGTAATGATGGAGATGATACTTTAATAGGTGGAGATGGAATTGATAATTATGATGGTGGAAGTGGTCAAGACTTTATAGATTTTTATAATGTTGAAGCTTCAGTAGATGTAAACTTATCAACTTCAACTGTAAATGAAGATGGTTATGGAAATACAGAATCTGGTGCAATTAGTAATATTGAAAATATTAATGGTACTTTAAATTATGCAGATACTTTAACAGGTGATAACAACAATAATATCATCAGTGGTTATGGTGGAAATGATACTATAAATGGACTTGGTGGCTTTGATACTATTTATGGTGGTACAGGAAGTGACACTATCAATACTGGAACTGATTTAGATGATACTAGTGAAGATGTTGTATATGGAGAAGAGGGAATTGATACTATAACTGGTAATTTTGATAAAGCAGTTATATATGGAGATTCAATTGGTGGTTCAAATGCAGAAGAGGATTGGATTGATTATTCTGGTTCAACAAGTGGAATTACTGTTGATTTAGGTGGCAATTATACAGATTCAACATATACTTTAGATAGTTCAAATGATGCATTAGATGGTACATATGTAAAAGTTATTAACAATGATTCTCCTACAGATTTTGACTTAATCTCACAAATTGAAAATATCATTGGTACAGATCAAGTGGATATTTTAGGTGGTAAAGCGGGAGAAGCTAATTCTATTTTAGCAGGTGATGGAGATGATACTATTTTCCACTCAAGTTCAATAGGAAATAATTATGTAGATGGTCAAGCTGGTAGCGATTGGTTAAGCTTAGAATATTATGCTGTTACTGTTGATTTAAATGATAGTACAAATGGAATTTATAATATTGAAAATATTCTTGATAAACAAAGTGGTTCTAGTAGAACAATTTGGGGATCAACTGTTGATAATACTTTTATTATGTATGATGGAAATGATAGAGTATTAGGTAGAGCAGGAGATGATGTTTACGATTTAGGTAGTGGAGATGATAGAGCTGATGCAGGAGGAGGTAGTGACACATTAATTGGTGGTTCAGGTCTAGATACACTTGATTATAGAAGCTATTGGACAGGGAATAGTGTAAATATTATTCTTCAAAACACTTCTATAGATTTAGATGATGATGGAGTAGCTGATACTACTGTAAATGCTGTGACAAGAACTATTAATCTTAGTGGATTAGATACAGTTGATGGGGATCAAATCTTTTTTGAAATTACCGATTCACAAAACCAAAAAGACTATATCTTAAGGGAAGGTGATGGAACCTCAGACTTTGAAAGATTCTATTTAAGTAATAGAAATGATACTTTTGTTGGTGATCAAGGAGATAATATTGTTAATGCCTATGAAGGTAATGATACTGTTTTAGGAATGGGTGGAGATGACACTTTATATGGAAATAGTGGAGCTGACTTAATCTTTGGTGGAGATAATGATGATAGTATCAATGGTGATGATGGTGATGATAGATTATATGGTGATGCTGGTAATGATAGAATAACTGGTGGGGAAAACAATGACACCATTTGGGGTGGAACTGGTAACAATAATCTATATGGAAATAATGGTACAGATACTATTTATGATGAAGAGGGAACGGACTATATCGATGGTGGAGCAGATGAAGATACTGTTATCTTTAAAGAGGGAACTCAAGGAGTTGATGTAGATTTAGATGCAGGAAATACTACAGATGCCTTTGGAAATGTACAAACTATAACAAATGTAGAAAATATTACTGCAACTTCAATGGACGATATCTTAAAAGGTGAAAATGGAGTTACTAATATCATTTATGGACTTGGAGGAAATGATACCTTTACAGTAACTACAAGTGCATTAGGAGAAACTGGTCGTTTAGAAGGTGGAGATGGAACAGATGATAAAGTTATATTAACAAATAATACAGATGGAAGTGCTGGAGATGCAAATAGTAATATTTTAGTTAATCCAGATAGTGATTCTACTAATTATGATATTACTGTAGATATGTTGATTGATAATAATATTGAATTTGTTTCAGGTGGAGCAAATAATTCTACAAAAATCTATGATATAGAGAATCTAGATGGTAGTGATAAAGATGATTATATAAAAGCAGATGGCAAAGACAATACTATAAATAGTGGAGCTGGAAACGATTATATTCAAGGTTTAGCTGGTGACGATTATATTGATGCTGGTGATGGTAATGATATTGTTGAAGGTGGAGTTGGAGATGATACATTAGATGGTGGTACGGGTGCAGATACTTTAGTTTATACAAACTCTACTTCAGGTGTAACTGTAAGCCTTGATGCTGGAACTTCAACAGGAACAAATATTGGTAGTGATACTATCTCTAATTTTGAAAATATAGTGGGAAGCTCATCTTCTGATACTTTAACTGGGGATAATAGTCTAACTGTAGGAAACACAATTTATGGTCAAGGTGGTACAGATAATATTTATGGATTAGCTGGTGATGATGAACTACACGGTGGAGATAATAACGACTACATTGATGGTGGAACTGGAAATGATACTATGTATGGTGATGCAGGGGATGATACCTTTGTAACTAGTGCAGGTGATGACACTATTGACGGTGGAGACAACAGTGATACAGTTGATTATAGTACAGCAACAGGTCCCTTAAATGTTACATTATTAGATAGTGGAACAACAACAATTGGAGTTGATGGAACAGATTCTTTAACAAATATTGAAAATCTTATTGGTACAAGTGCAGATGATATTATTATAGGTGAATCAAATAACAATACTTTTGTAGGTAATGCAGGAGATGATACCTTAAAAGGTGCAGGTGGTGATGATAACCTTCAAGGTGGAACAGGTGACGATACTCTTTATAGTGGAACAGGAACAAACATTATAAATGGTGGAGAAGGTGGAGAAACAACAGGTGACTGGATTAACTATACAGATGTGACAAGTTCTGTTAATATTGATTTATCAAGTAATACAGCAACGGGTGCAGTAAATGACACTATAAATAATATAGAAAATGTTGAGATGGGTGATGGTGATGATACTGTTCAAGGTGATGTTTACAAGAATAGTTTACTTGGAGGAGATGGTAATGATACCTTAAGTGTATCAGCTGCAACAGGAAGTGTTACTTTCAATGTTACAAATAACAATGGTACCACTTCCGGTGATGGAGTTGGAAGTGATAATTTTGAAAGTTTTGAAAACTTTATTGGATCAAGTTATGCAGATACCTTTAATACAACAGCAGTAGATAATATCACTTTTAATGCTTCTGGTGGAATTGACAAAGTAGATTATTCAGGGATGACAACAAATGTTACTGTTACAGTAAATAATAGTAGTTCAATAACTGTAAATGATGGTACAAATGAAGATACTTTATCAAATGTAGAACATTTAATTACTGGTGAAGGAGCTGATTCCTATGTATTAAGTGGTATTAATAATATTGATACTTTAGATGCAGGAGATGGAACAGATACCCTAAGTGTAACAACTAGTATGGATTTATCATCTGTTGAATTGATAAACTTTGAAGAGATATTAGCTCAAAACAACCAAGTTATAACAGTTAGTGCAACAGCATTAAATAATGAAAACCTAAAACTACATACACAAGGAAATGGTCAAATAATAGTTGAAACAACTTCAAATTTAGATGACCATAATTTTGACAATATTAGTGTTTATAATGAAGATGGAACAGGAACAATCACATTAAATGTTACAAGTGATATTGATCTTAGTACAAAAAATATTGAAGGAACAAGTGGTAATATCTTTGATGAATTTGATGTTAATAGTGGAGTTACATTAACTATTGAATCAACTCAAATAGATGGAGAAACTTTAGATGCAGTTGGAAATGGTGATATTATTATTAATGCAACTACAACAGCAAGTGATCATGATTTTGATAATTTAACAAATACTGGAAATGGGGATATTACATTAAATGTTGATTCAAGTATCAATTTAACTTCTCAAAACTTAGGAGTAATTAATAGATATGATGTTGCAGCATCTCAAACTTTAACACTTCTTAATACTCAATTAACTGGTGTTATGATAATTGCTGGTGCAGGTGCAATAAACTTAAATAGCGCAACAGCTACTGAAAATGTTGATTTAAGTTCAATTGACAATGATAATTTCACTGGAACTGTAACTTTAAACGATGGAACAGGTGATAACAATATTACAATGAGTGATAAAGTAGATATTGTAAATTTAACTACTGGTAATGATACTGTTAACCTTGGAGCAGGAGATGATATTGTAAATATCTCTAATACAAACCTTGATAGTTCAGATTCTATTGATGGAAGTGATGGAAATGATACTTTAAATATCACAAGTGCTGGGAATGTAGACTTAACAACTGTAAGCTCAATTGAAACTGTAAACTTAGCAAATGGAACAAATAGTGTAACTGTAGGCACACTAAACACTACACTTGAAGGTGGAAGTGGAGCTGATACCTTCAAATTTACAATTGCCCAGTTATCAAATGCTGATATAGTAAATGGAAATGGTGGAATTGATACTTTAGAGTTCTTAGATAATGGTACAATCAATGCTACTCAATTAGCAAATGTAGATGTTGAAAATATAGTTTTAGCTGACGGCGGAAATGATATAACAGTTGGAACAAAAGATTTTAATATCTTAGGTGGAAGTGGTGATGATACTTTTAATTATGCAATAAATGATTTAAGTAGTGATGATGTAGTAAATGGAAATGGTGGTACAAATAATATCACTTTAACAACTTCAGGACAAATTACAAGTGGAGACTTCTCAGGTGTAACTAATATCTCTGATGTTAACTTCTCAGATGGTGATGATCAAATCACTTTAAGTGGAAGTGATTCTTATCTTGATGGAGTTTCATTAAATCTAGGAGCTGGGAATAATACAGTTATTTATAACGATATAAATACATTGACTACTTCAGATACAATTGTTGGAGGTGGAACTGATACAATTAGTTTTGCAAATAGTGGGACTATTGATAGTGCAGATTTTGCAAATATCTCAGGTCTTGATACAGTTGATTTCTATACTGGAAATGATACTTTAAATCTAAGTGATAATACACTTGATGGTGTAAACTTTATATTAGACAATGGTAATGATAATGTAAATATTTCATCTGTAAATCTAAGTAGTAGTGATACTATTAATGCTGGAAATGGAACAGATAGTTTAAATATTTCAGATACAAATGGTACTTTAACTTATAATGATGCAGATTTTACAAACCTTAGTGGTTTTGAAACATTAAATTTAAGTGATGGTGGAGATGATACTATAACAGTAGGTACTACACAAATTGCTAATGCAGGATTTACAAACTACAATGGTAGAGGTGGAGATGATAATTTTATTGTTAACTCAACTGCATCACTTGATAATATAGATGGTGGAAGTGGTACAGATGCCTTAACAATAAATACTGATAATCTAGATTTTAGTGGAGTAAATATTACAAGTATTGAAACTTTAAATGTCAATGGAAATACAAACTTAGAGGGCTCTTTAGATGCTAGTATAACAACTGTTAACGTTGCAGCTGGAAAAACTTTAACAATTGATGCTGCTAGTTTAGATGGGGTAACAGTAAATAATAGTGGAACATTAAATATCACAAACTTAGAGGCAAATCCAAGTTTAGACTTATCTTCAATAGGGGGAACAGTAAATGCTTCATGGAGTGGAGATGCCTCATTTACAGGTAATATTGGTAATGCAAACTTAACAGTTGATTCTGGAACTATGACAGTTACAAGTGGAACAATAAACTCAGCTTCTTCTATTGTAGTTAGTTCTACATTAGTTGCTGACGCTTCAAAACTAGTTGGAAGTACTATAAGTGGAACAGGAATATTAAATGTTAATAATTTAGATGCTGTAACAAATATGGATTTCACTAACTTAACTGTTAATACAATAAATGCAGATTGGTCAGGAACTGCAACTTATACTGGTAATTTAACAAATGTAGATACCTTAACAATAAGTTCAGGAGAGATGACTGTAAATGGAACACAACTTACAGGTCAAACACTACAAGGTAGTGGAAATTTAGTAGTAAATGCAAATGGTACAACAGATTTATCTTCTCTTACAAATAATTTAACTGGAAGCCTAACAATCAATGATTCAGCAGGAACAGACACAATAACAGCAACAAGTTCTGATGAAACCATAAATATAACTTCTGGTGGAAGTGATAGCGTAGATGCAGGAGCAGGAAATGATACAATTAACCTTTCTCAAAACGCTACACTTATTGATGGTGGAAACAATAGTGATACCTTAAATGTTACAAATACAGTATCAATTGGAACCCTTTCAAATGTAGAAACTTTAGATATCCAAGCAACTAATGATATCTCTTCATGGAGTTTAACAGATGTAAATAGTTTAGATGTAAACAATAACGATAATAGTACATCTATTGAAGCAACTATGAGTTTAAGTCAATATACAACTTTAGGAAGTGCAAATATTACAAGGGGAGCTGACGATGAGATTACACTTACAGATGTTACAGGAGATATAAGTTCAAACAATTTAAGTGATGCTACAAGTTTAGTATTAAGTGGGAATACTATTATCTCAGCTGCACAAGCAACACAATTTGGAGCAAATATCTCTAAAAATGGATTTACTTTAACAGTTCAAGATACTTCAACAAATATTGAAGGGAATATCTCTACATATGTGGCAAATGGAATCGATAGTGTGAATGCAACAGATAATGCTTTAGATGTTACTGTTTCAGAAGCTAATTCAGGAATTGGTTTTGATGGAAGTGATACTATTACAGTAGTAGATTCTCAAGTAAATATCTCTGCTGCTGATTTCTCTACACTACAAACAAATGGAGTATCTCAAGTTGATGTAAGTGGAACTGATACAATTAATGTAACAGTTGCACAAGCAACAGCTGGATTGACTTTTGTAGATGGCACAGTAAATGTTGTAGATAATTCAACAAATATTCAAAATGCAGATTTTAGTGATTTAGCTACAGTTGGAGTTGATAGTGTAAATGCAGGTGGAAACAGTTTAAATATCTCATTATCACAAGCAACAGCTGGTATAGACTTTACCCTTGCAGATACAGTTACAATAACTGGTTCAAATGGAGCAGCATTAGTTTCAAATATTGGAAACTATGGTACAAATATTGATTATCTTGATGCAAATGATAATATAGCAACACTAAGTGTTTCTCAAGCTTCAGCTTTAGATACAGCAGGAACTGAGTTTGTAGCAGGAGATACTGTAACAATAAGTGATAGTGGTACAAATATCAGTAATGCTGATTTTACAACATTTAGTTCATATGTTGATAATATAAATGTATCTGATAACAATGTTACAATCTCTAAAACACAAGTTGATGAGTTGATCTCAAACAATATCACTTTTGATAGTGGAGATAGTGTCACTTTAAATGCAACAGGAGCACAAATATCTGCCTATGATTTTGCAAATTTAGAAGCAGTTGGAGTTGATACACTTGATGCTAGTGATAACACACTTAATATCACATTTGAACAAGCATCAGGAAATTTAGAATTTACATCAGGTGACACTGTAACAATAGTTGATAGTAGTACAAACTTAAACACTTCAACAGATTTTACAACTATTAATTCAAATGTTGATGGTATTAATGCAACAGATGCAATAACTATTGATATTAGCCAAAAGAATTATTTAGATAGTAGAAGTATAGGTTTTGATAGTGGAGATAATATATCCTTAACAGATAGTACAAATGTAGATAGTTTTACCCTTGATAGTTTCAATTATGATTCAATTGATATGGGAAGTGGTGATGATACACTTAATGTAGATGGAAATAATTTAAGCCTTGCAGATACTATAGATGGTGGAACAGGTATAAATACCTTGAATATCACTTCAAATGGTAATATGACAGATGTTGATTTTACAAACATAAGCAATTTTGATACCTTGAATTTAAGTTCAAGTGATGATAGTGTAACTTTAGGAGAAGAAGCAGTTGGCTCAGGAATAGCTTCAGATGTAAATGGATTAGGTGGTAATGATGATTTTGTATTAGATTTTACAAACTTATCTTTCGATGATGATTCATTACAATTTGATATTGATGGTGGAAGTGGAACAAACTCTGTTTCTATAACAGATGCCTCAGTATTATTAGGTGCAGAAGAGCAGTTTGGAGACAACTCTACATTTGAAAATATCTCTAGTCTTGATTTAACAGGATTAGATTTTGGAACTACTAGTGATGAGTTTGAGTTTACTCTTTCTGATTCACTTTTAGATGCTTGGAATGGTTCAGGATCAAACTTCACTCTTAAATTAAATGCTAGTGATGCAGAACATATTAAATTCACCGATGTAAATGGTATCACATATGATAGTGATAATGATGGAAATACTGCAACTGGTGATAGTGGAAATGTTATTTCAAGTGGAACATATGATTTAGGTAATGTTGATTTAGATATAGTTTTAGTTTAGAAAAATTAGGAAAGTAAATGGATAATAAAATGGTTTATACCCCACAAATTTTTGAAAAAAATGATTTAGAAGATGCAAAAAAAATTATATTAACAAAGGAGGGAAATGTTTCATCAGAAGAGAGATGGGATAAAGAAACTAGCTTTGTAGTGGATGATATAATTAGTAAGTTAGACTTGGATGAAAATAAGACAATACTAGATTATGGGTGTGGAATAGGAAGAATAGCAAAAGAACTAATTGAAAAAACTTCTTGTAAAATTATTGGAGTTGATATTTCAGAATCTATGCGAAAATTGGCTACAGAATATGTAAATAGTTCAAACTTTGAAGCCATATCTTTAGAAGAATTCAAAAATAAAATAGAAGAGGGTAAAAAGTTTGATTTTGCGTATTCTATTTGGGTATTACAGCATTGTATTAAACCACAAGAGGATATAAAATTAATAAAAAAATCTTTAAAAGATGATGCATTAATCTATATTTTAAACAATCTTAAAAGTGCAGTTCCTACAAATAAAGGATGGATAGATAATAAGGTAAATATACATTCTCTTTTAATAAAAGAATTTGAAGAAAAAAGTATTTCAAAGTTACCTATTGAAATATCAAGTGAAAAAATATCTAACAATACTTTTATAAGTTTATTAAAAAATAGTAAATATAAATTGATCTCTTTATTTCAAGAAGCTCATAAAGCTTATAGTCAAAATGATTTAGAAAAGGCAAAAAAACTTTATGAGAAAATATTAAATGAGGATTCTAAAAATGCAGAAGCATATTGTAATTTAGGTTTTATTTTAAGAAAACTTGGAAAAAATAAAGAGGCATTTGATAGTTATATTAAAGCTATAAATTCGAACCCAAGATATGGTTTAACATATAATAATCTTGGTAACTTGTTAAAAGATACAGGAAATTTAGAAGCAGCATTAAAAGTATATGGTGATGCACTTAAGATAAATCCAAAAGATTTTCAAATATATAACAATATCGGTATGGTTTATGAAAAGTCAAGAAGATATAATGATGCTATTAAAAGTTATAAAGAAGCAGTAAGAATCAATCCAAATTATGATAAAGCTATAAATAATATTGGTGTAGTTTTATATAAACAAGAAAAATATAAAGAAGCTATTGAAATATTTAAAATAGCTTTAAAAGTAAATCCAAAATATTATGAATTATATAGCAATATTGGAGCTTGTTATAATAAACTTAAAATGTATGATGAAGCTATAGAATCTCTTAATATAGCAATTGAAAAAAATCCTGAAAATGGTGGAGCTTATACAAATCTTGGTAATGTATATAATAAAATATATGATTACAAAAAAGCAGCAAAACTACATGAAAAATCTATTGAATTAGAACCAAAAGGGGAAAATGCTTATAGTAATGTTGGTAATTCATATAAACATTTAGGTCAAACAAAAAAAGCGATTGATTCATATAAAAAAGCAATTGAATTAAAACCAGACTTTGTAAATGCTCATTTTGATTTAGCAACAATGTATTTGGCAAAAGGGGATTATAAAAATGGTTTTGCTGAGTATGAGTGGAGATTTAGAAAAGATGAGATGTTATCCCATATTGCAAATAATAAAGATATCTTTTCAAAACCTATGTTTACTGGAAAAGAAAAGATAAAAGATAAAACTATACTTTTACATTCAGAGCAAGGTTTTGGTGATTCTATACAGTTTATAAGATTTTTAAAACCTTTTAAAGAGAAATTTTCTTGTAAAATTGCAGTTAAATGTAGAGATGAATTAAAAGAGTTATTTAAAGCTATTGAAGAGATTGATATATTAGTTGATAGAAGTGAAGATACGCCTGAGTTTGATTATCATCTTCCAATAATGAGTTTAGCAAAAATTTTAGAATTAAAATCATCAAAAGATTTACCTAAAGAGTTTCCATATCTATTTGCCACAAAAGATAAAGAGTTGGAAGTAAAAGAGGAAAAAGGGAAATTAAACATAGGTATATGTTGGAGTGCATCTGTTACAGGTGAGAGTTATGATGGGAAAGTATTTAGTTTAGAATATTTT
Organism: Halarcobacter sp.; assembly: GCF_963676935.1. Lineage (NCBI taxonomy): Bacteria > Pseudomonadati > Campylobacterota > Epsilonproteobacteria > Campylobacterales > Arcobacteraceae > Halarcobacter > Halarcobacter sp. The sequence continues at coordinate 1,154,561 of NZ_OY781470.1, forward strand.
ATACCTTTAGCTAATAATCCAAAAATAAACCTTTATTCTTTACAAGTTGGACCTGAAAATGAAGATATTAAAAAGTATAATCTTGAAGATAAAATTATTGATTTAACTGATAAATTAACAGATTTTTCGAAAACAGCAAGTCTTATGAAAGAGCTTGACTTAGTTATCTCTTCAGATACTTCAGTAGCCCATCTAGCAGGAGCTTTAGATGTTCCAGTTTGGATTCCTCTTCAAAAAATTCCAGATTGGAGATGGTCAAATAAAGGAGATACAACTCCTTGGTATAAAAGTGCGAAACTTTTTAGACAAAAAACTGCAAGAGTCTGGGATAGCGTATTTCAGTCTATTTATGATAAACTATTTTCTAATTTTAAAATTAAAATAGATAGGTAACTACTTGGACGAAGTTTTAGAAAAAGAGGTATATAAAGAGGAATATCCACTTTTATATACCTTAAAATATATCTTAGATTTTTATTTTGGTGATATTTCTATTGATACTATCTTAAATCTCTCAGCCATATCCCACAATGGTTTTACTACAGAGATGGTAATTGATGTTGCAAATGAAGTAGGTTTAAGTGCAGTTGAAAAGGATATTGATGGTGTTGATATCCCTTCTCACTTTTTCCCTTGTATAATATTTGATAAAGAAAACAAACCTTATGTTTTATTGAAAAAAGATAAAACAGTATCTTTATATGATCCAATAAATGATAAAACAATAAAAGAGAATATAAGCTTTTTAAAACATTTTAAAAAAGCAATTTTAATATTCAGAGATTCAAAAAAAGAAGAATTATTAGAAGTAGAAAGAACAAAAGATTGGTTTTGGGCACCTGTAAAAACATTTTGGCGTTCATATGTGGAAATAGGATTTTTAACATTTTTTATTAATATATTTGCATTGGCTGTTCCTTTATTTACAATGAGTGTATATGATAGAGTTGTTCCAAATAATGCAACCGAAACACTTTTTGTATTAGCCTCAGGAGTTATTATAATATTAATATTTGATGTTTATTTTAAAAGTGTAAGAAATCATATTATAGAAAATGTTGCAAAAAAACTTGGTTTATATTTAGAAGAAGAATTGATGAAAAGAATGCTTTGCATAAAATCAGAGTTTGATAATATGCTAGTTGGTTCAAAAGCAAATCTTTTTAGAGAATTAAATCAAATAAAAGATTTTTTTGCAACTAAATCAATCCTTCAAGTAATAGATTTACCTTTCTTCTTTATTGCAATTTTTGTAATATTTTTAATATCTCCAGCCGTTGCTATGGTTCCTCTTTCAGTAGCTATTTTGATTATTATATTTAATGTTATTATGCAAATTCCAATCTCTAATTTAAGTAAGAAAAATGTTGAAAATTTGCAATCAAAAAATAGTTATTTAGTAGAAACAATTCAAGGAAGTGAGATAATAAAACTTTCAAATGCAACTTCAAGTAAATTGTTTAATTGGCGTAATATGGTTGCTTCTACTGATAGTATTGGTAGAAAAATTCAATCTTTAAATGTATTTTCAATGAACCTTTCTCAAACTGTTGTACAGTTTGTAACTATGGCTGTTATTATTGTAGGTGTATTTGAAATCTCTTCAAAAAACTTAACTGTTGGTGGTTTAATTGCTGTTACGATTCTTTCTAGTCGTGCTATGGTTCCAGTAATCCAAACATCTATGATGGTAATAAGATTTAAGGAGATAAAAGAGTCTTTAAACAATATAAATGAGTTTTGGCATTTACCACTTGAAAATGATAAAAATGTTGAGATTGGTGCTGGAAAATTTAAAGGTGAAATTGAGTTTTCTAAAGTAAGTTTTTTCTACAAAAACAGTAAATATCCATCTTTAGATGATTGTTCATTAAAAATAGAACCTGGTGAAAAAGTTGGTATTATTGGACAAACAGGTGCTGGGAAAACTACATTTTTAAGATTATTAACGGGCTTGGATTCACCAAGTAAAGGTAGTATATTTTTGGATGGACATGAAATCTCAACTATTCATCCAGTTGAGATTAGACAAAATATTGGAGTAATGCCCCAAGAACCTTTTTTATTTTCTGGAACTTTAAAAGAGAATATAGAATTATCAAGTCCTATTAGTAAAGAAAAAATGATGAGTATTATAAAATTAACAGGATTAGATGATTTAGTAAAAAAATCTGGACAAGGCGATGGGCTTCAAGTTGGAGAAAGGGGAAGTAATCTTTCAGTTGGACAAAGACATCTAGTTGCTTTAGCACGTGCAATTTTAAAAGACCCTTCAACTATAATTTTGGATGAACCAACAACAGGACTTGATGTAGGATTAGAAAAAACATTGATAACTCATATAAAAGAGATTTTAAAAGATAAAACATTATTAGTTATTACACATAGGTTTGCCGCACTAGAACTTGTTGATAGAGTAATAGTTTTAAATAATGGTAAAATTGTAGCTGATGGTCCAAAAGATAAAGTTTTAGCAGCGTTACAACAACGAGGGAAATAGGTATGAGCAATAAATTATTATTTGAAGAAAAGAAATGGAACTATTATGTTTCAGTTATACCTATTATGCTATTTTTTATTGCATTTATTTCATGGGCTACATTTAGTGAAGTTGATGAAGTAGTAAGAGGAAGTGGTAAAGTTGTTCCTTCAGGTCAAACAAAAATTTTACAAAATTTAGAGGGTGGAATCGTATCTGATATAAGAGTAAAAGAGGGTGATACTGTTAAAAAAGGTCAAATAATTTATACTCTTTCAAATGAGTTTTTTAAAGCAGATTTAAAATCAAAAGAGATTGATTTATTAGCATTTAAAGCTTCTGCTATAAGATTAGAAGCCTCAATTGATGAAAAAGAAGAGATTAGTTTTCCTGATGAATTAAAAGAAAAAATACCAGATATAATTGAAAATGAGAAAAAAATATTCTTTGAAGATTTAAAAAACAAAAAAACAAAAATAAATATAACAAAAGACCAACTAAAACAAAAAGAATATAAATTAAAAGAAGCAGAAACCAAATTTGAGAATTTGAGTTTAGAACTTAATCTAGCTCAAACAAATATGCAAATTTTGGAATCTTTATATAAGAAAAAAGTTGTATCAAAAAAAGAGTATATTGGGGAACTTTCTAAGAAACAAAATATAGTAACAAAACTCTCAGAAACAAGAAATAGCATACCTATCATAAAAGAAGAGATACAAGAGGCTCAAAAGAAGATTCAAAGTGTTAAATCAGAGATTAAAACTAAATATTTAGAAAAGTACTCAAGTTTAAAAGCAGAGATAAATAAACTTATAGAGAAAAATAAAGCAAATACAGATAGAGAGCTTAGAAAACATATAGCTTCTCCTGTAAATGGTATTATTAATAAACTATATTTTCACACCATAGGTGGTATAGTGAAATCTGGTGATAAAGTTGCTGAAATAACACCACTAGATGATTCTTTAACAATAGAGGCTAGAGTGGCTACTAGCAGTAGAGCACAAATTTGGGCTGGTCAAAAAGTTTCAGTAGAAATCACGGCGTATGATTTTTCTAAATATGGTTTATTAGATGGTAAATTAATCTCTATTTCTCCTGATTCTTTTGAAGATAGAAATGGTAATATTTATTATTTAGTAAAAGTTAAAGTAGATAGTAATCAGTTTGCACCTGAATTACCAATTTTACCAGGTATGATTGCTAATGTAAATATATTAACTGGTAAGAAAACAATACTTCAATATATTATTAAACCACTAAAAGATATCAGTAATAATGCTTTAGGAGAGAAATAAAAGATAATAAGTTATTATTTTTTACATAATTAAACCAAATTTTCATCTTAATAAAAGGGAAATTTAAATAATATATACACTTAATATATTATTTTAAGGGTTAATTAATGTTTAGCTTCTTCAAGTTTCTTCAAAAATTTATTTCTGACTTAAAATCTAAAAAAGGTTTATGGTTTACAATTTTAGCATTTCTATCTGTTTCAGGTATCTTCTTGTCTTTATATCTTTTAACTCATATGACTGAGAGCGTATCAAAAGATGTATATATAAATATGTCTTCAACTTATGTAAAAAATTATAAAAATAGAGTTGTAAAAAAAGAACAAACTCTTAAAAAAATTATTTTAACAATGAAATCAAATCAAAACTTCATTTCTAGTATCGAAAACAATGATTTACAAAATGTAGGAAGTGTAGTAACAAGTTTTAATAATAGTTATAAAGAAAATGGTTTTAGCAGTTTACAAATGAGTTTCTATCCAGTTTTCAATCAGGTTAATCAATACAGAAGTACTATTAACTCTGTAATAAACACTAAAAATAAGATTTTTGGAATTGAAGTTTTATCAGATGGTATTTATTATACTTATATTGAACCTATAATTTCAAATGATAATTTAATAGGAATTTTGGAATTAAAAGAAGAGATGCATGATTATAAAGCTGAATATATGAAAGATGATTTAATATTTCTTTTTATGATAGAAGAAAGAATGTTAAATAGACTTTCAATAAACGCTAGAGATGGTAAATATAGAGAGGTTATTGATACTTTATATGTAGAAGAAGAAAAATATGACGGTCAATTCTTTGCAAAAATAATTGAAGCTGGAAAAGACAGTTACAAACAAATGCTTGAAGATGGTTACTCTGTAGGTGATACATATTTTAGGGCAGTTCAAAGAGTAGCAGATATAGAAGGAAATGTTATTGGATTAGTAGTAATTGGTGAACCTGTTGAGGGTAGTGGTGCATTTGTTAATATAGTTGATAATATGACAAAAACCGTCACCACAGTTGCTTTAGGTTTGGTTATCTCAATTCTTCTATTTATGTTTTAAGGTTTTTAAATGAGACGTATCAAAATATTAAAAATATATTTTATTTTTCTATTATTTATACTATTTTTAGTTTTTTCAAATCTAAATCTAATTAAAACATTCTTTATGGCAACATTAACTTTTAATGTTGCTATTTTAACAATATTTTCAATTGGACTTTTGATTTTATATCAAGCAGCTATAAAACTTACAATGCTTTCTGGTACTTTTGGTATTTTAGCATATAAAAAAGGAAAAGCTTTAGAGTTTTATCTACAAGGAATCACTGGTATCTTTCCTGCAACTATTGCACATATGTTTAATAAAAGAGCAAAAAAAGGTGTTCTTTATTTTACACAAGATGAAGCAAAAGATGTTAGTGAATGGCTAAATGAACAATTTTTTAATCAAAAAGGTTATACTAACTTTTTCGTTGGTACTTCACTTATGTTGGGTCTTTTTGGTACTTTTACAGGATTACTAGTTGCAATTGATGAAATGGGAGCAATTATTTTATCTTTTGGTGGAGATGATATTGATATTGGTGAAATTATGACTAATTTCTCTGGTCCTTTAGGTGGTATGGCTGTAGGTTTTGCTTCTTCTTTATTTGGTGTTGCTTCAGCTGTAATTTTAAATGTAATGCAATATATTTTAACAAGAAATCAAGCTGGATTTTTACAAGATGTTGAGGATTGGATGAAAGGTAAAATTATCGATTCTCAAAGTTCAGATACTATGGAAGAAGCAAGAGAACAACTTGGAATATTAGCTGCCTCGTCTCAAGGTGGAGGGGGAAATATGCAAGGTTTCTTAGATGTATTTATTGATACAATGGGAGATTTTACAGATAAGCTTGAACATTCAAACAGGTCTTCAGAACAAATCTATAAACAAATTACAGATACTCTTTCTAATTCTAATCAAGTTAATGAAAAAGAAGCAGTATTATTAGAAAACATTGTTTCTACATTAAGAGAATCTAATGTTAATCAATTCTCTAATGCTTCAATGATGCAAGAGTCTTTGGAAGAGATATCAAATGTAATTTTATCAGAACACAGAAGTATTAAAAAAAGTTTAACATTACAAGAAGAAAATAATAAGTTATTATTAGAGTTAGTTTCAACTTTAAGTAAAAAGCTAGATAAATTAGAGTCAAAAAAATAGGTTAATGTATGGCAAATAGATGTGAAGATGAATTTAATCCTTGGCCTTCATTCGTGGATATTTTTTCATCAGTTATTTTAGTAATGTTACTATTTTTATTAGTAGTATTAGTTAACCTTGGTTACTATGCTCAATTTAAATATAAAGTATCATATACTGGTTCAATTGCAACTGATGATTTAATAGTAAATGATAATCCTAGTGAAGGAACAACTAAAATGTATCAAGAACAAGTTCCTACACAAGCACAAGTTCAAACACAAAATCAGTCTCAATCTATTGCACAGATGCAAAATGAAATTATTAGGCTTAGAAAAACTATTGAAGAAAGAACTGTAAAAGCAAAAGAGAAAGAAGAGTCAGAAATTGAAGCTGGTGGTATTGATGTAAAAGATAGAAAAGATGATGATAATGATACAAAGCAACAGATTTTAAATGTTGATGATTATTTTATAATTACTTTTAAAGGTGATGAAATATTCTTTGATAATGCTATTACAAAACAATTAAAAGTTTTTCTTGCTGAAGTAAAAGAAAAATATGGAAAACATCAAGTTTTAATTAATGCAGCAGATGTTCAAGGAAGGGCTAGTGCTACAATTGCAAAACAAATCTCATTAGCTAGATCAATAGGAACTAGAAACTTAATTAGAAAATTAGGATATGAAAAAAAAGATGTAAGAATTGATTTATTATCTAGTACTGAAGTTAAAGAAAAGATAAATAAACAGAATGGATATTTGGTGATTAGGATAAAAAAATAGTGAACAAGAGTATTTTGAAATATATTTTATTAATCTTTTTAATTATCTCATCAATGTATGGATTGGATGATACAAATAATTTAAATTTAATTAGACCTACAAAATTAAAACAAATTGAAGGTAAAAAAGAACCTATCAATGCTGTAAAAAAAGAGTATGTATCAGAGGTACCGGGAATTTCTAAAATCAAGACTTTTAATTCTGAAAATGATCTTGATACAAATCTTTATCAAAAAGTAAAACTTATTGATGTTGTATTAGAAACCTTATCAAAAAGTGATATTTTAAAATCATCAAGAGAGAGTGTTATTCAATATGAAATAAAAGTTAAAAATGCAATGGCAGATTATTATCCTACATTAAATTTTAATTATGAATATGGAAGAACAAGAACTAAGCCTGGACAAAATGAGGGTGAAAAATATAAGTTTTATACTGACAATAATTTTGAATTTGTATTAAGACAAAATCTATATTCTGGAAATGCAACTTTTAATAATGTAAAAAGTGTTTCTAAAAAACTTGAAGTTGCCAGAAATCAATATAGAATTAAACTAGATGAAGAGATTAAAAAAGCTATTAAAGCATATTTTGATGTAGTTTTTACAAATCGTTCAGTTATGGTAAATGAACGAAATATGAAGAAGTTAAATAAAATATTAGAGATTGTTACTGCAAAATATGAAAGTGGTGCAGCTTCAATTGGGGATTTAACATCAATAAAAGCTAATGTTGCAAATGCAGTGACAAAGCTTGTAAAAGTTAAATCAAAATTTGTTGAGGCACTTAGATATTATGAGTATATTGTAGGTGAAGAGTTTCAAAAAACTATCCCTTATGAAAAAAATTTCAATATTGATATTACAGATTTTGATTTACTTTATAAAAGAGCTTTAAAAAAGAATAGAAACCTAATCAATTATTATAAAAGTATAGAAGCTGAAAAGTATAATCAAAAAAATAAGAGATCAGCATTTAAACCAAAAGTTGATTTTGAATTATCTTATGGAAAGACATTTGATGGTGAAGATATTGAAGAAGATGAAACAGATTTAAGTGGAAAAGTTAAACTTACTTATAATTTATTTAATGGTGGAAGAGACAAAAATAAAGTATTAGAAGCAAATAGTAAAATAAGAGATTTATCTTATAAGCTTGAAGAAGAAAAAAAGAAAGTAAAATGGAATTTATCTAAAATTCATACATCTGTAAAAACTGTAAAAGATGCTATAGAAAGTACAGTTGAAGAGATTAAAGCTTCAAGAAAAATGGTTACTGCATATTGGGAAGCTTTTAAATTAGGAGAACAAGATTTAAATACACTTTTACAAGGGCAAAGACAACTAAATTCTGCTGAAACAGAGCTTGTAAATTTTGAAAAAAACCAACTTGTAGACTTCTTTAATATATTAGAGCTTACAGGAGAACTATCATCTTTCTTTGATGTAAATCCAGATAGTTCAAAATTTATTGATTTTTCTAAAAGTGATTATAAAAAAACTGTAATTGCAAAAGATGGTCAAGATTTAACTTTAGTTGAAAATGAAAAATCAAAAAAAGATCTAGAAGATAAGAAAGAAGTAAAGCCAGAAATAGAGATTAAAATTCCTGAAATATCATTAAAAGAAAAAATTGATAAATATTTACAGCAGTTTAAAAATTTCGATGATGAAAGTTTTATGATAGAGATTAGTGATTTTGATTCTATTTATGATGCTTTTAATTTTATGATTGAGTATGATTTAGATGATAATTCATTTGCTTATGATGTGGTTGATAAATATAATATTAAAACTAAGATTGCACATAATAATTTTGATACTAGACAGAGTGCAGAAGATTATTTAAAACAATTAGAAGAAAAAAATTCAGATAAAATATATGAAATTAAAAAAGTAAGTGAGATAAAAAAATTATATAATGAATATATAAAAGGCTTAAAAGTAAAAGTTCCAAAGCAAAAGACTAAAATAAAAGTTATAGAAAAATTAATTAAGCCTCCAGAAAAAAAAGTATTTAAAACTAATTCAGAATTTAAGGAAAAATTTTTAAATACAAATGATGCATTTTATACAATAAATGTTTCTTCATTTACAGATTTAAATGCATTAGAGCAATTTATAAATAAAAATGAGATTTATGAAGACTCATTTTTCTTTAGATATGGAAATAGTGGAGAACTATTGAAGTTAGTTACAGGTATATATGAAGATTATACAAGTATTGAAGATGAAATAAATAAATTAATTTTAGAAAATGAAAATATATTTCCAATAGTAGAAAAAGTATCTTCTGTGAAAAAACAATATAATGACAATTTGATTTTTAATGAAGAAAAAATAAATAAAGATGACTCTTTAGAAAAAGTAAAACCTTTAAATACTACTAAAGAAGAAAAGAAATCATTAGAAGAGACAAAAAAAGAGAAAAAAGAATTAGATAATAAAGAAGTTAAAGATTTAGAAATTGATAGTTTATCTACTTATGAAAAAACTTTTTTAAATGCCTCAAGAGATAACTATACAATCAGTCTTGCATCATTTATAAGTTTAGAAGAAGCTGAAAAATTTGTTAATCAAAATGGTATTGAAAAAGAATCTATTTTATTACATTCAAATAGTGGAAGGGTAATGGTTCTTTCAGGTATTTATTCTGATAGAAATGAAGCATTAAATGCTTTACAGAATTTATCAGATGAATTAAAGAGAAACAAACCATATATTCAAAAAATTTTTAGATCACAAGATTCATTTAGAAAAAATAATTTAAATAATACTGAAATTTTAAAAGCAGAAAAGAAAGCTAAAGAAGAAGTAGAAAGATTAGCAAGACTTGAAGCAGATAAAAAAGCTAAAGAAGAAGCAGAAAGATTAGCAAAACTTGAAGCAGAGAAAAAAGCGAAAGAAGAAGTAGAAAGATTAGCAAAACTTGAAGCAGAGAAAAAAGCGAAAGAAGAAGCAGAAAGATTAGCAAGACTTGATGCAGAGAAAAAAGCGAAAGAAGAAGTAGAAAGATTAGCAAGACTTGATGCAGAGAAAAAAGCGAAAGAAGAAGTAGAAAGATTAGCAAAACTTGAAGCAGAGAAAAAAGCGAAAGAAGAAGCAGAAAGATTAGCAAGACTTGATGCAGAGAAAAAAGCGAAAGAAGAAGCAGAAAGATTAGCGAAACTTGAAGCAGAGAAAAAAGCGAAAGAAGAAGCAGAAAGATTAGCAAAACTTGAAGCAGAGAAAAAAGCGAAAGAAGAAGCAGAAAGATTAGCAAAACTTGAAGCAGAGAAAAAGGCTAAAGAAGAAGCTGAAAAATTAGCAAAAATTGAAGCAGAAAAGAAAGCAAAAGAAAAAGCAGAAAGATTAGCAAAACTTGAAGCAGAGAAAAAAGCAAAAGAAGAAGCAGAAAGATTAGCGAAACTTGAAGCAGATAAAAAGGCTAAAGAAGAAGCTGAAAAATTAGCAAAAATTGAAGCAGAAAAGAAAGCAAAAGAAGAAGCAAAAAGAATAGCAAAACTTGATGCAGAGAAAAAAGCTAAAGAAGAAGCAGAAAGATTAGCGAAACTTGAAGCAGATAAAAAGGCTAAAGAAGAAGCTGAAAAATTAGCAAAAATTGAAGCAGAAAAGAAAGCAAAAGAAGAAGCAAAAAGAATAGCAAAACTTGATGCAGAGAAAAAAGCTAAAGAAGAAGCAGAAAGATTAGCAAAACTTGATGCAGAGAAAAAGGCGAAAGAAGAAGCAGAAAGATTAACAAAACTTGAAACAGAGAAAATAGCAAAAGAAGAAGCCTCTAAACAAGTAAAATATGTACGTCCTAAAACTTCTATAGAGGAAATTGATTTTGGTGCAAAAGAGCAAGATAAAAAAGAAGAGTTTATCCCTTATAAAAAAAGGTTAGAAAACTTTAGAGTAAAATTTCAAACAGTTTCAAAAGATAAATTTACTTTAGAAATCGCTACATTAAAGCCAAGTGAAGTTAATTGGTTTGTTAGTGCAAGAGCAGTTGGACCATATTATGTAGTAAAAGAATCTTCTAAAAGAGTAAAACTTTATTATGGTATTTATAATACTAAAGAAGAAGCAAAAAAAGCAACGGAAACTTTACATCCAGTTATTTATGAATCAAATCCTCCTGTTAAAATGATAGGAAGTGTTAGATGATAAAAAAGTTTAGTAATAAATTTACTCATAGTAACACTACTTATTCTAATATAATGTTAATTGTGTTTACTTTGACGTTTATATTTTCTTCATATTTGTATTTTCAATATTATAAGCAAATAATATTAAATAAAAAAATTGATATGTATAAAGTTAATGTAAATTATTTAAATAGCAAACTAAATAATGATTTTCTAACATATAATAAAGAAAATATAAAAAAAGATATTGAAAAAGTATTTAGTACTTCTCTTTTCTCACTTATAAAAATAGATAAAAATAGATATATATTTGATAAAAACACTCTTATAGATAATTCTGAAGGTTTTAATGACAAGTCATGGAGTTTGGGAGAAGTGATAGTAGATGTTAGATTTGGTCTAATAACCAAACTACCAAATAGTTCTTATTATGAATTTATATCTTCAAACAATTATGAAATAACTCAGCCTCTTAGAGTTAGATATCAATTATATAAAAATGGTCAAATTAAAAATATTATTGCAAAATTAGACTTTTCGAATATCAAAGAAAAAAGATTAATTACAGGCAATAATGAAAGTTCATTTTTAAGAAATTTTTTAGATACAAATAAATTAAATAAAACATATCCTATCAAAAAGCAAGGATATACAGTTGCTTCTATTACTTATGAAATAAATAAATATGAAATAAATAGTGAGATACAAAATTTTCTTTTTACGCTTATTCTTTTTAATATAGTTATGTGTTTACCTCTTATTTTTGTATTAGGTTTTTATCATAAATATTTATTTAAAAAATATGTTACTTTGCCAGTAAATTATCTAAATGAATATTTGGAAAATATATTATTAGATAAATTTTCAATTATTGATAAAAGTCAGTTTGAAGGTACACCTGAGATAAAGGAATTAACTAAAAAAATCTCTAAATTATCAGGAAAAGTTGCAGCTTTAAAAAATGAATTGAATGTAAATAAAGAATCATTAGAGTTAAAAGTTTCTAGTGATACTCTAACAGGACTTCCAAATAAAACAATATTTGATTTTGATATAAAAAGTATGTATGTCTCAGCCATACCTGGATATATCTTTATTTTAAAAATTGAAAAGCTTAGTGAAATAAGTGAAAAATATGATTCAGGATATATTAATAGTTTTATTGAAAGTTATGTAAATATATTAAAGAATGTGATTTTTAAATACAATAAAGAGATGAAACTTTATAGGTTTTATGGTTCAAAATTTGCAATAATTGCTAAAAATATAGAAATGGAAACTTGTGAATTAATGTGCAATGATATTATAAAAGAATTAAATGAAAAACTAAGTGATATTTATAATATCCCAGATGATTATATCCAAATAGGTGGTACATTTTTTGACATATATGGAACTATTGATTCTTTATTATCAACTTTAGAAAAGGCATACGAACGTTCAAAAATTCAAGGGAAAAACTCTTTTTATATAGTTGCAGAAGATGAAATTGAAAGAAACTATTCTGAGTTGGATAGTAATGTAGTTGATATTATAAAAAGAGCTGAGTTTAATTTGAAATTTGTATTTGATACATATACTTTTGATGATGATGAAAACTTAATTATGAGTGAGGCTTCTCCACAATTAATTGACTCAAATGGTAATCCTCAACCTATAGGTTCTTTTATTTCTGTTGCAGATAAACTTCATATAGCAGATAAGTTTGATAAGTTAGTTCTTGTTAAAACCCTTGCTTACATTAGAGGTAATAATATAGATCATAAGATAGCTATAAATATCTCTATGACATCAATAAAAAATAAAGAATTTATGAAATGGTTATTAGATGTGTTAAAAGCAAATCAAGATATCATAGATAAAATTGTATTTAGTATTACTTCATATACAGCTTATTTAAATAAAGATTCTTTTATTGAGTTTATAAAAAGTATTCATAAGGTTGGAGCAAGTATTATATTAAAAAGATATAAGACTACTGATTATCCATTAGAAGAATTAAAAAATCTTAATCTTGATTATATTAGAATGAGTCATGAATATACAACAGGTTTTTCAAATGATGTAATTAAAAAGCATAAAGTAAAAAATATTTTAATTTTTGCAGAATTATACAATATCAAAGTAGTTGCAGATACAGTTAAACTTGATGCAGATTATGATTTATTAGAAAGACTTGGTACTTATGCAGCAAGTAGATAGGATTTATAAATGATTAAATATTTCTATATATTCATATTTTTTATTTTTGTAGGTTGTAGTTCAACTACAAAAAGTATAAATACCTCAGAGTATGAAAAAAATACGACAACAAAAGTTTATGAAGATATTTCAAAAGATGCAATATTTGAAGCAGCTAAAAAAGTATTCATTCTTTTAGGAAAAGAGCAATTTAGAATAGATTCATATAGAAACAATTTAGAAGTTCAAAAAACTAAACTTAATCATTTCCCTTTTTATGCCTATACTACAAATGATATTTGGAACATCTCAATTGAAGAGGAAGATGGAAAATCTATTGTTAAAATTAATTTAAAAAGAATTAAAGATTTTGATAAAGAGACTAGTGAGTATTTGTCAAAAGATTTACATAAATTTCTTTTAGAAAGAATAGATTATTTATTAGGATTAAATGATAAATGGAATAGTTGTATGGTTTCATTAGATGATGCTTTATGTGATGGAATCGATTTAAATACAATAAATTCACCAACAAAAGATGATTTGGTTACAAATATTTTAATTTCTCAAAGAAAAGCTAGTAAATCTTTATCTGAAATTGAAGATGATATATTAGCTGATGATATAGTTTTTACTTTAGAGGATTCAAATAATGATATTCTTGAAAAACAAAATGGAAATTTAGAAGATACTCAAGAAAGTCTTGAGGCAGAAGATGCGTTAGATAAAAAAATTCAGGAATTAGATGATATAGTAAATACAAATATTGATAAAACACTGGATAGAATAAAAACAGAAAATGAATAGATTAATAACAATTTTTTTATTATCTTTTTTACATCTTTATGCAGTTTCAATTGATGAAGCAATAAGTAATATAGAAAAAAAGAAATATTCACTTGCTTTAGAACAATTAAATAAACTTGCATTGGAAGATAATCCTTTAGCTCAATATAACCTTGGATTGTTAAATTATAAAGGTTTAGGTGTTGAGCAAAATAAAGAATTGGCTTTATTTTGGTATGAAATTGCTGCAAAAAATGGGAATAAAGAAGCTCAAAATAATCTTGCTCATATGTATTTTCTTGGAGAAGTTGTTAATAAAGATTTAAAAATAGCAAAATATTGGTATGAGCAATCTGCTAATCAAGGATATGCTTTAGCTCAATTAAATCTTGGATTAATTTATGAAAAAAATCCAACAAAAGAGAATCTTGAAATAGCTTTTAAATACTACAAAGACTCTGCTCAACAAGGTGTAGTTATTGCACAAAATAATTTAGCTTCAATGTATTATTATGGAAAAGGAGTTAAAAAAGATAAGAAAAAAGCTTTATATTGGTATCAAGTTTCATCAAATGCTGGAGATAAGGTAGCACAATATAATTTAGCCATGATGTATTTGTCTGGTGATGTAGTAGAAAAAGATTTTGAAAAAGTAGTTTTTTGGCTAGAAAAATCTTCAGTTCAAAATTATAAAACAGCAATAATAAAATTGGCAGATATTTATAGAAATGGTAATATCACTTCGCAAGATTATAAAAAAGCTTTCCAGTTATATAAAAAAGCCGCAAATCAGAATAACCTTAAATCAATGTACTATTTAGGTCTATTTTATTATAACGGTTATGGTACAACTAAAAATATGGAAAAAGCTAGATATTGGTTGAAAATGGCAGAATCACAAGGTCATGAAAGATCAAAAAATTTTTTAGAAACACATAAATTTTTTTAAATCCACACACTCTACATATTAATATTATAATATGTATTAATTCTACAAATTAAGTTTCAACCTAAATTAATTATGTATTATACGTTTATAAAAAAGGAAAATAATGAAAAAATTGTTTAAAATAAATATTTTATTTATATTACTTTTTACAAATTTTTTATATGCAAAAGATAGTAGATTAGATCTAATAAAAGCTAATAACGAAATAAGAGTATGTATTTGGCCACAATACTATGGAATCTCGTATATTGATATAAGAACACAAAAACTTGAGGGTATTGATAGTGATTTAGCTATTGAATTAGCAAAAGATTTAAATGTCAATTTAAAATTAGTTAAAAGTTCATTTCCAACACTTATAGATGATATAAGCTCAAACAAATGTGATATTGCAATGTTTGCCATAGGTAATACAGAAAAAAGAAGAGAAAAAATAAGATTTACAACCCCTCATTTAGAAAGTGATATTTACGCTGTTACAACAAAAACAAACAAAAAAGTTAAAACTTGGGATGATATTGATAAAAAGGGTGTAGTAGTTGCAGTTGCAAAAGGAACTTACCATGAACCTATTATGAAAGAAAAATTAAAAAATGCAAAGCTAGTAGTAATTAAAGGGTTTAAACAAAGAGAGGATGAAGTAAGAGCAGGTAGAGCAGATGTTTTTATGACTGATTATCCTTATGGTAAAAAAATGTTAGCAAAAACAGATTGGGCAAAATTAATTATTCCTAAAAATACTTTCTATTTAATTCCTTATGCTTGGACAATGAAATATGGTGATGATAAATTTTACAATAGAGTAGAAAAGTTTATTAAAGATATTAAAACTGATGGACGATTAAAAAAGCTTGCTAAAAGAAATGGTTTATTACCTATAGTTAAATTAAAGTAATTTATTAATAGATAGTGTATAGTTATGAAGTTAAATATTAAATTGTTTATTGGTGCTTTTATATCATTTTTGATAATTACAAGTAGTATTATGTATGCCTTGTCTATTTTAAAAGAAGAAGCTGTAAATAATTATTTAACAATATCAAAACTAAATGCAAAATCTTTTTCTAAAGGTTTAAACCAAGATATTAGTAACATTGAACAAATAATTACAAATATTGCATCTTTATTTGATTTAGAAAAAGTTGATATAAATAATCGATTAGAACAAATGCAAATAAACTATCCTCAAATTAGATCTTTAAATATTTTAAAAAATGAAAAAATAATCTATAGCTCAAATATTTATAATTTGGGAGTGGTTATAAATAATCAAAACTTTTTCCCTAAAACTTTATTTGATGATAATATTTTAAAAGTATCTACTCCTTGGACTGGAAGAGATTTTATAAGTGGTAATGATATATATAATTATGAAGATGATTCTGAAACAATTGAAAAGTCATTTATTCCTATTTCTAAAAAAATAGAAACAATAGAAGGTGATTTTAAAGTTATAATTAACTTAAATAGTGATTACTTTATAAATAGTTTTATTACAAATATAGATTCTGAAAATGTAGTTTTTGAATTAGTTAGATTAGATGGAATATTATTACTAAGTTCTGATAGTACAAAGTCTATTGGAAAAGATATTGAAGAGATCGATATTTTGAATAAAACGATAAAAAATAATATATACACAGGAGTAAAAGATATTGCTGGAGTAAAATATATTTTAACTTCAACCTTAACAAAAAATTATCCAATTGGCATTTTTGTAAAACTTGATTATGAAAAAAATCTTCTAAGTTGGAATAAAAAACAATATAGTTTTTTTATCATAATTATTACAATATTAATCATAAGTATCTTAATAGCATTAGTTTTTTTCTTTTTATATAATAAAAAAAGAGAAGATGAAATAAAGACACATAAATTGCAAATTCAAGAACAAGAAAAATTTAAATTTTTATTTCAAGATTCTCATTTTTTAGCTGTTGTATTAGATTTTGAAGGAAAAATTTTTGATATAAATAATTTAGCTATAAACTTTTTAGGAAAAAAAGCTATTCATTTAAGAGGAAATAATTTTTGGGATTTAGATTGTTGGAATGACGAATCAAGAAAAACTATAAAGTTTTTTATAAAAAATATAAATAGAAATAACATAGAAACAGAAGTTATAGCAATAGACAAAAATAAACAAGAAAGAGTTATTGATATAACTATTTCATCCTTAGACACTGAAAATGGCAAAATTATTGTTGTTATAGGTTTTGATATAACTGAAAGAAAGTCTAGAGAAAAAAGATTAAAACAAGCATATACTGTTTTTAATAATACTAGAGATGGTATTATGATTACAGATAAAGAAACAAAACTTATAGATGTAAATAAATCTTTTGAGAAAATTACTGGTTATAAAAAAGAGGAAGTAATAGGAGAAAAAACAAAAATATTAAGGTCTTCTTTAAATGATGAAATCTTCTATAATAAAATGTGGGAAAAAATAAACAAATTTGGCTATTGGGAAGGTGAAATAATAAATAAAAATAAAAATCAAGAAGAGTTCACTGAATGGCTAACAATAAATGCAATTTTTGATAAAAATGGTGAAGTGTTAAATTATATTGGAGTTTTTAGTGATATTACAGAACAAAAAATAAAAGAGAAACTTTTAAAAGAAAAAGATGATGTTTTATACCAACAATCAAAAATGGCTGCTATGGGGGAAATGATAGCTAATATTGCTCATCAATGGAGACAACCTTTATCAGTAATATCTACTGCTGCTACAGGAATGGTTCTTAAGAAAAATATTGGTATATCAGATGAAAAAGATGATATAGAATCATTACTTTTTATTAATGACTCATGTCAATACTTATCAAAAACTATAGATGATTTTAGAAATTTTTTAAAAGTTGATAAAGATGTAAGGAAGTTTAATATCCATACAGCAATTGAAGATTCATTAACATTGTCTAGTATTAAAGTAAAAAGTGAAGAGATTAATATTGTACTAAATTTAGAAAAATTGCAAGTTTATGGAATAAAAAATGAGTTTATTCAAGTTTTGATTAATATCTTAAATAATGCAAAGGATGCTTTAGAGTCTTCTAAAATAAAAAATAAAATATTGTTAATTAATGTAACCGAAGAAGATGGTTATATTTATATAAAAATTCAAGACAATGCTGGAGGAATTCCTGAAAACATAATTAATAGAGTTTTTGAACCATATTTTACAACTAAACATCAATCAAAAGGTACGGGGATAGGTTTATATATGTGTGAAGAGATTATTAAAAATCATATGAAAGGATTTTTATCTGTAAAGAATAAAGAATTTAAATATAATAAACAAGAATACAAAGGAGCATGTTTTATTATTAAAGTACCAAATAAAAAATAAAAAGCAATATTTAAAGAGCTTTTTTATATAATTTCACTCTCAAATTTATGACCCCGTCGTCTAGTGGCCAAGGACGTCAGGATTTCCTCCTGAAGACGGATGTTCGAATCATCCTGGGGTCGCCAACTTATATTTACTATAAAATCAATTTAATGCTGTACATTTTTTAAAAAGTGCAAAGAAAATTGATAGAATAAATCTTAAATATGAACATTATTAATGGTATATTTTTATATTCTTCTTCTTTTAAGCGATTAAGAGAATATTTACATTGTAAATTTAGTTGACAAAAATTATTAA
The DNA here is from genome assembly GCF_963676935.1 of Halarcobacter sp. NCBI lineage: Bacteria > Pseudomonadati > Campylobacterota > Epsilonproteobacteria > Campylobacterales > Arcobacteraceae > Halarcobacter > Halarcobacter sp. Next base: position 1,173,015 of record NZ_OY781470.1, read on the forward strand.
TTTTGGTTATTATAGCGAAAAAATTAGGATGACAAATGAAATATTTATTACAAATTGATTTTCCACATAATGGACCTTTTGGTAAAGAGATGAGTGAAGCTATGGCTGATTTAGCAAAAGATATTGCTACAGAAGAGGGCTTGGAGTTTAAAATTTGGACTGAAAATGAAGCTACTAAAGAAGCTGGTGGAATTTATGTATTTAATAATCTTGATGATGCAAATAGATATTTAGAAAAACACACAAAGAGACTACAATCTTTTGGATATGACAATATCAAGTCAAAGATATTTAATATAAATGAAGAGTTAAGTGTACTTTCTAAGGCTGAGTTTTTGAAGGTTTAAATATCTTTAAAAACTAATATTCTTTTATTCTTTGATTATCTTATTTTTTATTCATTATACAATTAACAAAAAGTAAATAAATTATGAAATTTATTTCATAATTTATTCATAAAAAGTTCATTTACTTGTAATACAATCCTTTAAACTTTATAAAGGAACCTTCGAGTGAATATTATTTTTAAACTTTTAAAATATTATTTTTTATTAATAAGTATATTTTTTATTGGACGGCTTGTACTATTTATTAGCTATTTTGACCATTTTATTGATTCTGATTCAAATATCTACTTAAGCTTTTTATATGGCTTAAAAATGGATACAATCGTTGCTTCAATAATATTAATTATTCCAACATTTATGTTAACAATTATGCCTAGATATTTTAGTAATATTATAGACAAAATATTAAAAATTTATTTTTTAGTATTTTCGATTTTTGCAATTTTTATTGAAGTAGCAACTTTCCCTTTTATGGCACAATATGATTCTAGACCAAACTATTTGTTTATAGAATATCTTGAATATTCAAAAGAAGTTTCTTCAATGATCTTTGCAGATTATAAGATTGAACTTCTAATTGCATTTACTATTATCTTAAGTTTTTGTTTTTTATATCTAAAAAAATATAAAGATAGTTTTGTTGAATTATTTGAAATAAATTATTTTAAGAGATTTTTATTGTTTTTGCCTTTGATGATAGTTCTTTTTATAGGGATTCGTTCATCTTTTGGACATAGACCTGCAAATATTTCTGATGCCATGTATTCATCTAATAGAGTATTAAATGAAGTAAGTAAAAACTCTATTTATAGTATTGGTTATGCCTTATATTCTTCTTTTAAACACAGTAATAAAGATATTCAAAAAAGATATGGAAGTATGAGTATTGATGAAGCAATAAAAAGAGTAGAAAAAAGACTTAAGATAGAACAAGGTGATGCTAAATATGTTTTAAATAGAAAAGAGCCTACACATTTCTCAAATGATAATAAAAAAAATATAGTTATATTTATTCAAGAGAGTATGGGATACCAGTTTGTTAAGGCAGTTGGAGGAGAAGATGGTATAACACCAAATTTTAATTCATTAGCAAAAGAGGGGATTTTATTTAAGCAATTATATTCAAATGGAACACGAAGTGTTAGAGGAATTGCAGGACTTACTTCAGGTATTTTTTCAATCCCAGGAAAAGGTGTGGTAAAAAGAAATAAAGCACAAAATGGTTTTTCTACAATTGCCTCTTTACTTAAGCCTTTCGGATATTATTCATCATTTATATATGGTGGAGAAAGTAGATTTGATAATATGAAATCTTGGTTTTTAGGAAATGGTTTTGATGAGATTATTGACCAAGAAAAGTTTACTAATCCAGAGTTTGTAGGAACTTGGGGAGTAAGTGATGAAGATGTAGTAAAAAAAGCAAATGAAGAGTATAAAAAACTTTATAAAGATAATCAAAAATTTGTATCAGTAATATTTTCTACCTCAAATCATACACCATTTGATTTCCCTGATGGAAAGATAGAGTTAGTAAAAGGTGAAGCAAAAAAGAGTGTAAAAAATGCAGTTAAATATGCAGATTATGCTATTGGTGAATTTATTAAATTAGCTAAAAAAGAGGATTATTATAAAGATACGATATTTCTTATAGCTGCTGATCATAATGTAAGAGTTTATGGAGAAGATATTGTTCCTGTTGATATGTTTCAGATTCCTGGATTAATTTTAGCAGATGGAATAAAACCTCAAACATATGAGAAGTTAGCTACCCAACCTGATTTATTAGCTACTGTATTAGATTTAGCAGGAATAGAAACTAATAATTCAATTATGGGACACTCAATATTTAGTGATAAAAAGCAAAACTTAAATCTTATGCAGTTCAATGATAGGTATGCTTTAAGAGTTGATGATAAGGTATCTGTACTAAGACCAAATACAAAACCATTAACTTTTTTGTATAAAAATAAACATTTAGTAAAAGCTTTAGAGGATATAGAGTTGGAAAAAGACCTTTTGGCATTTATTGTATTATTAAACCATATTTATGAAAATAAATTATTTAGATAAAGAATTTAAAATGAAAAATATTACACAATATAAACTTATTACACTTAGTGCTTTAGTTTTTGCATTATTTTACAATTTCACTTTTATAAGGGAGTTTTCAAAGGTATATGATTTAGTAGGAGTAAATATTATATATTTTTTGTCAGTTTTTGTAGTTTTTATATTTCTAAATGTGTTCTTATTTACACTTATAAGTAGCAGATATTCCACAAAGCCATTTTTAATTTTAGTTTTTATGGTTTCATCTTTTGTAGCATATTTTATGGATACATATAATATAGTTGTTGATAGTGAAATGATAAGAAATACTCTACAAACAAATATAGATGAGTCTTTAGATTTATTTAGTATGAAGTTAGTTTTATATGTTTTCTTTTTAGGATTAGTTCCATCTTTTTTAGTTTACAAATCTAAAATAAAATATGAAAATATAAAAAAAGAGGCGATTAAAAAACTTAAAGTATTGTTTTTTTGCTTTTTTATTATTATTGTTATAATTTTTAGTTTTAGTAAGTTTTATGCATCATTTTTTAGAGAGCATAAATCTTTAAGATATTATATAAATCCTACATATTGGGTTTATAGTATTGGTAATTATTTTACAAAGTCAATTACTCCAGATACTACACAGTTCAAAATTATAGGAGCTGATGCAAAGATAACACCACCTTTAGATGAAGTAGATAAAAAAGAACTTATTATTATGGTAGTTGGGGAAGCATCAAGGGCAGATAGATTTTCTTTAAATGGTTATGAAAAACAAACAAATCCACTTTTAGAAAAAGAAGATATAGTAAATTTTTCTAATATGTATTCTTGTGGTACATCAACAGCAGTTTCAGTTCCATGTATGTTTTCTATTTATACAAAAGATGATTACAGTTACAAAAAAGGTATTTCTACAGAAAATGTTGTAGATGTTTTAACTGATACAAAAGATGTAAAGGTACTTTGGAGAGATAATAATTCAGACTCAAAAGGTGTTGCTTTAAGAGTAGATTTTCAAGATTATAGAACAGCAAAAAACAATAAGGTTTGTGATCTTGAATGTCGTGATGAAGGTATGTTAATAGGCTTAGATGAATATATCAAACAAAATAAAAATGAAGATATATTTATAGTTTTACATCAAATGGGAAATCATGGACCAGCATATTATAAAAGATATCCAAAAGAGTTTGAAAAGTTTACTCCTGTATGCAAAACAAATGAATTAGAAAAATGCACACAAGAAGAGGTAAGTAATGCTTATGATAATGCAATACTTTATACAGATTATTTTTTATCAAAAGTGATAAACTTCTTAAAACCCTATTCAAAGGATTATGAAACTGCAATGTTATATATGAGTGACCATGGGGAAAGTTTAGGTGAAAATAGTTTATATCTACATGGAATGCCATATTTAATAGCCCCAGAAAATCAAAAACATGTTGCTTCATTTATTTGGTTAGGAAAGGGTGATATTAGAGAAGATATAGATGTAGAGAAGCTTAAAAGTTATTCCAATAAAAGATTTTCACAAGATAATCTTTTTCATACTCTTTTAGGTCTTTTTGAGGTTGAATCAAAAGTGTATAAAAAAGAATTGGATATATTAAATGACGCAAAAATCGATTAATTTTCAAATTCTTCTTAGTTTTATTTTATTGGTTTTTGTATTAATATTTTTTCAAGTTACTGATGTAGATATTTATATTCAAGAACTTTTTTTCAATTTTAATAATATGACTTGGATATGGAATAGACAAGAACCAATTAGTGAGTTTTTATTATATTCTGGATTAAAGAAAAGTTTAATTGTTTTTGCTTTATTTATTTTAGGTATTTTAGTGATTTTTTGGAGAAAACAGATTATTAAAAAGTATCGTTTTGGTCTAATTGTAATAGTCTTATCCTCTATAATAGTCCCTTTTACTATTATTAGTTTAAAAAATATTACAAATACTCCTTGTCCTAAAAATATAGAATATTTTGGTGGAAACTATCCTGATATCAAGGTTTTTGATTCTTACCCTAAAGATTTTGTACAATATGGTAAAATTCGATGTTGGCCTGCAGGTCATGCAAGTGGCGGATTTGCTTTGATGTCATTGTTTTTTCTATTTAAAAAAAGAAAAAACCAAATTTTAGCATTAGGTTTTGCTATTAGTTTGGCATGGCTAATGGGCTTATATAAGATGGCAATAGGAGATCATTTCTTAAGTCATACAATAATAACTATGTTAATTGCATGGTTAGAGATACTATTAATAGCTAAATTTACAAAAAGGAAATTTTTTGAGAAATCAACCTAAATACAATTTTTTTAAAAACACAAGTTATGCACTAAATGGAATAGTTGATTTAGTAAAAACAGAAAGCTCATTTAAAATAGAGTTGATATTAGTTTTATTCTTATTGCCAGTATTAATATTTATTGATACTTCATTAATAAATAAACTTCTAATGTTTATTAGCTTGTTTGGGATGTTGATTGCAGAAACGATAAACAGTGCAATAGAAAGAACAGTTGATTTAGTAACATTGGAACATCATATTATGGCGAAACGGGCAAAAGATGTTGGAAGTGCAATAGTCTTTTTTAGTATTATTATTTTTGTTGTAACTTGGCTTACAATATTTTATATTATATTTTTTTAGTGAAAATAGTCTATTGACAATTTTCACAAATTCCATAAATAGTCATAATATGATCTTCCAATATAAAACCATTTTTTTCTGCAATTTTTATTTGGTTTAATTCAATAAAATCATCTGAAAATTCAATTATTTTATGACAATTTGTGCAAATCATATGATCATGATGTTGTTCTTGTTTAAATTCAAACCTTTTAGTATTATCTCCCACATCTAAAGATTCTACAATATTCATTTGTTCAAAGAAGTTTAAGCTTCTATAAACTGTAGCTATACCAATATCTAAATCAAACTCTTTTTGAACTTTTTTAGTAATCGCTTCTGCACTTAAGTGTTCATTACTAAAATATAAAACTTTCAAAATACAATCTTTTTGAACAGTATTTTTAAAACCTTTTTTTGTAACTAAGGTTTTAAATTCATCTAAAAAATGTTCAAACTTTTTTTCTTCTTTTTTTGTCATAATTAATTATTTTCCTATGCATATGATTGTTAAAGAAACTAAAAGGGTGACTGAATAAATATAAGGTAATCCTCTGTTTATTCTCATATTCATTTTATAAAACATTGAAGATTCAAAACTATTCTTTTTTTGATCTATTAGCATCTTTTAGCCTTTAATTAAAATTATACAAGTGAAAACTTAATAATTATATAAAAGTTTAACACTATATATTCTTCTTAATGCAAATATTGTTCCCATTAAAATAACATTTTATAAATATTTGCAATTAACATTGATACTAATACAATTATTAGAATTTTTTTAATAAACTCTTCACCACCTTTTATTGCATAGTGACTACCTACATAAGAACCACAAATATTTGCTATACCCATTGGTATTGCAACTAACCAAAGGATTTTCCCTGCAAAAAAGAAAGCAACAACTGAACCAAAGTTTGTTGCAAAGTTTAATGGTTTTGTTGATGCAGTAGAAATTAAAAAATCTAAGTTCAGAAATTTTTTCATAGAGATAGTAAGGTATGTTCCTGTTCCAGGTCCTAAAATTCCATCATAAAAACCAATAGGTGCTGTACTTAAAATAATATTTTTTTTAGTTAGTTTTAAATTTTCCTCTTTTATAGTTTTACTTTTTTTGAACAAACTAATCATTGCAACAGCAATTGATATTAATATCGCCCAGTGGATTAGATCTTGGGGTAAATACATAACAAGTAAACTTCCTAAATAAGATGCAAGAAGACAAGGTATTATAGCTATTGAAACAACTTTCCAATTTATTTTTTTACTAGATGCATATTTAATTGTTGCCATAAGTGCACCAAACATTCCAGCAGATTTATTTGCAGCTAAAACAAAAACAGGAGGGATTCCACTATATAGTAAAACTGGAACTTGTATCATTCCCCCACCACCAGCAATAGAATCAATATATCCTGCAATAAAACCAACTAGTATAAAAATAATAATCCAGCTTGTTGTGATATTATCAACAAATTCCATACAAATATCCTTTAAAAATATTAATTATATCACTAATGGTAAAAAAATTTTTATTATTTTGTATAGTTAATATAACTAATTATAATTTTATATATTAGTAATACATATAAACTACACATTGATTAGATAAAATTGATAAATTTTAATTTGGAGTAGATATGCAAAATAAAAAGATGGTTGTTTTTTCAATTGTAATTTTACTTGTAGCTTTTTTTGCAGCTGGAGCTTATTACAAGAATTTACAAAATGAAAATAAAGTAAAGATGACAAAAGAACAAGTTCAAACATTGCAAAGGCCTTATTCTTTAGTTATAGGAAATAAAGATGCAAAAGTACAATTAGTAGAGTTTTTTGATCCAGCTTGTGGTGCTTGTGCCTATTTTTATCCAAAAGTTAAGAAACTTATGGAAGAGAAAAAAGGTGATATTAAACTTGTACTTAGATATGCACCTTTTCATAAAAATTCAAATTATGCAGTAAAAATGTTAGAGGGAGCAAGGGAACAAGGGCTTTTCGAAGAAACTTTAGAGTTGATGTTTGTATCTCAAAATTCATGGGTTGAACAACATGTTGTAAATCCTCAAAAATTGTGGGCAGTTTTAGCAAATGCAAAAAACTTAGATATGGAAATCTTAGGAGAGTTTATGAATTCACCTAAAGCTAATGATATAATTAAACAAGATTTGGAAGATGTTGAGACTCTAAATATTGATAAAACACCATCTTATTTTGTAAATGGTGAACCTTTAGTAGAATTTGGTTGGGACAATTTAGTAAATTTAATCGATTCTCATCTATAAAAATAGTTCGAATCTAATTTTTAAATTAGGTTCGTAAACTTTTTATTCTAAATATAAAAACTTCAAACAATAGCCTTAAACTCAGTACTTTTTCAAGAAAAAAAAGATAATATCTAGAAAATTATAATATACGGATTTTTAATGATTGTTAATATTACTTTACCAGATAAAACTTCATATGATATAACAATAGACAAGTTAAAACAATTAAGTTTTGACAGAAAAGTTGTTATTGTTACAAACCCAACTGTTAGTGGATTTCATTTAGACTATTTAAAAAACAATATTAGTGCAAAAGAGTTAAGTATAGTTACTATTCCTGATGGGGAAAAGTATAAAAATATGAGTACTATAGATACTATTTTAGAACACTGTTTTGAAAATAAATTAAATAGAAGTTCCTTACTTATTGCTTTTGGTGGTGGAGTGATTGGTGATATGACAGGTTTTGCTGCTTCAATCTATCAAAGGGGTATTGATTTTGTACAAATTCCTACAACTCTACTTTCACAAGTGGATGCAAGTGTTGGAGGAAAAACAGGAATAAACAACAAATATGGGAAAAACCTTATTGGTGCATTTCATCAACCAATTGCTGTTTATATTGATCCACATTTTTTAACAACATTACCTGTAAGAGAGTTTGGTGCAGGAGTTGCAGAAATAGTGAAGATGGCAGTAACTTTTAACAAAGAGTTTTTTGAGTGGCTTGAAAATAATGATTTAAATGAAGATGAAAATATTAAAGTTGCTATTGCAAAATCTGTTGAAACAAAAGCTTGGGTTGTATCACAAGATGAAAAAGAGAAAGGCTTAAGAGCTGCATTAAACTATGGTCATACCTTTGGTCATGTTATTGAAAATGAAACAAATTATAATACTTATTTACATGGTGAGGCTGTTGGAATAGGTATGGTTATGGCAAATGATTTAGCTGTAAAAATTGGAAATATGAGTGAAGATGAAGCAAAAAGAGTTAAATCACTTTTAGAAAAGTATAATATTCCAACAGATTACTCTATAAATGATGTTGAAGATTTTTATGAACATTTTTTCTTGGATAAAAAATCATTAGATAATAAAATAAAATTTATTGTCCCAAGAGGGATTGGAGAGTGTGAAATCACAGATAGAATTTCAAAAAGTGATGTTGTGGAAGTTCTTAAAGGTTTCCAAAAGTGAAAAATATTCTAAAAGTATTTTTAATTGTATCAATTATATCGATAAATCTTTTTGCTGCGCAAGAAAAACAGATAGTTGATGAAAAACATATTGTATCAAACAATTTAAATGATATTGAAAAAATTGAAGAGTTAAAACAAGAAGAGGAAAAAGCTAGACTTGAAGCTGAAGAAAAACAAAGAATTGAAGAGGAAAAAAGATTAGCAAAAGAGAACAAAATAAATGAACTCAAGTCAAAAATTGATACTATTGATGAAAAGTTAAAAGATAATATTTTACTAAAAAGATATAGCAATTATAATGCTTATATTAAAATTTCTGATGAGTTGGCTGACCTTAAAAAAAGTGCAAAAAAGATAGGTAATAAAACAGAGGAACAGATTCATCACTTAACAAATAAAATAAGAATTAAAGAGAATGAGTTAGAGTTAATATCTGAGTATAAAGGTTCTCCTATTGGTTCTTTGATTAATCCTCCCGAAATAGATAATTATGAGCAGATTTCAAATCCATTTGGAATTATTAATGCTCTTTCATATATAAAAAAACTTGAAAACAACAAAAAAGAGTTTTTATCTGTTGAAAAAGGTGTAAGAGAAGTTACAAACTTAATAGAAGAGAAACTATATGCATATTTAGAGCTTTATAATACTGACCCTAAAACAGAGTATAAAGAAGTGATAAACTTTTTAGATAAAGAAAAAAGAGATTTCACTATGGTTCTGGAGATTGTTTCTACTACAGAAGAGGTTTATACAAGAAAAATAGAACAAGTTATTCTTGAAACAAAATCTCAAATCTCAGTTCAAATAGAAAAAATATTTAATATTGCATTTATTATTGTGGTTTTCTTTGTAGTTACTCTTTTGATTAAAATGGCACTTAAAAAGTATTATTCACAAAATGAGAATTTTTATATGACAAATAAAGTGATAAATTTCACTTTAGTATTTTTTGTTTTAATAGTAGTACTTTTCTCATATATTGATAATGTTTCATATATTGTAACAATCTTAGGGTTTGCATCTGCAGGTATTGCTATTGCTTTAAAAGACTGGTTTATGTCTATTTTTGGTTGGCTTGTTATTGTAACATCTGGTTCTATTCATGTAGGGGATAGAATAAAAGTAACAAGAGATGGTCAACAAGTTGTAGGGGATGTTTTAGATATCTCATTATTTAAAATAACTATTAGAGAAGATATTACCTTAACATCATATACAGTAAACAGAAGGACAGGAAGAATTTTCTTTATTCCAAACAATTATATCTTTTCTGAAATGATAGCAAACTATACTCATTCAGGACTTAGAACAGTTTGGGATGGTATTGATATTACTATTACTTTTGATTCAAACTATAAAAAAGCACAACATATAGCAAAAGAGATATTAAAACACTACTCTAAAGGTTATACAGATATTACTAGAAAACAGTTATCAAAAATGAGAAGTAAATATCAGTTAAGAGCTACAGGGGTTGAGCCAAGGGTTTATACTTTTGTTGAACCTTATGGAATAGTTATATCTGCATGGTACTTAACAAATTCATACTCTGCTTTAGTTTTAAGAAGTACAATGTCACCAGAAATTTTAGAAGCGTTTATGAAAGAGGATGATATCACTATTGCTTACCCAACACAAACAGTGAATGTAGGTAAAGGTAGTGAAAATTTAAGAACTCCTCCACCAGATTTACCAGAGGTTTAAGGATTTTATGAAGTTTTCAACAAATAAACAAAAAGTATTTTTTAAAACATTTGGGTGTCGAACAAATCTATTTGACACTCAAGTTATGATGAGTAATCTAAAAGATTTTGAAGTAACCCAAGATGAAAAAGAAGCAGATATCGTGGTTATAAACTCATGTACAGTTACAAACAGTGCAGATAGTACAGCAAGAGGATATATAAACTCTTTAAATAGATTAAACAAACCACCAAGAGTAGTTTTCACAGGATGTGGAGTTTGGACAAAAGGTGAAAATCTTTTTAAAGAGGATAAAATAGATTCTTTATTTGGACATAGTCAAAAAGAGCAAATAAATGAACTTCTTCAAAAAGATGAAAGATTTTTTGATGCCGGAGATTTAGAGCATATTGATGATACTATAGTTGAAGAGTTTATAGGTAAGAGTAGGGCTTTTATTAAGATTCAAGAGGGGTGTGATTTTAGATGTTCATATTGTATTATCCCTTATGTAAGAGGTGATGCAAGAAGTTATAAAGAGGAGAAAATCCTAGAACAAATCACAACTTTAGCTTCAAATGGCTTTGGAGAGTTTATTTTAACTGGAACAAATGTGGGAAGTTATGGTAAAAAACAACATACCTCTTTAGCAAAACTACTTAAAAAAATTGCAATGATAAAAGGTGTTAGAAGAATAAGACTTGGTTCTGTTGAGCCTATTCAAATTGATGATGAGTTTAAAGAGATTATCAATGAACCTTTTATGGCAAAACACCTTCATATAGCACTTCAACACACTTCAAAAGAGATGTTGAAAATAATGAACAGAAGAAATAAAGTATTATCAGATCTTGAGCTTTTTGAATTTTTAAGAGAAAATGGTTATGCTTTAGGGACAGATTTTATTGTTGGACACCCAGGAGAAACAGATGAATTGTGGAAAGAAGCAGTTGAAAATCTACATAGATTTCCACTTACGCATGTTCATGCTTTTACTTATTCAAAAAGGGATGGGACTCCAAGTGCAACAATGAAAGGTGAAGTTAGAGGAGATATTGCTAAATCAAGGTATAATGAATTAGTAAGCATAATAGATGAAAAAAACTATAACTTTAGAAAAAACAATACTAAACCTTTAGAAGTGTTAATTGAATCTTATAAAGATGGTGTCTACACTGGACTAGATCAATATTTTAATCAAATTGAGGTTAAAAGTAGTGTTGATTTAGTTGGAGATTGGATATTTTTAGAGGAGTATGAAGCAAAGAGAGATAAAAATGTCGCAGAATTCAAATAATAAACTTGATAAAAACATGAAGCTTATGGGCTTATCGGCAATCGTTTTATTAGTACTATTTTTATATACACTTTATAAGAGTAGTGACCATATTCAAACAAATTCATATTATTTTGGAATAATATTTTTACTTTTTTTACTTGCATTTGCAATATTTGCAAAATATAAACAAAAAAGTTTACAAAAATTTTTAAAAATAAATCCTAAAAATACAAAACAATCTTTTTCTGAGGAATTATCTACAGCACAAGATACAACAGAAGAGACTACTAATTCAAATATCATTGCAGTAAATTCAAATATTACTTTTAAAGATATTGCAGGAATTAGTGAAGTAAAAGGTGAGTTAGAAGAGGTTGTTGAATTTTTAAATGACCCAAGTAAATATTTAAACTATGGAGTTAAACTTCCAAAAGGTGTACTTTTAGTTGGACCTCCAGGAGTTGGTAAAACCCTTATTGCAAGGGCAGTTGCGGGGGAAGCTGATGTTCCATTTTTTTATCAAAGTGGTGCAAGTTTTGTTCAAATCTATGTGGGAATGGGTGCAAAAAAAGTGCGAGAACTTTTTATGAAAGCAAAAGCTTCAGCACCTGCTATTGTATTTATTGATGAGATTGATGCAATTGGTAAAAAAAGAGGTGGCAAAACAAATGATGAAAGGGAATCAACTTTAAATGAACTTTTAACACAAATGGATGGATTTGAAGGTGATTCAGGTGTTATTGTTATTGCTGCTACAAACAAAATAGAAGTTTTAGATGAAGCACTACTTAGAGCTGGAAGATTTGATAGAAGAGTATTTTTAAATCTTCCAAATATTGATGATAGAAAAAAGATTTTACAGTTATATTTGAAAGCTAAACATTATGAGTTTGATTTGGATATTTTAGCTCAGCAAACTTCAGGTTTTAGTTCAGCAGCTTTAGCAACTTTGATAAATGAAGCCTTATTAAATATGATTAAAAGAGATTCAAAAATTCTTCAAGATATTGATATTGAATTAGCTAAAAATAAACTAGAATTTGGGAAAAAAGAGACTCAAATTTTAAATGAAGAACAAAAAGAGATTTTGAGTATTTATCAGGCAAGTAAAGCTTTTATAACAAAATCAAAAGTAAGCCTTTTTGATGAAAAAGTAACTATTGTTGATTCTATTTATCCTTCATATAAAGAACTTCTAGAAAATATAAAAAGGTATCTTTCTGGAACAATTGGTGTTGAAGTTATAAAAAAACAAAAATATGCAGTACGTAAGCAAGATTTACAAAAAGCATATGAACTTGCAAAACAAATTGTAGATGAATACAAAATGGCTAAAGATATTGATAGTTTAATTGAAGATGTAAGTAATTCCTTGCGTTCTGAACTTTCAGAAAACTCCGCTGAGATAATTAGATTAAAAGAGATAATGCTAAAAAATGAGGTTATTGTAGAAGATGATATCTAAATTTTTTTCAGGTTTTTGTTTAGACAATGAAAAAGAGTTATTTAAAGAGTATATTCTTGATAAGGATTTTTGTGTAGCTGGTTTTTCCTATGGAGCTATAAAAGCTTTTGATTATGTGTATTTAAAAAACAAAAGAGTAGACACTTTACAACTATTTTCTCCCGCTTTTTTTCAAACTATGGATAAAAAAACAAAAAGACTACAACTTATGTTTTTTAAAAAAGATAAAAATAGTTATATTAAAAATTTTTTAGAAAATGTAGTTTTTCCCGAAAATACTAATATTAATAAGTATTTAAATGAGGGTAGTGAATCTCAATTAGAAGAATTATTAAACTATGTTTGGGACGAGGAAAAACTTAAAGAGTTAGTAAACAAAGGTATAAAAATAGAAGTTTATTTAGGTGGCAAAGATAAAATTATAGACCATGAAGCTGCAAAAGATTTTTTTAAAGAGTTTGCTACTGTATATTATATTAAAGATAAAGGACATATATTATGAGTGAAAATATAGCTAAAATAGGTATTATAACTGCAAGTGATAGGGCTAGTAAAGGTATTTATGAAGATATTTCTGGAAAAGCTATTGAAGATACTATGAATGATTATTTAAAATCTCCTTGGAAACCAGTTTATAGATGTATTGAAGATGATCAAAAAACTATTGAGAATACAATGATTGATTTAGTTGATAAAGAAGGTTGTTGTTTAGTTGTTACAACAGGTGGTACAGGACCAGCAGCAAGGGATGTTACTCCTGAAGCGACTGAAGCAGTATGTGATAGAATGATGCCAGGTTTTGGTGAACTTATGAGAGCCGAATCTTTAAAATTTGTTCCAACTGCTATTCTTTCAAGACAAACAGCAGGTCTTAGGGGGAGTTCTTTAATTGTAAATCTTCCAGGAAAACCAAAATCTATTAGAGAGTGTTTAGATGCTGTTTTTCCAGCAATTCCTTATTGCATCGATTTAATGGAGGGACCATTTTTAGAATGTAATGAAGAGGTTATAAAACCATTTAGACCAAAGAAAAAGTAAATAAAATCATGTAAATTTGATGTAAATTTGAAAAAAAAGTTTACTTTTATTTACCTTTTTATTTTAATTAGTAAATTTTTTTAATTTTTATATTAATATGACCTTTTATTTAAGCTTTTTTATTTATTATTAAATATTAGAAATTTAAAAGGTCATATATGAAAAAATATTTATTTACAATTATTTTGACATTTGGAGCTTATTTTTTTGCAAGCTTTGCATTTAATACTCAACACTCAATACTTTTAGCGATAATTGTATTTCTTGTTACATTATGGACAAATGAAGCTTTACCTATAGGAGTTGTATCTTTACTTCCTATTGTACTTTTCCCTAGTTTTGATATCTTAAGTACCAATGCTACAACAATAAACTATTCAAAGTCTATCATTTTTCTATTTTTAGGTGGTTTTATAATTGCAATTGCTACACAAAAAACAGAATTACACAAGTATATTTCAAACAAATTATTAACTTTGTTTCCAAATACACCAAGGGGAATACTTTTTTCACTTGCAATCACTTCTGCATTTTTAAGTTCACTTATTTCAAATACTACAACTGCATTGTTGTTAATCCCTATTGCAATGTTTTTAACAGATAATACAAAACTAAAAATGAGACTTGTTTTAGCTATTGCATATGGAGCAAGTATTGGTGGAATTGTTACACCAATTGGTACACCTCCAAATTTGATTTTATTAGGTTTTATGGATCATCATTCCCTTGAAGCTATACCATTTGTAAAATGGATATTTTTAACTGCACCTTTAGCTTTTGTTATGTTATTGATTATCCCTTTATTTTTATCTTTTGGGGTAAATGATATTAAGTTTGATACTGAATTATCACACAAAGAGGATTTAACAACGGATCAAAGAAGATTATTGTATATTTTAGGTTCATTGGTTGTTTTACTTTTAGTTAATTCAAAAATAGAACCTTACTATTCTGGACTTGGGTTAAATGAAAAAGGGATATTATTAAGTTATGGACTATTAATGTTAGTTCCAAAAATAGGGTTTCTTGAATGGGATGATATGAAAAAAATCCCTTATGAAATAATCTTTCTTTTTGGTGCGGGTTTTTCAATTGCAGCAGCATTCTCTTCAACAGGTCTTGCTCAAGAGATAGCAAATTATCTTTTAGAATTGACAAATTTACCAGTACTTGTTTTAATATTACTTGTAGCTTCATTAATCACTTTTACAACAGAGATTACTTCAAATACAGCCTTAATCTCAATTGCTTTACCAATTATATATTCATTAAGTAATGTGACAAATATTGATACTACACTTATCCTTCTCGTTGCAACAATTTGTGCTTCTTATGCTTTTATGTTACCTATTGCAACCCCTCCAAATGCAATTGCAATGAGTAGTGGAGCTGTAAAAGTAAAAGATATGGCAAAGTTTGGAATAGTGTTTAATATTTTAGGTATCCTTTGTGTTACAGCAACTGCTTTATTATATTGGCAGTATGCTCTATAATGGGTCTAAATTCTCTTTATGAATGGAAGAAAATATAAGATTAACATCTTCTTTATTTGTTAATCTTTTTTCTTCTACTTTATTTGTTATTTTTAAAACACAAAAAATAGAAACAAAAACAGTAATTATTAAAAATATTCTCATCAAAATCCTTTTTTGTAAGTATAAAATTAATAAAAGTTTTTGTCTTTTATTTTTGTGTTAAATAGTTTATCAAATCGTGCTATTATTTTTATCAAATTGTGTTTTATGGTATTTTTCTTTATAAAATGTGATATTATTCTTTTTATGAAAAAGAAAGATACTAGAAATGAACACAAACAAAGGATTAATGAAGTTCAATACCATATTTACAAATATTTATTCACAAAACTTACAATTGAAGATTTAGCAAAAATTTCCTCATATTCTGTATATCATTTTCAACGAATATTTAAAGAGATTACTACAAAAAGTGTAGTTACTTACATCAAAGATTTAAGACTTGAATGTGCAGCAAATTTTTTAATTTTTAATCCAAGTTCAACAATTACTGATATAGCTTATAATTGTGGTTTTAAATCTTCTGCAACTTTCAGTAATGAGTTTAAAAAACAATATAATTGTTCACCTACACAATGGAGGGAAACTGAATATAAAAACTATCAATCAAGCAAATGTACTTTAAATGATAGAGAGATAGACTTCTCCCAAATACAAATAAAAAATTTATCTGAAGTAAAAATTGCATATATGAGACATATGGGATTTGATAAAACTATAAAAACAGGGTGGCAAAAGTTTTTATATCTATTAGAAAAGGATTTTGGAATAAGTGATGGAAAGATGATGGCTGTACATCATAGTAATCCAAATATCACATCTTTAGAAGATTATAGATATATTGCTTGTGTAGATTTAGAAGGTAGAAAGATAACTCCAAAAGGTGATATAGGTTTATGCTCAATTTCAGGTGGACTTTTTGCAACAATTCGTTTTCAGGGTGTATGTGAAGATGCTTTAACTTTGTATAAGAAGATGTATTATGAATGGCTTCCTAGCAGTGAATATGAAGCTTTGGAAACTTCTGCTAGTGTATTATATTATAAAAACAATTATCTTGATGAAAAAGATGAATTTGATATGGAGTTTAGAGTTCCTATAAAGTATAAATAGAAGAGTATATCTCTTCTATCTTATACAAAGACTCTTTTATCTTCTTCTTTTTTTATTTCAGGAAAATTATCTAAATAATCTAAATAGCTAATTAAATATTTTCTACTAATTGGATATTTCTCTTTAAAGTTTTTTATATTTATATATCCATCCTCTTTTATAATATTTTTCATCTCACTAATAATATTTGTAAGGCTTTGTGCATGGATAAATATATTATGTTGAAGTCTTACTAGTACTTTCTTTGAACACAAAGATTTCAAAATATCATCACCAGTTTTTCTATCTAAATCCATCTCATCATAAATATTATATGGAGCTGTTGGGGTGATATCTTCTTCTTCAAATCTTTTTAGGATAAATGTTTCAAGAGATTCTTTTATATCTGTTATTATATTTGGATTTTTATAAAGGTTTTTGTCTTTTTTTAAAATCCCATCTTTTTCTAGTTCATCTAAAACTGTTTGAATAAAACTTTCACTTGCCCATTTTAATCTTAAAGAAATGGACTGATTAGAAAGTAGCGCAAATTGATTTTTTTTGTATATATTTAGAATAAACTCTTTTATAATCTCTTTAGTTGTTAAAGGATAGATTACGAGAGCTTTTTCATCAATAAAAATATCATCTATATTTTTTGCATACTCTAAAGCTTTTTCATGGCTTAATGCAAATCTTTGCGCAGAAGAGATAAGCCCTAAACCTTTTTTATGTGCTTTTATCAAAATCTTATAAGCTTCTTGTATATTTTTACTTTTAAGTGCTTCTAAAAGTTCTAACTTTTGGGTTTTTTTCATAGGGTCAACAATAGGATTTAAAACAATTGCACCAGCAATTGTAATATTTCCTTGTCTTATTATTAGTTTTTCATTGTAGATTGAAAATATATCATCCTTTAGTTTTAGCGTTGCAAATCCAGATTCTAGTTCATTTTGATTATTAAATAGTAATACTTTTGCTTCAACTTTTTTTGAACCAATAAATATTGAGTAGTTTGTATTATGTTTTAATTTTTTAGTTTTAAGCGTCTTAAATGAGATATCAATTGTATTAAAACCTCTTAGATACCCTTTTTTTGAGATAATAAAACCTTTTTTAATATCCTCTTTTTTTATTCCAGATAGATTAATTGCAGTTCTGTTTGAGATATTAGAAACTTCAACCTCTTGACCATGAACTTGGAGTTTTTTTATTCTTGCTTCTCTTTTTATATCACAAATAAAAATCTTGTCATTTAAGGATACTGGTTTTCCAAGTGTGGTACCTGTTACAATAGTACCTGCACCTTGTAAAGAAAATATTCTATCTACATAATATCTAAAAAAGTTTTCTTCAATTTTAGTATTTGCATCTAAAGTGAAAAGTTTTTCTTTTAAATTTTCAATAGATTTTTCATCATATATTGACACCGCAGTAGAAAAAAGAAGATTAAAATCAAAACTTTTTATATACTCTTCAATCTCTTGTAGAATATTTTCTAGTTGATCCTTTTCTACTAAATCTTTTTTTGTAACAGTAAGAATAGCATTTTTTACACCTAAAAGATTTAATATCTCTAGATGTTCTATTGTTTGAGGCATTATTTTTTCAGCTGCACTAACAACTATCATTACACAATCAAAACTAAATGCACCAGCAATCATATTTTTTACTAATTTTTCATGTCCAGGAACATCAATAAAGGCAACATTTCTTTTTCCTTTACTCATATTAGAAAAACTTAAATCAATAGTGATACCTCTTTGTTTTTCCTCTTTTGTACTATCCCCTTCAAAACCATTTAATGCTTTTATCAAAGCAGTTTTTCCATGATCAATATGTCCGCAAGTTCCTATAATATAATTACTCATTTATAATCTCTTCAATTTTTAGTTTTATAGTGTTTAATTCATCATCTTGAATTGTTCTTAAGTCTAATAAAAATTTTTCATCTTCAATTCTTCCAATAATATTTTTATTTCTAAAAAGTTTTTCAATTTTATTTGGCTTATAGTTATTTAAATTTATACTTATTGCAATTGATGGGATTTTTTTATTTGGTGTTGTTCCACCACCTATTACTGTTTTTGTTTCTAAAATAGTACAATCACAATATTTATCTATCATTTGTTTTAATTCTTGGGCTTTTTGTTTTAATTCATTTTGTGATTTAAAAAGCATTTTCATAGTAGGAATATTCTCTTTTTGATTTAAAAGCAATGATTTCATACTATCTTCTAATAATGCTAAAGTAAGTTTATCAACTCTTAACATTCTTAAGAGTTGATTCTTTTTTAATTCATCAATATATTTTTTCTTTCCAACAATTATCCCTGCTTGAACTGAACCTAAAAGTTTATCCCCTGAGAAACTTAACAATGAAGGATTATATTTCATATAATCTAATACAGAAGGTTCTTTATCTTGTAATCCATATGGTAAATCAACTATGTGACCACTTCCCATATCATAATAATCTATTAGTTCATTTTCATTTGCAATTTCAATAATCTTTTTAAACTCTACTTCTTTACTAAAGCCTTCGATAGTATAGTTGGATTTATGAACTTTCATTAGTATTGAAGTGTTTTCATTGATTGCATTTAGGTAATCTTCTTCATGGGTTTTATTTGTAGTTCCAATCTCTTTTAAAATAGCTCCACTGCTATTCATAACATCAGGTATTCTAAAACTACCACCAATCTCTACAAGTTCACCACGACTTACAACAACTTCCATATTCTTAGCAAAGGTATTTAAAATCAAAAAAACTGCACTTGCATTGTTATTTACTATAAGAACATCTTCACATCCTAAAAGTTTTTTTACAACTTTTGATATGTGAGCATATCTTTCCCCTCTTTTCCCATCTTTTAAATCATATTCTAAATTGTTATATGACGTAGCTATAGCTTTAACTCTATCAAAAGCATCTTTGTCTATTAAGCTTCTACCTAAATTTGTATGGATTATTACTCCTGTAGCATTTATAACTTTTTTTAGAGAAGAAGAGGTGATGTTTTTATATTCATTTTTTACTTCTTTAATCAATTCTTCTTCATTAAATGAGTCTATGTTTTCATTTAAAATATCTTTTCTTAGTTTTTGTATGACATCTTTTGAAATAGAAGTTATAAGAGTTTTTGAGTAATCTTCAAATGCTTTATTTGAAACAAATTTATCTATTTTTGGAATAGACTTAAGTAAAATCATTTTTACCCTTTCAGAGTTTTTTAATATTTTTATTGTAGAATTTCATTTTAATTGGAGGGCATGTGACCCTGGTGGGCACCGCAGGCTTCAACCCTGATCGGCGGTTTTGATGACAAACACCGCGGTAGGTTCAATTCCTACGCCTTCTCGCCAATTAATAAACTATAAGAGGTGTAACTCCTCTAGGTATAACTTCCCCAATAATAGTAGCATAACCAAAAGTTAATTCTTCAACTTTTTTAATATACTCTTTAGCATCATTTTTATCCATAGCAATTAACAGTCCACCTGAAGTTTGTGCATCACAATAGATTTGATAACATTTAGAAGTAGGGCACATAATAGTTGTTTTATCCTCTAGATATTTCATATTTCTTTTTGTTCCTCCTGGAACAACCCCTTGTTCAGCAAACTCTTGTGCATCTTTAATAACTGGAACTATTCCACAATGTATTGCAAAAGAGGTTAAATCTGATGTTGATTCAAGGGCATGACCTAAAAGACCAAAACCTGTAATATCTGTACAAGAACTTACATCATATTCTCTTAATATTTTTGATGGAAGATAATTTAAAGACTCCATTATTTTTATTGCTTCATTTTTCGTTGATTCACTAATTAAGTCTCTTTTAATAGCTGTAGTTAATATACCCATACCTAAAGGTTTTGTTAAAACTAAAACATGTCCAATCTTTGCTGCATTGTTTCTATAAATTTTATCAGGATGTATCATCCCTGAAACAGAAAGACCATAAAACATCTCAGGAGCTTCAATTGTATGTCCACCCATAAGTAATCCACCACACTCTTTTATTTTTTCGTTTCCACCTCTTAATATCTCTCCTAAAGCTTCTTTCTCATGGTTTTTTCTATCAAAACCTACAATATTTAGTGCAGTTTTTACTTCTGCACCCATTGCAAATATATCAGAAAGAGAGTTTGCAGCAGCAATTTTCCCATAAATATATGGGTCATCAACTACAGGTGTAATAAAATCTAGTGTTTGAACTAATGCTTCTTCATCATTTAGTTTATAAACACAAGCATCATCACTTGTATCAAATCCAACAAGAACTCTGTCATCGCATGGTACTAAGTTGCTAATAGTTTGTTTTAGATCACCCGGACCTAATTTAGCAGCTCAACCAGCAGCTTGAACAAATTTTGTTAGTTTATATTCATCATTATTCATAATTATCCTAATTTATGGAGGAGTACAATTGTAAGATTAGTAAGTCTAGACTTTTATGTACACCTATACCATAGGTTCATCTTTATAAAATTTTACATTTAAATTAGTTAAATAGAGATTAACTTTAATAGTAAGTTTTTGTTTACTTTTTAATAAATTTAAAAAATAATTGAAGGCATGAAATAATTAAATTAAATATTAATATTTTAAATATAGCTAATTAGGCATGAGTTTATAGCAAAATTGCTTAAATGGAATAATGGTAAATAATATTTTACTATTTAAGTATGCTATTATTTATAATTTATTATAGTAGTAAAAATAATAAAGCATAACCTAAGGATTAGGTTGGACATTTTCATATGCATGAAATTTATGACTATATATGCTTCAAAAACAAATTGGAGTAATTTATGGAAAGAAGAAACTTTCTTAAAAGTTCAGCACTACTTTCAACTACAGTGCTAATTAACCCTAGTTTTGCATTTGCAAAAACTGAAAAAAATCCTTTTGGAATAAAAGATGGATTTAGAAAATTCACAATCAAAAATAATTATAAACTTGAAGCAAGTAATGAAGTGACTCAACTTTGGGTTCCAATTCCATTAACATCTAAATATCAAGAATTAGTCGATATAAAATTTGATGGGAATTATGAAAAAGCAGAAATTGTTAAAAATCCTTATGATACAAAAGTTCTTTATGTTAACTGGGTAAAAAGTGATAAAGAAAGAGTATTAAATGTTACTTTTGATGTTATTACAAATCAGAAAAGTCTTGATTTATCAAAAGCTGATAACAAAGAAACATATAGTGAAGAAGTAAAAGTATATTTAGAGCCAACTAAGCATATTCCTGTTACAGAAAAAATTACTGCTTTAGCAAATAATATTACAAAAGATGCTAAAACACCATTAGAGAAAGCACAAGCAATTTATGATTGGACAGTAACTACAATGTATAGAGATAATAGTGTTGTAGGTTGTGGACTTGGAGATGCAGGTAAAGCAATTGAAGAAAAAATCTATGGTGGGAAATGTACAGATATTAGTTCTGTATTTGTTGCACTTTTAAGAAATGCAAATATTCCAGCAAGGGAAGTATTTGGTATTAGAGCAGGTAAATCTAAAATCTCAAAAGTTTGTGGAAAAGCAGATGAAAACGGATTTGCAAAAATTACTGGTGGTCAACATTGTAGAGCAGAATTCTTTATTAGTGGTTTAGGTTGGGTTCCAGCTGATCCAGCAGATGTTACAAAAGTAAGGTTGGGTGAAAAATTAACAAATGAGTCTGAAAAAACTATCCAGACTAAAAAATTTATGTTTGGATCATGGGAAATGAATTGGGTTGCTTTTAATTATGCTAGAGATTTTGTATTAAATCCTAAACCAACACAATATCCTTTAAATATGTTAGGATATCCTTATGCTGAAATTGGTGAAGATGTACAAAACTATTATGATGCAAAATCGTTTGCATATAGTTATACTTCACAAGAAAATATATGAAAAATGTCATAATGCCGATAATTGGTGCACTTATTACTGCACTATTATCAACTTTATGTTGTTTACCAGCATTTTTATTTTTATTCTTTGGTGTATCAGGTGGTATTTTAACCTATTTTACTACTTTAGAATATACAAGAATTCCTTTAGCTATATTATCAATAGCTTTTTTTCTTTGGGGAATAAAAAATCTTAATAAAAAAGTTATATGTAAATCTCCTAGAAAAAAATTAACAATCAATGTGTTGATTTTTTCGGTTATTTTAATTTTACTTTTTGTATTGCTTTTTTATCCAGAATTAATATCTTATGTAATGGATTAATTATGAAAATTTGTTTTTTAATACTACTTATTTCACTTTCTGTATATGCATCAAAAGTTTCAATTATAAAAGTTGAGGGTATGCATTGTCCACTTTGTACTACAGCTGTTAAAAAAGCTATAAAGACTTTAGATGGGATTGAGAAGGTTTCAATAAGACTTAATACAAAAAAAGTAAAAGTAATTTATAAAGATAATGTTCTACTTAATGACATTTTAGCTACAATAAAAACTACATCTTATGAGGGTGTTGAAATCTCTACAGAAAAACTTATATTAAAATAAAAAATTAACTTATATTTAATTCCAATAAATGGAAAATAATTTTTTACTTTTAAACATTCTTTTACATTAATTCTTATAGAATATTAAAATTATTTATTAAAATTATAATTTAAACAAATGATAATTTTTCAAGGAGAAAATATGTATGAAATATGGCGAAAGCTTTTTGGTAATCTTAAAGTTTTTAAAAAAATGTTATTGGTATCAATTGTATCACTAATCTCGATGGTTATATTAACACTTATCCTTTTATTAGGACAAGAAAAAATGATGGTCAAAGAGAAAAAGACTCAGTTAATTAATGTAATTGATTTATCCTATAGTTTTGTAGAAAAAGAGTATAAAAAGTTTAAAGCTGGTCAAATTACAGAAGATGAAGCAAAAAATAATGTTATAGAAGCTTATAAAAATTTTAGGTATCAAGGTAATAATTATATTTGGATAAATGATAATAATATAGATTCAGTAAAAATGGTTATGCATCCAATGACTCCAAGTAGAGATGGCAAAATTATGGATGCAAAAGTTTATAATGTTGCTACAGCAATCGATTTTGGGAAAGATTCAAAAAGAAGTAAAAAGTTAGCAAATACTAATATGTTTAAAGCTTTTGTAGAGGCAACTCAAGAAAACGGTTCAGGTTTTGTTCATTATTCAAGAGTTGATGAAAAAACAAAAAAATTACAGAAAAAGCTTTCTTATGTAAAAGAGTTCGCTCCTTGGGGATGGGTTTTTGGTTCTGGAATCTATATTGATGATATAGAAGAAGAGTTTATGAATTCTGCACAAAAAGCAGGCTTGATTGTATTAATCATTCTTGGTATTTTGTCTTTTATTTTCAGTATGATTACAAAAGAGATTGTATTAAAAGTGAAATTTATAAATGAAGGTTTAGAAAACTTTTTTGCATATTTAAATAGAGAAACAAATGATGTAGAGACTAAACAAATCACTTGTAGAGATGAGTTTGGTTTTATGTCAGATTTAATTAATTCAAATATTGAAAAAGCTAAAAAAGGTATTCAAGAAGATAGAGAATTGATTGATGAAACAATTAATGTTTTAGGAGAGTTTGAACAGGGTGATTTATGTCAAAGATTACATATGAATGTTTCAAATCCAGCAATGATGCAATTAAAAAATGTTTTAAATAAAATGGCTGAAAATTTAGAACATAATATAGATAATGTTTTAAATGTATTGGAAAAATATTCTAATTTTAACTATTTAGATAAAGTAAATACAACTGGTATAAAAGAGGATTTATTAAAGTTGGCAAATGGTGTAAATAGCCTTGGTGATTCAATTACAACTATGCTTGTTGAAAATAAATCAAATGGTATTACTTTACATAATAGTTCAACAATGCTTTTAGATAATGTTGGAAAATTAAATAATAGTGCAAATGAAGCTGCAGCTTCACTAGAAGAAACAGCAGCTGCATTAGAGCAAATGACAGGAAATATTAGAAATAATACACAAAATATAGCTAAGATGGCAGAAATCTCAAATAATGTTACAAAATCTGCTAATAGTGGTGAAAAATTAGCAAATGATACAGTTGCATCTATGGAAGATATTGATACTCAAGTTACATCTATTAATGAAGCTATTGGTGTAATTGATCAAATCGCTTTCCAAACAAATATATTATCACTTAATGCAGCTGTTGAAGCTGCAACTGCAGGTGAAGCTGGAAAAGGGTTTTCAGTAGTTGCACAAGAAGTAAGAAATCTTGCTACTAGAAGTGCTGAAGCTGCTAAAGAGATTAAAGGTATGGTTGAAAATGCAACTAAAAAAGCAGATGAAGGTAAAGAGATAGCAACAAATATGATTAATGGTTATAAAATGTTAAATGAAGATATTGTACAAACTATTGAACTTATATCTGATGTGGAGATGTCTAGTAAAGAACAGTTATCAGGTATTGAACAAATAAATGATGCTGTGGCAGAACTTGATCAACAAACACAACAAAATGCAGAGATTGCCTCTGAAACAAATGATATTGCAATATCAACTGATTCTATTGCAAAAATAATTGTAAAAAATGCAGATGAAAAAGAGTTTAAAGGTAAAGATAGTGTTAAAGCAAAAAATATTAATAAAACTTCAGAAGAATCTGTAAAAAAAGAAAAAGTACTTAAATCAACTCATAGCGATGAGTGGGAAAGTTTTTAAACAGATAACCTTTAGATGATAAATTCATCTAAAGGTGTTTGTCTTACTTCTTCAATTTGGAAACAAGCATTTGCAACTTTTCTTGCAGTATCCTCTTGGTATTTTTTAGTAATATTTGAGATTGTTTCTATCTCTTCTTTTGAAAATAAAGATTTATCGAAATCCTCTTCCATTTTTAAAAAATTTAATTCAATAAATTTCTCTTTTGTTAAAATCTCAATATCAAGATAATCAAGTAATTCTGTTATTAAATACAATCTTTCATCATCTTCATCTAGATCTTCACCATTGGCTACAATATCAAAAATCTCACCTAAAATTACGGGTTCTGGATTTCTTTTTTGTTTTATAAATTTTTCATTAAAAATTTTTTCATTAAAATTTTTTAAATGTTCAAATTCTATTAAAAACAATAGAATAGAGAGTTTTTTATCATTTAGATGTTTTACATCATTTTCAAGCATATAGAGTATTACATTTGCAATTTTTGTAATATCAATTTTCAAGTTTATCCTTTATATTTTATTTAATTCTATTTCGTTAAATTTATATGTTTTGTGTGCTGTTTTTACAAGTATTTTTTTCTCAGAAAGTTCTTTAAATAACTTTATTAATGTTGGTTTAGAGATTGATATCTCATTCATAATATCACTATAAGAAGCTATAAAAATAGAATCTTTATCTAAATTACTTACAATATATTTTATAACCTCTACTTGTTTTCCATCTGTTACTGCTGAAATCATCTTAATCACATTAGAGTTTTTTTGAATCTCTTGGGCTTGAATAATTGGAAATACAATATCATGTATAGTGTTTAATAACTCTTTTATATTAATTGGTTTTACAATATAGTTTTCTACCTTTAATTTTATAGCATCTAATAAATATTTTGTATCTGTATGCGCTGTAATGAGTATAGTTGGAATATTAATCTCTTTTTCCTCTTTTAAGTATCTTAAAAAATCAATACCATTTTCATCTTCTAGAAGAATATCTGAGATTATCACATCTACTTTTTCTTTTTCAATAACTTCTAAAGCTTCCTTTGAAGTATTAACTGCATAAACTTTATTTACAAAATCATCTAATATATCTTTAGTATGTGTTAATAAAGATTTATCATCTTCTAGATAAAGTATATTAAAGTTATTTAATATATTCAAGTTTCTTTCAATCATTATTTTCACCTTTTTTTTCTAATGGAATATCAATTATAAATAAAGCACCAAACTCTAATTTATCTCCATCTATTTTATTATAAACATTCTTACATTTTATATTACCGTTCATATGCTTTTCTATAATTTGCTTTGACATATATAAGCCAATACCTGTTCCTGCACTTTTGTATTTGGTTGTATAATAAGGTTCAAAAATCTGTGGAAGTATTGTTTCATTGATACCTCCACCATTATCGTAAACATTAATTCTAACATTTTTTTTATATTCTTTTACAACAATTTTTATCACTCTTTTAGTATCAATATTTTTTAAAGCATCTTTTGAGTTTGAAATCATATTTAAAATCACATGGGATAATTCATTATAAAAACCATGAATCTTTATATCTTTATCTACAATTAGATTTAATTTTATATGCTCTTTTTCTAAGATATATTTTGATAATTCAATAGAATGTTTTACACAATTTTTTACACTAAATATAGTTTTATCTTTATTGGGACTAAAAAAGTTTTGAAAATCTTCTAAAGTATTTGACATGTTTTCAGCTAATAATATAGCATCATTTGTTTTTTTCTCAACAAAATCATAAGATAATTTTCCCAATTCCATTTTAGTTTGAAAGGATTGAATTATCATCATTAAAGAACCAAGAGGTTGTCTCCATTGATGGGCAATATTTCCTAACATCTCTCCTAAACTTACAAGTTTTGATTGTTGGAACATTAACAAATCTTTTTTTCTAGAGTTTGTAACTTCCATTTTAATTCTTTTTTCTAATGATTCATTTAATTCTTGTAACTCTTTTGTTTTTTCATTTACCGCATCTTCAAGACCAAAATGTAGTTTTCTAAAGTTACTGATAACTATTAAAGATAAAGCTATAGAAAAAACAAATACAAATATTATAGAAATATTTAAAAATGTTGTAAGAGTACTATATATTTTTTGTGTTCTATTTCTTTCAACTATTGCTTGATTTAAATCATAGTTAATTAAATTTGAAATATAGATATTTACAGAGTTTATCTTAGAATAAATAGTATCTATTTCGGTATTTGCATCAATAAAATTTTCATCTTCTAAAAGGTTTACTATGTGATTAATTGTTCGGTGTAACTTTTCTATTTTTTTATTTATATTTAATACAATATTTTTATGTAAAACTGTACTATTTAAACTGTTTTCTATACTAAATAATTTACTAGTAAGAATTGATATATTTGATCTTTTAATATTAGTTAGTGAATTTTCTTTATAGTTTTTCCAACTTTTATTTATTAATTGTTGACCTAAACTTAGAATATCCCTTGATTCATTAATAGCTATATTTTTGTGTTGAATATCATAAAAAGTATCATAAATATTAATTTTATAAGTATCTTTTATGTTTTCTAATTGAATAATTGGTTTTGTTCTTTTTGTAAAAAGAATATCAAAATCATTTTTTAAAGTGTAAACTGAAATTTGTGATAAAAGTATGATTATTATCATTCCTCCAGCAATAATAAAACTAAGAAAATATGTTTTATATGAGAAAGATAGAGTATCAAAATATTTGAAAAATGTTGATAATAATTTACTGAAAATTTTTAATTTAAATTTAGTTTTTTTTATCATATTTAAGCTCAACAAATTTATTATCTTTATATTTAAAAAGATATGTTTTATTTAATAGTTCTGTATTGTTATATTTTAAAGGAATACCTTCTATGGCATTTCTCGTATGATATTTTATCTGATCTAAGAAATTTTTATAAGTTAAAGAACTATTTGCTTTTTTTAAAGCTTCTACAGTAACTTTTGCAATAAGAAAAGATTCTAAAGATATAAAACCTAAGGGTTCTTGGGGATAATATCTTTTCATTAAATATTTATATTCATTAATTACATCAATCTCATAATTATTATTACTAGGTACAACTTCTGAAAAAATTATATTTTCTAAGTTTTTTTTATTCAAGTTATTTATCATTTCATTAGAATCACTAAATGATATACTGCAAAATATGGCATTTTTTAAATCTTCATCTTTTAATGCTCTTTTTATAAATAAAGAGTTAGCTTTATATGATCCTACCATTAAAACAGCTTCAGGTTTACTATTTTTTATCTCTTTAAATGCATGTTTTATTGATAAAGTATTTCTTTTATATGTACCTTCTCCAACCAAATTGAGATTTTTGTTTTTTAATGCTGAGATTAAGGAAATATATCCTTCCTCCCCATAAACATCATTTTGATAAAATACAGCAAATTTATCTATATGTTTAATATCATATAGATAGTTAATAATTTCTTGTATCTCCTCTTTATAAGATGACCTAAAATTAACAATATTTTTATACTTTGAATCTCTTAAAAAAGAAGCTCCTGTAAATGGAGCAATAAAAGGGATATCTGTTTCAATTACAATATGTAAAATATTTTTTACTGTAGGTGTGCCAACATAACCATATAAAGCAAAAAGGTCATCTCTTTTTAGAAACTCTTTTGTATTTTCTAAAGTTAAATCTGGTTCATATTTATCATCAAGTGTTACAAGTTTTATTTGTTTCCCATCGGGCAAAAGTTTTCTTTCATTTACAAATTTAAAATAAGCATTTGAACCTATTTCTACACTTCTTCCCCATTCTTTCATAATACCTGTTTTAGGTAATGAACTACCTAGTATAATGGTTTTGTTTGTATAAATATTTAATTTTGATATAAAAAAAATTGTGATTATTATTAATATAAAAGCAGAAATATATTTAAACAACAATTTTCCTTTATTTTTTATAGACTAGTTTATATAGATACTTCAAAGATATTTTATTATATCAAATAGTGGAATAAATATTTAATTTAATAAAACACTAAGTATTTTAAAACTAAAATTGGTAAATAATATTTTACCAAAGGCATAGGTTATGCAGGAATTTTTATACTACAATCCAAATGGAATAGAGTTTCCCCTTCCTGAATCAATTGTTGTAACCAATAAATTGATTGACTACAAAGATGATAATTTTATTGTATCAAATGTTAGTATGACAAATACTGAATTAGTAGCAAATGAAATAGATTTTTATATAAATCATAGTAAAGATTCTTTTTCTAAAAAAATTAAAAATGTTGAAAAACTTTATGAAGTAAATGCTATTAGATTTGATTTGGCACAAGATATGGTTTATTCTCAGCAAGTTTCAAACAAGGTTTTATTAGTTTGTGATAATGAACAAAAAAATGAACTTTTAAAACATTTGGCATCAAATGAATTTGATCTATTTCATATTCAAGAAGAGATTATCAAAGATGTAAATGGTCATATAGGAAATTTAACAGTTATCGTAAATGATGATGGGAAAGATGTAAATTTAAATGTCGACCAAATAATCTGGTTTGATGAAAAAGAGTTAGGAACTAAACAAAGTGGATGTTTTGATCCTTTAAAGAGTTCAGTAGATGAAGTTTTAGCAAAAATAAGAGAAAATATTTCAAACTATGAATATAAAAAATTTACAACTTATGATAAAACAATTTGCCAATATCATGAAAGAAGAGAAGATATTTGTGGAAGGTGTGCGGATGTATGTCCTACAGTAGCAATTGAAAAAGATGAATCAAATAGACATCTTAAGTTTTCACAAATAGATTGTCATGGTTGTGGGGGATGTGTTTCTATTTGTCCTTCAGGTGCAATAGATTATACTCCATCAAATAGAGAAACTATATCTTATATGAGTAGATTCTATGAAGACCAAATACCTTTGATAATTCCAGATAAAATGGATATCTCATCATTAGATATTAAATTAAAAGAGGATGTCTTGCCTTTTAAAATTGAGGGTGAAAAATTTTTACATGAATCTACACTTTTAACACTTTTACAAGAATCAGGTTCACAAATTGTATTTTATACTGATTTTTTATCAAAA
This sequence comes from Halarcobacter sp., assembly GCF_963676935.1. Lineage (NCBI taxonomy): Bacteria > Pseudomonadati > Campylobacterota > Epsilonproteobacteria > Campylobacterales > Arcobacteraceae > Halarcobacter > Halarcobacter sp. Next base: position 1,203,424 of record NZ_OY781470.1, read on the forward strand.
GGTACCAAAGATTCAATATCTATATTAAATCAAATATATAAAGCAAAATATAAAAAAGATGCAATTATAGTTGCAATGGATCAAAATGAATTAGTAAAAGCCTTAAAAAAAGTTGATTTTATTGAAGGTTCAAAATATAAACTTAGTAACATGGAAATGAACAAAAGAGAGCAGTTTGCGATAAGATTATCAAATATTGTAAAAGATGAAGATTTAGGTATAGTTAAAACTGGTGAAAATGTTCATTATGCTCAAGTAAAAGTTGATGAATCAAAATGCACATTATGTCTTTCATGTGTTGGTGCTTGTAATGTTAATGCATTATTTGCAGATGCAAGTGATAATACATTAAGACTTAATGCTTCAGTTTGTAGTGCCTGTGGTTATTGTGAAGTAAGTTGTCCTGAAAAAGATTGCTTAACTATTGAGCAAGATATAATAAAACTAAATCCTACTTGGTTTAAAGAAGAAGTTTTAGCTCAAGATGAACTTTTTGCCTGTATAGAGTGTGGAAAAGAGTTTGCAACTAAAAAATCAGTTGAGAAAATAGCTTCGATAATGTCTCCAATTTTTGCAAATGATCCAATTAAAGAAAGAACACTTTATTGTTGTGAAACCTGCAAACCTAAAATAATGATGAAAAGTTATATGGAAAACAAAGGCTCATATAATAATCCTCAAGGTGTATCTTTATAAGAGAATCCTATTGAGGAATCTCTTATACACAATTCTTACATAAAAATTTAAAAAAATCAGATATTTTTTTTAAATATTTAATTAAAATTTTATTTCTTGTTAGAAAATTTATAAACTTTTTAATATTTATCAAAAAATAATTTTAAAAAACATAGTTTTTAAGATAAATGTATAGAAAAATTTAATATGCAAAAATAGCATATTTTTAAAAATATGATAAATAGGGAATAGTAAAAAAAACTTTTAAAATTTGTAAAAAATCTGTAAAAAAATAGTCAATAAAATTTAACAATAAATATGTTTCATTTTTTAACACTAACTCTCGAGATACCATTATAAAGTGTTATTACTGAGATGTTAGCTAAGTTGTATTTAAAGTTTATAGATTACAATTAGGGTAAATAAAAATTTACCAAATTAATTTTTATTAAAATAAAACTGTGACAAATATGACAAAAAATGTCTTATTTAGTTTTATTTTTAATATGTTTTGTGAGGAAATTATGAGAGAAGAAGAGATTAATAAAGCAAGAGCAATTTACTACAAAGTTTTTAGTAGTTTTTTTGTTTATACTAAAGATGTAGAAAGATATTTTAATTTATTAAATTTAATAAATGTATTAAAAGAAAACCCTTTAAATGATACATCAGCAAATGCCTTAGAAAACATTTCAAATAAACTTCAAAACGATTCAAATATATTGTTACTACAAGAGTATGATGATATTTTTGATAATCCTCAAACTTCACAGATTAGAACTACTGCTTCATATTATCATGAAGGGGTAGAAAGTGGTAAAAAAAGAGTTGAAATGCAAAACTTTTTAGCAAAAACAAAAATTAGAAGAGATGAAAAACAATACTCTGATTATGAAGATAATATTGGGTTTATATTTACAGTATTAAATGAACTTTGTGAATTACAAGTTAAAGGTAATTCTGAATATAAAAATACAATACATTGTATTTTTGAATCAATATTAAATGAGTTTGTAGATGAGTTTTCAAAGGCTTTATATGAACATGAAAGTTCAAATATATATAAAGATGTGGTTGTTGTATTAAAAGCATTTATTGAGTTTGAAAGATTGTATTTAGAAGTTTCAAGACCTATGGCACGAACTAAAATTATTCCTAATGTTATAGAAGATGATATCTCAGAAGAGGAAAAAGCAAGAAGAGCAAGAAATAAAGCTATGAAAGCTAATGGCCCAAAGAATGCTCAAGATGAAGCTTGTCCAGTATTTGTAACTTATGATGTTGAGGAAGATATTTAGTTAAAAGTATATGAAATTCAAATAAGTCAAAAGTGTTTGTTTTATTTGAGTCTCATTAAAACGGGACTAATCACAATCAAAGGAGACAGCTATGCAAGAGAGTAGAAGAGATTTTGCTAAGAAAACTGCAATAGTTGTTGGTGCTACTGCTGTGGGTGCCACTGCGTTAGCTGCTGCTAACAGTTCGGAGTCAAAAGAAGCAGACTCTAACGGTGTTGTTGTAGGACACTCTCCTAAAAAAGAGGTTCTATACAAAAAGTCTAAAGCTTGGGAAGAGTTTTATAAACAAGCTTTATAATAGATATAAAAGTCAAAGGGGTTTTATATGTCACAAAGTACATATGAAGCACTGAATGCAAAAGTAGGGAGAAGAGCATTTATTAAAATGGCTGCAATTGCTACTGCTGCAGGTGCTACAAGCGCTTTGGCAAATGATGGAATAACTAGAGAAGCTACAGAGGAAGAGGTTAAAAATCCATTTCCTGGTTCAAAAAAAGTTAAAACTATCTGTACTGCATGTTCAGTTGGATGTGGTATTATTGCTGAAGTTCAAAACGGTGTTTGGGTAAGACAAGAGGTTGCACAAGACCATCCTATTTCACTTGGGGGTCATTGTTGTAAAGGTGCTGATATGATTGATATGGTTAGGTCTGAAGTTAGACTTAAACATCCAATGGTAAAAGAAAAAGGAAAATGGAAAAGAATCTCTTGGGATGATGCTTTAACAAGGATCACGGACAAGATGAAAAACTTAAGAGAAACTGTAGGGCCTGATTCTACAATGTTCCTTGGATCAGCTAAAATGAGTACAGAGCAAGCTTATTATTTCAGAAAATTTGCTGCAATGTATGGGACAAATAATATAGATCATCAAGCTAGAATCTGACATAGTGCAACAGTTGCCGGTGTGGCAAATACATGGGGTTATGGCGCTATGACTAACTCACTTGGAGATATCCAAAACGCGAAAGCAATTATTATCTTTGGAGCGAATCCTGCAGTAAACCATCCAGTTGGTTTTGGGCATTTTTTGAAAGCAAAAGAGAGAAATAATGCAAAAATTATTGTTGTTGATCCTGTATTCACGAAAACTGCTGCGAAAGCGGATCATTACTGTAGAATAAGACCTGGTACAGATATTCCATTTATGTACGGTATGTTAAATATCATATTTAAAAACGGATGGCACAAAGAAAGTTTCATCAAAGATAGAGTTTATGGTATGGAAGATATTATGGAAGAAGCTAAAAAGTGGACTCCTGAAAAGGTTGAGGATGTTACAGGTGTACCAGCTGATCAGTTATTACAAATCACAGAATTATATGCTAAAAACACTCCAGGTACTTTAATCTGGGCTATGGGTTTAACTCAACATACTATTGGTTCATCAAATACAAGAATGGCTCCAATCTTACAACTTGCTCTTGGTAACATGGGTGAAGAAGGTGGAGGAACTAATATCTTAAGAGGACACGATAATGTTCAAGGTGCTACAGATATGTGTTGTTTATCACATACTTTACCTGGATACTATGGTCTTGCTGATGGTTCTTGGAAATATTTTGCACAACAATGGAAAGTTGATTATGAATGGCTAAAAGGTCAGTTCAAAGCTAAAGAGTGGATGAATAAAAAAGGTTTCACACTTGCTAGATGGTGGGCTGGTGTATTAGATGGAAAAGATGGTAATGATGCAATTGAAAATGGTGGAACAAATCTAAAAGCACTTTTTGTTATGGGTAATGGTATTACTTCTGTTGCACAACAAGCAAAAATCAAAGAGGGTCTTGACAATCTTGATATGCTAGTACTTTGTGATCCATTTGTAAATGAAGCTGCTGTATTAACAGATAAGCAAGATGATGTATTTATTTTACCTGCTGCTACTCAATTTGAAACTTCAGGTTCAGTAACTGCAACAAATAGATCTGTACAATGGAGAACTCAAGTAGTTGAACCAATGTATGAATCAAGAACAGACCATGATATTCTTTTTGATATTTCTAAAAGATTAGGATTTTATGATGAATATACAGCTGCTATGAGAGGTGATAAAAAAGACTTCATATGGCCAGAAGATGCTACTAATGAGATAGCTAGAACACTTAAAACTATTGGTCTTACAGGATGGACAGCTCAAAGAATTAAAAAACATACTGAAAATTGGCATATGTTTGACCAAATCTCAGGTAGAGGTTATGGAAAAATGAAAGGTGAATATTATGGATTACCATGGCCTTGTTGGACAGAAAAACACGGTGGAAGTCCAATTCTTTATAACATCAACAGAAGTGTTGCTGAAGGTGGTATGGGATTCAGAAATAGATTTGGATTGGAGCATGATGGAGTTTCTCAATTAGCGGGAATGGGTAGTGCACCAAAAGATTCAGCAAATCCAAATGGATATCCAGAAATTACAAGAGATAATATTGAAGAGGTTCTTGGAATCAAATTAACAGAAGATGAGAAAAAAAGAATTGGTAAAAACTGGAAAGTTGATACTTCAAATATTATTGCTGAAAAATGTATGGAAGCTGGTGTCGCACCTTATGGAAATGCAAGAGCAAGAGCAAAAGTATGGACATTCCCAGATCAAATTCCAATGCATAGAGAGCCATTACACTCTCCAAGAGCAGATTTAGCTAAGAAATATCCTTCTTATGCTGATAAAGCTGATCATTATAGAGTTGATACTAAATATGTTTCTAAACAAACAGAAAAAGATTGGTCTAAAGAGTTTCCAATAAATTTAGTAACAGGAAGACTTGTAAATATGAATGGTGCTGGTATGGAAAATAGAGCAAGTAAATATCTTGCTGCATTAACACCTGAAATGTTTTGTGAAATTAATCCTGATTTAGCAGGAAGAATGGGTATTAGAGATGGTTCTATGATGTGGATTCATTCTCCAGAAGGAACAAAAATTAAAGTTAAAGCTAAATACACTCATGCAGTTAGTGAAGATAGAGTTTGGCTTCCATTCCACTTTGCTGGTGTTTTCCAAGGGGAAGATATGAGTCACAAATATCCTGCAGGAACAAAACCTTATGCAACAGGTGAAAGTGCAAATACAGTAACTAACTATGGTTATGACATCATTACTCAGATTCCTGAGACTAAAGGTGGATTATGCCGAGTAGAGCCAGCGTAAGGAGTGAGAGATGAGTAATGTAGAAAATGCTAGATTAAAATTTTATTGTGATGAAGATAGATGTATCTCTTGTGACGGATGTTCTGTTGCTTGTGCGGAAGCTCATGAGCTTCCAGCTGGAATAAACAGAAGAAAAGTAATTACTATGAATGAGGGAATCGAAGGATTAGAATATTCATTATCAATTGCTTGTATGCATTGTACTGATGCACCTTGTGAGCAAGTATGTCCTGTTGATTGCTTTTATGTAAGAAAAGATGGAATTGTACTTCATGACAAAGAAAAATGTATTGGATGTGCATATTGTTTATATGCTTGCCCTTTTGGTGCACCACAGTTTCCACAAGATGGAGCTTTTGGAACTAAAGGAGCTATGGACAAATGTACTATGTGTGCTGGTGGACCACTTGAAACAAATAGTGAACATGAAAGAGAATTATATGGTCAAAATAGAATCTCTGAAGGAAAAGTTCCTGTATGTGCAGCTATGTGTTCAACAAAAGCATTATTAGTAGGTGACGCAACTGAAGTAGCTAATATTTATAGACAAAGAGTATTATCTGCTGGTCACGGACCTAAAACAAATCCATATGGTTGGTCTACGGCATACGGTTCTAAGTAGTAGGAGTTAAAATGAAAATTAAATATATTATCCTTACTCTTTTAACATTATCAACATTAGCTTTTTGTGCTAATGCTGATAGTGCAATTTGGGGTAAAGATTTAGTGCCAAACATTTTAGCTTATGATAAAGAGGGATCTTTAGAACTTGGAAAATGGTTTACTGTTTTACAAGGTAAATATTTTTCTTTAGGGTTTTTAGCAATTATATTAGGAATCCCTACTGTATTTTTAATACACTATTTAATTATTGGACCTATGATTTTTTCACATGATAGAAAAAAGATTCATGTATTTACGATTTTTCATAGGATAATACACTGGATTGCAGGATTCTCTTTTATAGTGTTAGTACCAACAGGATTTGTAATGATTTTTGGTACAACATTTGGTGGGGGAGAGTTTGTTAGAGTGTGTAAAGAGTTGCATGCTATATCAACTGTATTTTTTGCAATAGCAGTAATTCCTATGTTATTGATGTGGTTAAAAGAGATGTTACCAACATCTGACGACATTAAATGGATGATGATTATGGGTGGTTACTTAAATAAAAGAAAAGACCCAATACCAGCTGGTAAATTTAATGCAGGTCAAAAAATGTGGTTTTGGCTTTGTACAGTTGGTGGAATTGTTATGATTGCAACAGGTGCAGCGATGTATTTCCAAGACTTTGAACTTGAAATAATTGCTCAACTTGGTTTATCACAAATAGATTTCTTAAGATTAAGTGCAATTATACATAATATTTTAGGTATGGCTGTAGCAGCTTTATTTTTTGTACATATTTATATGTCTGTATTTGCAATTAAAGGTGCAATACACTCTATGATTACAGGGGATAAAGAGGAAGAAGAAGTTGAAATTCTTCATAGTTCATATTATAAAAAATTAAAAGAGAATAATAAAATTTAAATTAGTCCTCTTTTATAAGGGGACTGTTTAAAAAAATTATTAAAATATGCAAAATTGACATATTAAAGAAGAGGAAAATGGAAAATAGGAATTATTTAAAAAAAGTAATTATAGATAAAGTAAATGGCGATGATATTGCTGAAGTAGAAGATATTACAATTGAAGAATCAAGATTAAATATTTTTCTAAATGGAGAAAAAGCAATTTCAATGATGTGTATCCCTATTGACCAAAAAGCTCATGCAATTGGATTTTTAATGAGTGAAAATGTGATTTCATCTATTGATGATGTAGATGATATTACTATTAGTGAAGATGGTTTAAGAGTTGATATTAAAGCAGCAGTGGATGAAGACTCTTTAACAAACCTATATAAAGAAAAAACTCTTGTAAGTGGATGTGGTGGAGGAGTAACAGGTAATATTGCAGGGCAAGTTCAAATACCTTTTAACCAAACTAGATTTGTGATTAGTCCAGAAGTTATAAGTAGTGAAATAAAACAATTTTATCAAGATAGTGAACTATATATGCTAACTGGTTGTGTACATAAGGCTATGCTTTATTTAGAAGATGGTACCACGGTTACAGCTGAAGATATAGGAAGACACAATGCAATTGATAAGGTTGTAGGTAAGTGTAAATTAAAAGGTTTAGATACTACAAAATCAGTTCTTTTTGTTAGTGGAAGACTTAGTTCAGAAATGGTAGTAAAAGCTGTAATGCATAAAGTACCTATTGTAGTTTCAAGAACTGCACCAACACACTTAGGTGTTACGACAGCTCATAAGCATGGTCTTACATTAATAGGTTTTGCAAGAGGAAAGAAGATGAATATCTATACTCATTCAGGAAGAGTAATAGGATAATAAAATGGGAAAGATGCAAAAAAAGATTGAATTAGATGAAACTCAAAAAGAGTTAATTTTAACAAATCTTGATAATGATGGGAAGTTATCTTGCCTAAAAGCTTTTAAAGTATCTAGACTTATAGGCTTAAAGCCTATTGATATGTCAGATGCTTGTAAAGGAGTAGGAGTAAAAATTACAAATTGTGAATTGGGTGTTTTTGGAAAAATAAAATTTCAAGACCCTGAAACAGCAATTTATAGCAAAATTAAGCAAAATTTTACTCAAGATAGAGATGTTTCTTGTAAAACTCTTTGGTTTATTGCTCAAGAGAGTAGTTTAAGAAGAGTAGGAAATACAGTTAAGAATAGTGATATAGAAGTGACTCATTGTCAACTTGGATGTTTTAGAGAGAGAAAGGGAAAACGTGAAATCAAAAATTAAAATGTGGATTGAGGACTCAGAAGGTAATTTAATCTTTGGTGGTGGGAAAGCACAGATTTTAGAATTTATTGATGAAACGGGGTCAATCTCTGAAGCTTCAAAAAAAGTTGGTATGAATTATAAAAAAGCTTGGACACATATCAAAATATTACAAGAATATATTGATGATGAATTAGTAATCGTAAATAAAGGTAGAAACAGTGGTGGAACTGTATTAACACCAAAAGCAAAAGAGTTAGTAGAAAATTTTAAAAAGTTTAGAAGTGAGGTTCAAAAGTTTTCAGAAGAGAAGTTTGAAGAACTTTTTAAAGAGAAAGATGAAAACATAATTCAATGTGCGAAAGATAATGAAAATGTATAAATTAAACTATATTCAATATCCAAAAGTTGAAGATATAACTTTTTTGGCTAGCAACACTTTAGAAACGCTGAAAAATAATGATTTTGTTGAAGAAAAGATAAATAGGCTGAAAAAAGAGTTTGGATTTAGTTCTTTATATTCATTTAGATTCAGTGATGATGGTATTTTGGCATTAATGTTAAAATTAAAAGGAAAAATTTTAGTATCTAAAGGCGAAAGCCAAGCTATTATTGATGCTGCAATAAGATATAAGAATCTTGGTTTCGATTTAGATTTTATATCTATAAAAAAAGATGGAATAATTGATTATAATGAAATTGTTCAAGCTGATTATATTTTTATCTCACCTTATATTGTAGATACTTACATAAATATTGATATTGATTTAGTAAAGGAAAAAACTAATGCTTTAGTTATATCAAATATCAGTGCTACTCCATTTTTTAGAGATTGTGATATTGCAATTTTAGATTCGTATAAATTAACTGGATACTCATTTTCTTCAGTTTTATTTCATAATGAATTATTTGAAGAACAATATTTAGCCCAAATTGATACAGTTTCTATATTTGAAATTGATAAAGCTATAAAAAGATTTTTCCCAATTACAAACATAAAAGAGAAGTTTAAAGCTTTATTAGTTGAGGAGTTTCAAGAAAATATATATTTCTTTGTAGATTCAAATAAAACACTATCTTATACATTACATTTTGGTTTAAAAAATATTAAAGCAAGAGAAATTATTCGAACACTTGCGTTAAGTGATATTTTTGTAACCAATGGAGAGGGTTGCTCTTTAGGTTTATCTAAACCCTCAAGAATAATTCAAGAGATGGGATTTGAAGAATCAAAGTCAAGATGGGCATTGTCTCTTAGTTTTTTTCAAGAATTAAATGATGAAGAGATTTTAAAAATAGTAAAAACAATTTCAAAAAAATATAGACAAATAAGGATGTTAAATGATTAAACAATATTTAGATTTCGATATTGCTCTATCTAAGGCCTTAAAATATGCTAATTCTACATATTTTACTGAGATAGTAAATATAGAGGATTCATTAGAAAGAGTAATCTCTAGTGATATTGTATGCGTAAAAAATTTGCCTTCTTTTAATAACTCAGCAATGGATGGTTTTGCAATAAAAGCAAATGATGCAGGTAAAACTTTAAAAGTTAAAAAAGTAATTTTTGCCGGTGATAATGTAGAAGCTTGCTTAAGTAAAAATGAGTGTTATAAGATTATGACGGGAGCAAAAGTTCCATCTGATGTAGATACAATCATTCCTATTGAAGATGTTATCTCTTTTGAAAATGACGAAGTTACTATTAATGAAAAAGTTAAAAAAGGCTCATGCTTAAGAGTTAAAGGTGAAGAAAAAGCTGTTGATGAAATCTTATTTAAAAAAGGTGAAGAAATAACTTCAAGTAAGATTGCAGTTTTAGCAAGTCAAGGTATTACTAAAATAAAAGTTTATAAAAAACTTTCAATTGCAGTTGTATCTACAGGAAATGAGTTAAAAGAGCCTTGGGAATTTGCAAATGAAGATGAGATTTATAATTGTAATTCATATGCTTTAATATCCCTATTAAATGAAAAAGGTTTCGATGCTACATACACTGGTGTAGTACCTGATAGTTTAGAAGATTCAATTATATTTGTTAAAAATTTAGCATCATATGATGTAGTTATAACTACAGGTGGTATCTCTATGGGAGATGCAGATTTTGTTGGTCGTGCATTTTTAGAAAATGGTTTAGAAACTATTTTTCATGGAGTAAATATTAAACCAGGAAGACCTATTATGATGGGTAAAATGAAAAATACTTTTGTAATGTGTTTACCAGGAAATCCCTTAACAGCAATGGTAAATATGCATCTTTTTGCAATACCTGTTTTAAATAAAATTCAAGGTTGCAAAGATATTTATCATGATATTACACTTGCAGTTAATAAACAAAAATTTAATACAAAACAAGGACGAGTAAATGTGGTACTTGGATCTTGTGATAAAGGAGAATTCAAAGTTACAAGAAACAACAAATATGGTTCAGGAATGATTACTGTTCTAGATGAGAGTAATTGTATTGTTGTCACTAATCCAGAAAGATTTGAAACAAAAGAAGATGAGATGGTTCGAGTGATTAAGTTTAATTGTTCATATTTAAATGAACAAACAAATATATTTAATTAATCAAATATAAGGAGAAGTTTATGATTAAAAAGACATTAGTAACATTAGGATTAAGTGCTGTATTAGCATCAAGTATTTATGCAGATGATTTAATGATGGCAACTACAACAAGTACAGATAATACAGGGCTTTTAGATTATTTAGCACCAAAATTTGAAAAAGATACTGGTACAACTTTAAAATGGGTTGCAACAGGAACAGGAAAAGCATTAAAAATGGGTGGAAATTGTGATGTTGATATCCTTTTTGTTCATGCACCTGCAAGTGAGAAAAAATTTGTTGGAACAGGTTATGGTGTAAATAGAAAACAAGTAATGTACAATGACTTTGTGATTATTGGTCCTAAAACGGATCCTGCAAGTGTATCTGGAATGACTTCAAGTGCAGCACTGAAGAAAATCGGTTCACAAGAAGCTAAATTCTTTTCAAGAGGAGATAACTCAGGTACAAATAAAAAAGAGATATCTTTATGGAAAAGTGCAATTGAAAAAGCACCTGAAAAAGCATCATGGTATGTACAAACTGGTCAAGGTATGTTAAGAACTATTAATATGGCTGCTGAAAAGGGTGGTTATACTATGACAGATAGAGGAACTTGGATTAAATATCAATCACAAAAAGGTGATGAAAACACTATGAAGATTGTTGTTGAAGGTGATAAAACATTATTTAATCAATACTCTGTTATAACAATTAATAAAGAAAAATGTGCAAATGTAAAACCAGAATTAGCAACAAAATTTACTAACTGGATTGTAAGTGCTGAAACTCAAAAATTTATTGGTGATTTTAGATTATTAGGAAAATCACTATTTATTCCAAACGCTGATAAATAAGGAAATTAAAAAAGAATGAATCTATTTACCGATGGTTTTAAAGAAGCTATACAATTATTAGTATCAGTAGATGAGAGTGTATATTCTGCAATCTCAACTACTCTTGTAGTTTCTTCTTGGTCTTTAGTAATAAGTTTATTAATAGGTTTACCTTTAGGGTTTTTTCTAGGTTATTATAATTTTCCAGGAAAATCTATAATAAGAACTATAGTTGATACACTATTAGCTTTGCCAACTGTAGTTATAGGACTTATAGCTTATACTATGTTATCTCAAGTTGGACCATTTGGTAGTTTCGATTTACTTTTTTCACAAAAAGCAATAATAATAGGACAGATTGTTTTAGGTCTTCCTATTATTATTGCATTAACAGCAACACAAGTTGAAGCAGTTGATAAAAGACTTTACACTTCTTTAAAGGGTTTAGGAGCAAGTTCAAAGCAAATATTAACAGCAACTTTAATAGAAGCTAGATTTGGTCTTATGACAGCTGCAATGACAGCTTATGGAAGAATTATGACTGAAATTGGTATCTCTATGATGGTTGGTGGAAATATTAAATACCATACAAGAACAATTACAACAGCAATTGCACTTGAAACAGGTAAGGGTGAGTTTGTTACAGGGATAGCTTTAGGTTTAGTTTTAATCACAATTGCATTGATGATAAATATATCTTTATCAATACTTAGAAGAAAATGGAATCAATAATGAGTGTTTTATACGAATTAAATAATGTTCAACAATTTTATGATGGAAGAAAAGTATTAAGTATTGATAAACTTATATTGGAAGATAATCAAATTATAGGTTTTTTTGGTCCAAATGGTAGTGGTAAATCTACACTTTTTTCATTGTTGTCTTTTATGCAAAAACAATCAAATGGACAAATATTGTTTAATGGCTTAGATGAAAAAGCTATTAGTCATGATATAAAACAAAGTATCGTTATGGTTCCTCAAAATCCATATTTATTAAAAAGAACAGTTTTTGATAATATAGTTTATGGATTAAAAATCAGAAATATAAATGAAAATCTTGAAGAAAAAGTAAATGAAGCTTTATCTTTAGTTGGTTTAGATAAATCCTTTTCAAAAAGAAAATGGAGTCAATTATCAGGTGGAGAAGCCCAAAGAGTTGCCTTAGCAGCAAGATTAATACTTAGACCAAAAGTTTTAATTTTAGATGAACCAACTACTGGAGTAGATACAAACTCTGCCCAACTTATAAAAGAAGCAATTTTGTGTGCGAAACAAAGATGGAATACAACTATTTTAATCTCAAGTCATGACCACAATTGGTTAAATCATATTTGTGATAAAAAAATAGCTCTTTTTCAAGGACATTTAATTGATAGTGGAAGTGTAAATTTATTGTTTGCTCCTTGGGATAAAAATAATGAAGGAAATCTAATAAAATATTTTACAGATGGACAAAAATTGGAAATCTTAGATAGTAAAGCTAAAAAAAGAGATTCAGTTGCAATGATAGACTCAAGTAATATTGATATTTGTAGAGTGAATTGTGAAGAGATGATAAATAATAATAGCTTAAAAGCAATAGTAACTTCAATACAACAACAAAATTCAAAAGAACATCTTTTAGTACAATTGACAATATCTGATATAAGTTTTAATTGTAAAGTTACTAGAGATTTGATGCAAGAACAAAGATTTCTTCCAGGGGATAATATATACGTTAATATAGATACTAAAAATATAAAATGGATTTAGTTTTTATACTAGTTATTTACCAAAAAAATTGTATAATAGTAAAAATAATTTAACCAAAAAGGGGAACATATGTTTGTAAAGCTAAATGAAAGAGTTTATCTTAATATGGCAAAGATTACTAGAACAAAAATTGATCATGTAGAAGATGGAATTAGAGTAAGATTTTATGAAGGACAAGATCAAGTTGCAAAATCAAAAAGATTTAAAACTATCGAAGATGCAGAGAGTTGGTTAGAAGATTTACTTTCAAATATTAAATAATAAAATAAAAGTAAAATTATGTCAAAAAATAAAAAAACAGTATTTTTAAAGTCCAATAAGATAGGTGAAGGTGAATTAGGATCTATTTTAATCAATGGTTTTCTTAAAGCTATGACTGAACAAGAAAATTTACCAGAAAAAATTATTTGTGTAAATAGTGCAGTTTTACTAACAACTTCAAAAGATGAAGATGAAGTATTAAATAGTTTAAAAGAACTTGAGCAAAAAGGTGTAAAAATTTTATCTTGTGGTACTTGTTTAGATTATTATAATGTAAGAGATGAGTTAAAAGTTGGATTACCAGGCAACGCTTTAGATACAGTAGAAACACTTCTAAATGAAGATGTTGTAACATTTTAAAGAAGGTATAGTTTTTAACTATACTCTTCTGTTAGTTTGTTATAGAATTTAACATATTCTGTATCACCAGTATCTCTAGCTTTCATAGCCGGTCTTGGGTGTTCATTTAATTTTCCTGTAATCATATATGGAACTGAATAACCCCAATCAAGATCTTTTTCAAGTGGAATAATATACTCTTCAATAAATTTTAATACAGGAGTTAATTTATATTTTGGATTTTTTAGGAAACCAACTAAAAGTTCCATTGGACAATTCCCTGCACCTCTTCCTAAACCAGATACCGTTACATCTAAATAACTTGTACCATAAATCATAGCTTCAAGTGTATTTGCATATGCTAATTGTAGATTATTGTGTGCATGAATTCCAACTTTTTTCCCTGATTTATCAGCAAAAGAAAGATATTTCTCTGTTAATTTATTGATTTGTTCTGGATAAAATGAACCAAAACTATCAGCTATATAAATTACATCAACATTTGATTGTTCAACTTGTGCTAATACTTGGTCTAATTCATCATCAAAAGATTTTGAAATAGCCATTATATTACATGTAGTTTCATAACCTTTTGCATGAAAATCTTCAATTAATTCAATTGCTTCTGGTAATTGGTGAATATAAGTAGCAACTCTAATCATATCAACTACACTTTCACTTCTAGGAGGAATCTCTTCTTTTATTGTTCTTCCAACATCAGCCATAACTGCAATTTTAAGATTTGTATCATTGTCTCCAACAATTCTTCTTAAATCTGCTTCTTTACAAAAGTTCCAACAACCATATTCATCTTCACTCATAACCGTAGGAGATACATTTTTCCCAATCTCCATATAATCAATTCCTGCAGCAACACACATCTCATATTGTGCTTTTACAAAATCATCACTAAAATGGTAATTATTTACTAATCCACCATCTCTGATTGTACAATCAAAAACTTTTAAATCTTCTCTTACTGTAAAAATTGAACCTTTTTTTTCTAACATCTTTTTCCCTAGTTTAATTTTATTTTTTTATAATATCAAAAAAGGATAAAATTTGAGATTAATATAATTTAAGCTTTTCTTTTTTCTTTTCCATTATACTTGTTATCAAAAGGAGTATCTCTTATTTTAAGGTTTTCTTTTCCTTTAAATTGAGACTTAGATATTATTTCAACATTTTTATTTGCAATATTGTTCATTTGCATAGATATATTTTTTACATTTTCTGCAATTGAGGCATTTTTTTGGGTTAGAGAATCAATTTGTGAAATTGTGTTATTTATAAGCATAATCTCATTTTTTTGTTCTTTTGAAGCTTTTACAACTTGAGTGATTAGTTTATCTGTTTCATTAATATTAGAGTTCAAATTATTGTATTCGTTTATCATCCCATCTGCTGCATTTTTACCTACATTAGCTTTTTGAGATGAACTTTCAACTAATGTTTTTATATCTTTAGCTGCTTGTGCACTTTTATTAGCTAAGTTTCTAACTTCTTGAGCAACAATTGAAAAACCTTTTCCTGCTTCACCAGCAGTTGCAGCTTCAACTGCAGCATTTAATGAAAGAATATTTGTTTGAAATGCAATTTGGTCAATTATTGTTATAGCATCTTGAACTGCATTAGTAGATTCATTTATATCATCTATTGATTTAACTGTTTGAGAAGCCAAATCCATCCCTTTTGTAATAGATTCTTTTACTGTTTGGGCATATTTTGACATTTGTATAACCAATTCTGTATTACTAGATGTAGTTGTACTAATCTCTTCAGATGCAGCTGATACCTCTTCCAATGATGCTACTTGTTGAGTTGTAGAAGTTGATAATTGAGTAGAGTTTTCTAATAATCTTGCAGACTCTTTTTGCAAAACAAGACTAGTTCTATATGTTGTCTTAAGTTGTTGGGTTATCTCTTCTTTTAATGAATTAATACCTAAAGTTAATTTTTTTAAATCTCCACCTCTAAACATATTTTCATCTATAGAGTTTAAAAAGTTTTGATTTGAATACTCTTCTAATCTTTTATCTATGGTATATAAAGATTTTTGTAGTTTTTCAGACATATTGTTGATTGATTTTGCTATATAGTTTAATTTATTATTTGATGTTGTTTTTGTTATTCTATCTTCTGTAAAACCATCTGATAGCTTTTCTGTACAAAGCATTATTTCCCCATAAATTAATAAATCTTCATTTTGTTTAGATTGAATAAGTTCAGAAATTTTTATTATTTTGTTCATAATCAAATGATTTTTTTTTCTATAAGTATTATCTTTTATATTAATTTTATTTAGATCATCATTTATATACATCTCTATATTGTCTAAAGCTTCTAAAAGTAAATCTTGTTTGTTATTTTTAATTGAAAACATTTTCTTCCTTAAGAAGTTCATTATATGAGTTTTGTGCTAATATTTTTTCATCATCTGTAGGTTGTACTCTTACAGATATATATCTTTTATTACCTAATCCATCTTCTGAAGAAAATACAGTAGCATTGACCCAATAGTAGTCTCCATTTTTTGTTTTGTTTTTTACTATGCCATTCCAAGTCATATTTTTCTCCACCGTATTCCATAAGTCTTTAAATGCTTTTTGGGGCATATCTTTATGTCTTACCATATTATGTGGATTTCCAATTAATTCATCTTTTGTATATCCAGATATTTTACAAAAATCTTCATTTGCATAGATGATTATTCCTTTTTTATTTGTTTCAGAAACAATCATTGTTTTTTTATCTAATAAAATTTCTTTACTCAATTTAAACCTTTTTTATTATAAAATAATTTTAAGGATGGAAATATATCTTAATTAAATATTATTTTGATTACAAAATAACTTTAATATCATTATTTTTATTATAATTTAAGTTTATATGTATGATTATATTAAATATTAATACTTATTATAGGTTATAGTTATTTTTATATTTAGTTACATATTAATCATTTGTAAGATATAATATCTAAATGCAAGAGATATTTAAAAAATTAGATTTATTAGATTATATAGATTCTTTTTCTAAACTATTAGCTAGAGAAAAATCTATCATTATGGAAGGTGATATAAACCTTCATTTTAGACTTATTAATGAGTTATCAAACTTCGATTTAAAAGAGCCTCCTAAAGTAGCAAATTTAGATAATGCTTTATTACATATACAAAAACAAGGTGTGCTTAAAATATATGAAATATATGAGTTCATAAAGATTATTGATTATTTTAACTATTTAAAAAAGTTTTCCTTTGAAGGGAAACTTGCTGAATGGATAGATAGAATAGTTATTCCAGCAGAAGTTTTAAATATATGTAACTATTTTGATGAAAAA
Source organism: Halarcobacter sp. (assembly GCF_963676935.1). NCBI lineage: Bacteria > Pseudomonadati > Campylobacterota > Epsilonproteobacteria > Campylobacterales > Arcobacteraceae > Halarcobacter > Halarcobacter sp. Next base: position 1,220,436 of record NZ_OY781470.1, read on the forward strand.
TCAAATTTAAAATCTGGTATAAATGAAGATTATGATGCTATTGGTGAAGCTATTTATAGAAATAAACAAGAGATAAAACAAAATTTATACAAAATTATAAACTCATCAAAACTAAGAAGTTATTTAGTTGATTCTCAAGTTCATTATATAAATCAAGAAGAGTGTATATTAGTTAGAGGTGGTTTTAATCATATACTAAAAGCAACAGTAATAAATAGATCAAACTCAGGATTTTTTTATGTTGTTCCACATAGTGTTAGTACTTTAAAACAAAAGCAAAGTGATTTAATCAATAAGCAAGAAGAGATTTTATTAAAAGTTTGTAAAGAGGTAAGTTCTTTATTTGAAAAAAATTTACTATTTTTAAAATTTATAAATAAAGAGTTTGACAGGTTTGATCATTATCAAGCTCGATTATTCTTTGCAAAAATGGGAGATAAAAACTTTATTTTACCAAATAAAAAAGGTAAAAATAAACTTGTAGAGTTTAAACATCCAGCACTTCATGATGCAAAAGCAATTACAATTGATTTTTCTAAATCAGTTGTTATGATTACAGGGGTAAATGCCGGTGGTAAAACTATGATGTTAAAATCTATTTTAGCAGCTACACTTTTATCAAAATACTTACTTCCATATTATGCAAATAAAAATACTGAAGTTGGAACCTTTAAAGAGATTACAGCTGTATTAGATGATCCTCAAAGTGTTAAAAATGATATTTCAACATTTGCTGGTCGTATGGTTGAGTTTTCTAAACTTTTCTCTTCAAAAAGTGCTATTGTAGGTGTTGATGAGATTGAATTGGGAACTGACTCAGATGAAGCAGCTTCATTATTTAAAGTTATTATCGAAGAGTTGATACAAAAAGATATTAAAATCATCATAACAACTCACCATAAAAGATTGGCTTCACTAATGGCAGCCAATGATGATGTTGAACTAATAGCAGCACTTTATGATGAAGAAAACCAAAAACCAACATATGACTTTTTACAAGGAACTATTGGTAAATCGTATGCTTTTGAAACAGCAAGTAGATATGGTATTCCACATAATGTAATCAAAAAAGCAAAAGTTGTTTATGGGGAAGATAAAGACAAGTTAAATGAACTTATTGAAAGGAGTAGTGCTTTAGAGATTGAGTATAAGAAAAAGATTGAAAAACTTGAATATGAAATTTCTGAGTATGAAAGACTTAATAAAAATATAAAAGAGCAAAAAGAGTCTTTAGATGAATTAATCTTTGAAGAAAAATCTAAACTTCATAAAGAGTATAAAGATGCTAGAAATGAAGCAAAAAAAGCAATAAAAGCAAAAATTGCTCAAGGTCATCAACATCTAAATATTGCCCATGAAAAAGCAAAATCAATTAAAACACAAAAAGTGCAAGAGATTGAAGCTGATTTAAAAGTAGGGGACAGAGTAAAATATCGAAGTTCAAAAGGTGAAATTGTTTCTATAAAGGGTAAAAAGGCATTTATAGAAAATGATGCAGGTATGAAGATGCAAGTATTGTTATCAGATTTAAAAAGAAGTGGAAATATTCCTAAAGTAAAACAAAAATCCTCTGTAACAGTTCAAAAACCAAATACAGGACATGTAAAGTTAGACTTACATGGTCAACGTGCAGATGAAGCAATTGACAACTTAGATAAATTTATTTCTGATGCATTAATTGCAGGATTTGATGAAGTTTTAGTTTATCATGGAATTGGTACAGGAAAACTTTCATTTGCCGTTAAACAATTTTTAGATAAACATCCAAAAGTTAAAAGGTATACAGATGCACACCCAAGTCAAGGTGGATTTGGGGCAAAAGTGATTCAACTATAAAGGCTTAAAATGGAACAAGAGTTACAGAGTTTACAAAAGTTTTATGACATAATTATTGAATTTTTTGTTAATTATAGTTTTCAAATAATTGGTGCAATAATAGTATTTATAATTGGTTTGTTTTTAGCTAATAAAATCTCTGCTGCTGTAAAGGTTGTTTGTGAAAGAAATCAGTTAGATGTTACATTAACTAAATTTATAGTAAATACTGTAAAGTTTGGTTTAATAATTGGTGTTACAATTATTGCTGTTGGTAAACTTGGAATAACTCTTACCCCATTTATAGCTGGTATTGGTGCAGCTTCATTGGGCGCTGGTTTAGCTTTACAAGGTACCTTATCAAACTATGGAGCAGGGCTTTCAATTATTATAGGAAGACCTTTTATTGTAGGAAATACTATTAGTGTTGAGGGTGTAAATGGTGTAGTTGAAGAGATAAGACTTGCTTACACTATACTTTCAACAGAAGATGGTGAACAAATTACAATCCCTAATAAACATATTATTGGTGAAGTTTTAGTTAACTCTTTTGAAAATAGGGTTGTTGAATCTGTATTTGGTATAGATTACAATAGCGATCCTAAACTTGCCATAGATGTTATTTCAAATGTTTTAAAAGGGTTTGATGAAATCTCACAAGAACCAAAAGCTCAAATGGGTATAAAAGAGTTTGCAGATTTTTCTATAAATATAGAGGTTAGATATTGGGCTCCTACAAAACTTTATTTTGAAACACAATATAAAGTGAATATGGCAATTTATGATGCTTTTAAACAGAATAATATAAATATACCATTCCCTACATATAACCTAATTAAAAAAGATTAAAAGTTATTACTTAGTGTAATAACTTTTAAATACTTCTATAACTTTTTCAATATCTTTTTTTGAAATATCTCTATGTAATACAATTCTAAGTTTTCCATATCCTGAGATTAGAATATTTTTTTCTTTTAGATAATTGACTAATTTTTCTGAATCTTCAACTTCTATAAAAAGCATATTTGTGTCATTTGATACTATTTTTATTGCATCTATTTTCTTTAGATTTTTTGTTAACAACTTAGCTAATTTGTGGTCTTTTTTTAAATCTTTGATATTGTTCTCTAAAGCATAAAGTCCAGCTGAAGCTAAAAGTCCAGATTGTCTTAAACCACCACCTAACATTTTTCTATAATGTCTAGCTTCTTTTATAAACTCTTTTGAACCTGTTAAAACTGAACCCACTGGTGCACCTAAGCCTTTTGATAAACAAATAGATACGGAATCAAAGTATTTAGTAATATCACTTAGATTTATATCTAAATCAACAACTGCATTGAATACTCTTGCCCCATCAAGATGAAGTAAAAGATTGTTTTCTTTTGCAAACTTAGATGCTTTTTCTAAATATTTTAAATCAAGAACTTTTCCATTGTGAGTATTTTCAAGACATAAAAGTTTTGTTCTAGCATGATGGTTATCAATTGGTTTAATTTTACTTTTTACTTTTTGTAAATCTAAAGAAGCATCTTTTTCAAACTCTATTGGTTGAGGCTGAATAGAACCAACTACAGCTCCACCACCTGCCTCATATTTAAATATATGAGCTTCTTGCCCACAAATATATTCATCACCTCTTTGACAATGACTAAGTAAAGCTAAAAGGTTTGATTGTGTTCCACTTGGTACAAAAACAGCTGCTTCTTTTTTAGCCATTTTTGCTATTTTATTTTCTAGTTCAATTACACTTGGGTCTTCACCATAAACATCATCTCCAACATTTGCATTTTTTATAATATCTCTCATCTTTTTTGATGGTTTTGTTACTGTATCACTTCTTAAATCAATTATATTATTCATTTTTTACCTTTTTATAAATAGATAAAGATATTAACTTTTTTATTTTAAATTGTAAAGTAAAAAATGCTTATTTTTTTAATAAATAGAAATAAAGAGTTTATAATACTTTAACTAGTTGTTTTATATAATCAATAAAATTATATAAGGCTATTTATGTCAAAAATCAAGCTCTCATCTTATGCACAATTTAAGGAATTGAAAATGTATTTAATTACAATATCTAATTATAAAAAGAGACTTGGATTTATTATTGGATTGATTTTATTTGTAACTAATGCTTATAGTAATGATAATCTTTCTTCTGAAAAAATAGAGTGTAAAAATGGTAATGGGGAAACTTGTTTTAATATTGCTAGATTAATTGAAAGAAAAATAAAAAATGATAAAGAAAGTAGGAATTTTTATGAAGCTATTAAGTTTTATAAATATTCTTGTGATTATGGATATGGAGAAGCTTGTTTTAATCTAGCTAATAAATTTATTTCAGGAGAAGGAGTTCATAAAAACATATCTCAAGCGATTTATTTATATGATAAAGCTTTTAAATTAGATTATCCAATTGCTTATGTTGAATTAGGAAGGATGTATTCAAATGGAAAAGTATTCCAAAAAGATTTAAGAAAAGCAAAAAATTATTATCAAAAAGCTTGTGATGCAGGAGAAAAGCATACAGCTTGTGTGATGCTTGATTATGTTGATAAAGTTAAAAGTAAAAAAGAAGATTATAGAATATTAGAAGATATGAAAAAAGAATGTACTAAAAATAGTATGGTAGGTTTACTGGTATGTAGTACAATTGGTAGTATGTATAAAAAATATGATGATTTTGAAAATGCAATTAAATATTATAAAAAAGCTTGTAAAGTTTTTTCTTCTGAATGTATCCCTTTAGGAGAAATATATATAAATAAAAAGTTTAAAAACTATGATGAAAATAAAGCGATTTCTTCTTTTATGAAAGCTTGTAATGATGGAAAAGCAGAAGGCTGTATTAAACTAGGAGATACTTACAAAAAAGTTAAAAAGGATATTGCTAAAAGTAATATTTATTTTAGAAAAGCTTGTTCTTTAGGTTATGTTGATTATTGTAACTAAGATATTCAAGGGAGTGTTAGAAATTTTGTGTCAGTCTGATAGAATTTATTCTAAAGGATTGAACAATGAATTAAACACTTGATTTAACTTATGCACTTGAGCAAATCAAAGCAGATGCAAAGCTTGAAGAAAAATAGGGTAAAATATCCCATTATGATTTGAAAGGCTACATCTTTTGTTCCATATTTCTTTAAGATTTATGGGATTTTTCAATTTTAATTTTTTGAACACTTTGTGGAACAAGGAAAACTACAATGAGTGTTTCTGTTTCACAAAGTTAGAGGTTGCTGAACGTTTGACTTGAGAAATAAGTTCCCGCAAGGGTAACTTATTTCTCTCCAAGGTTTTGTTATGCAATTTATAATAATCCAAATAAAGCAGATGCTCCTGCCCCAATCAAACTAGCTACACTACTATTTTGTAAAAGGGTTTTCAAAGTAGCCTTTGCCTCATCATCACCACTTTTTGCAATATGCTCAACTAACTGCTGAAAACTTATATTTGTAATCTGTGAATTGTGATTACCAACTTGAATTTGCTCACCTGAAATTGAGCCTATATTAATAGTTGATGATTTTTTATTTGAAATATGAGCTTGAGCAGTAGTGTTTTCAACTTTTAGAGTAAGTAAATTAGGATGTTTTGTACCAACATTTAATGTACCACCATGAAGAAATGAAACATCAACAACTTTTAGATTAATTTCTCTTTTTCCTGACTTTTGAGCAATTATATCTCCTATCCCAACATCTGGTTCATCGCTATAAGGAATTCTAACTTCCCCTTTTGACATATCTCTGAATCCTTTATGTTCACTTCCATCTATATAAATTATTTCTGGATAAGCTAACTTATCAAAATCCATTTTTATTCCTTACTTTATATATGTGCTGTATTCTATTATGCTTATTTATCCAAAATTACTTCAGATAATTGTTTTGCAATTTCTTCAATACTATTTAATGATGTATTTAAAGCAACTTTATCTGCCAATGCTGGACTAAAATTTATTACATCATCTTTTGTTACTTTATGCCAAATAGGTAAAATCATTTTGTGACCATTCATTTCTCTAGTAACCATGGAGTCAAATTCATATTGAGTCCAACTCTTTGAACAAAATGTAGATGATAAAATCACAGTACCATATTTTGATTTGCGTAGTCCATGATCTATACTTTGTCTTAAACTATCTCCAACTTTTAATGTAAACTCATCGTACCATACATTAACACCTAATTCTTTAAGTTTTTCAGCTAATGGTCTAACAATTTCTTCTTTATCTTCAGAAGCATGCGAAATGAATAAGTCATATTCTGTAGTTAGTAATGATTTATTAAGAGTGGTATTGATATTTTCATTTTTTTGATTAATTTCAATTGACATGTTATTTGTATTTTGTATCTCTTGTTGTAATTGTTTTTGAAATGATAATTGCTCTCTTTGTTGTCGTTTTTCTAAATCTAGTAACTTTTTTCTTTCTTTTTCATCATTTGCAATTTGTTTTTTACGTTCTTTTTCTTCTTCTTTTGCTAAGTCTTGTTTTAATTTTAATAGTTTTCCATCTTTATCAGAAATTTTTTTATGAAAGTCTGCTTTTTTTATTTGTATTTTAGATATTTCACTTCGTTTTCTTTGAATTTCTGTATTTTTACTTTTTATTGTAGATAAACTTGTATTTTTAGTAATACTGTTTTCTATTTGACTGATTCTATTACTGCAATCTAGCTCTTTTTTAGTTTCTAAACTCATTTTATGATGAAGATCTGCAATTTCTTTCTGTATTCTAATAATTGAGTTACTTATTGTTGAAATAGACACTATATCGACTCCTTGTATTTTGTAGCCTAACGGTTGAAGTAAACTTCAAGGCGATAATTTAAAGTAAAAATTGAACTATATTAAAAGTTACTTTTTACTTATTAATTTGATATTACCACAGTATAGCCTTGTTAGTTTCTCTGACTTGTTAGGTTTATTATAGTGTCTATCCAATTTTTAAATCTAGTACATTTTTCTAATATTATAGGTAGTCCAATATCATCGGCGATACTTGCACCATGAAATACTTTATCATATTGCTCGTTATATTTATCAAAAAACTTATCAATCCTTTTAGATGGTGCTGTTTCTTTTGAATTGTTTATATTCTCTACACCTCCACAACTATTGATGATACTTTCAATTTCAGTTTTTGCACTTGAATCACTAAAATACTCTTCATAATATGATGGTTCACTAAATAGTAAAGTTTCAAATTCATATTTTTGTATATACGGTATAAGTTTTCTATTATTATTAAATAATTCACTTATTTTATTTTCTAATTCTTCTGCTGTATTTGTACTTTCAATATCAAACCCATATAAATCATAAAATGTTGTTACATAATCAAAATTTGGTAATATTTTTGTGAGTTCACTTTGAATTCTATCTAAATTGATACAGCCACCTTTATGTTTAGTTCCACATTTCTTTCTTTTTGTAGTTACTATTATTGAAACTAGTTCAATATCATGATTTCTAAAATATGGAACTAAAATTTGTTTACAAAACTCATCTTCTGTTTGACCTTCAACAGATATAGCAACTCTAATCATAGGTAGGTACTCCACCAATTAAATTCTTTTGCCACATTTCACCTAGACTATATTCTTCCAACCAATCTTTATATTTTTCTTTTTGCAATCTTTCAAATTCAGAGTGGTTCTCTTTCCTATTCACAACTATAATATCTTCTATGTCAAAATTATCAGCAAGAGTAACAGATTGCGTTGAAGCAATAATTTGGGTTCTCTTAGAAATTTTCTTAAACATTCCAGCTAAAATCTGAAGGGCAAATGGATGTAGTCCAAGCTCTGGCTCATCTAATAATATAATTGTTGGTAAATTAGGTTGTAAGAGCAGAGTAGTAAGACAAATAAACCTTAATGTACCATCTGATAAATCGTTAGCATCAAAATATTCATCAGTCCCTTTATGCTTCCATTTTAATTTTATAGTGTCTTTGTTATTTATTTCGGGTTCTAAAATGAAGTCTTGAAAAAATGGTGCAACTCTTTGTATTGTTTTTACAATTTGATTATAAGATTTTTCATTATATTCTCTAACACATCTTAAAAATGCAGAAATATTTGACCCGTCGGGAGCAAGTACTGTACAATCATTTATATTACAAGTTTGTTTTACTTTTGCCGTAGAGCTTGTATCGTGAAAATGATATACTTTCCAGTCTTGAATAAAACCTACAATATGTCCTTCTGATGTTCTTGAATGGGGTCTGTTTGGTAAATTTGAGTTTTCTCCACCGTTATTGTTTAAAGTATAAGATTTTGTACCGCCTTGATAACCTATAGTATCTCCAAAAAAATAAGTAAACTCTTCTTTAAAAATAAATTTATCATTTACTGTTGGTAATAATGTTGCTTTATAACCATTAGGAATAAATTGTAATGCAAAGTAAATTTCAGAGGTTGATTTTTTACCAAAGTGCAATATTTTATTTGCTCCCCCTTGCTCTGCTGTGTAAGTAGGTAAATCTTTATCCAATATCTTTTTCATAAATTTGAAAAAACTAATAAAATTACTTTTACCAACACCATTGGAACCAATAAGTATATTAAGGGGTCTTAGTTCAAGTTCTAATGATTTTATAGATTTGTAGCCGCTTATCTTTATTTTATTAAGTCTTCCTAGTTTTTGAGACATCCTATTCCTACCATTTGCTTTATAAGATAATATCCTACTGTAACTTTACTTTGTAAGCTTTTAAACCTAACGGTGGAATTGAAAACGAGGGAAGAATCCACTTGATTGTTCAATTCTACTTTTTAATTTAGTTTACAATTTATAAGTTTAAAATCGCAAGTATACCCTCGTTTTTCTTTCCAATGATTTGTTATACTACTTTTCAGTTGAATCTCTCATTGTCAGTTCAAAAGAGAAACCTTCATAAACCTGCATCATTGATGAAAGTTCATCAAATGAGATAAATTTGCCATCAATGACAACTCCTCCACTACTAATTGTTCCCTTAGCTTTATCATGTGAAAAGTTGTATGTATCATTTGAACTATGTAAATATCTTATTGATAATTGATTTTTTATTTTATTTCTCAAATCTCCAATTGCCCAAGCTGGATTATCATCAGTTGTACATATAGAGAACTCATAAAGACTATTTAAGTCTTTCGCTGTTATACATTTACCTACAAATACATCCTTAATTGTAAATTCAAAAGTTCTTTCATTACTTTCAAAATCCAGAAATTTTTCTTCAAATGGAAATTCAATACTCATTTATTATCCCTTCTTGTTTATAGTATAACGACCAAGTTGAGTGGCAGGGCTTTTCCCCTTCGCTCAAACGCCGGGCTATGTATTTTTTATATTTTTATTCTGTATATTTCATGGGTTAAACCATGAAATATTGTATTTTGCAGATAGCTGAAACCACTTCTTTTTGCCACTTTGACTGAAGGAATGTTTTCTGGCACAGAAAGTATTATGAGAGAGTCAGCCAATTGTTTATCTTTTACATATTCAACACAGCCTTTCACAGCTTCCGTAGCATAACCTTTGCCCCAGTATTCATTTAAAAACCTGTAACCTATTTCGGTCTGAACCTCGTTCTCAACTTCCTGTTTCAATAAACCGCAAATACCTAAAAATGACTTATCCTGTTTTCTTATAACCGCAAGAAAGCAATACCCATCATCTTGGTATCTCTCCTGAATTTTTTCGTAAAATGCTTTTGTCTCGTCACGATTCAAAGTCGAAGGAAAGTACTTCATTACTTTCTTGTTTGAAAGTAATGAATATAAGTTTTCTAAATGTTTTTCTGTGATTTTCTCTAAATACAGTCTTTTAGTATCAATTATTGGAGGAGTCATCTTTTCCTTTCAAAGGCATAACTATTTATTGAATATACATTATATATAAAACACCCTAAAAATCAACAAATAACATACACAATATGTGTCGTATATCAAAATGCCTACAAACACCTTAAATAAGCTATCTTGTAGATATTACTATAAAAAATATTAGAAATAGAGATGGTTTTTAAATAAATTTTAAGTTTATGATATGCTTTTTATGTATGTTTAATGTGGATATTTAGACGATAACAGCACATAATGTATGTATATTAAGGTTATATCGTAATAAACCTGCAATATTTAAGTGTATATAGAATTGAACTAAAAGAGAAAACTCTTTTAGTCTATAAGTGATTTAACAATATTTTCCATTGCAACATTTGCTTGTTCATTTGGTGCTTCAAGAAAGTTTACGACAAAACTATCTTCAAGTTCTACTATTCCAATTGATCTTGGGCGTACAGCTAATACTTCAGGTGTTGGTATCTCTTTACCAAAACAAAATACGATATTTTTAGCTTCTTTAATAGCTGGATTAATATCACCTTTGATATTAACTGTATGGTCATATTGGTTAAAGGTTGCAATATAAGCAATAATTTCATTAGCATCTATTTTCTTTTTTAATTCATCAATAATCTCATCAACTGTAGAATATTTTAATTCACTTTTAGTAAACTCAATCTCAAATATATGGTATTTTTCTTTAAAAATTTTTTGTTTCATTATTATCCTTTCAATGTTATAAATGATTTGATTACACAATCCATACGTTCAGGTATATCTGAAGTATCCATTTTCATATAATCTGTTTGAATTTTATATATTAATTTATTTTCTAGTTTAAACTCAAATACTAAATATCCAGCATATAGTTTACATTTAGTACCTTTTTTACCTGTATCTTCTTTATCATTTTCTAGAATATAGTAATCAATTATAAGTTTGTCATTTTTGTTTATTTGTTCTTTTTGATATTTTTTTAGTACAGAAAGTAATATCTCATCAGCTTTTTCTACATTTATATAGTTTAAGATTTTTGATTCCATAAAACTTGCTTGTTCTATTCTTGATTTTATAATAAAGTTGCCACTCTCAAGAAGTTCAACAGCTTTATTAGAGAGTTTTTTATTCGCAATTTTTTCAAATGTTGTAGTTGTTTTTTGGCATGGAACTCTTTTTTCTTTTTTTAAAGGATCGTTGTTTTTCTTTGTAATTATTCCATATCCAAAAAAAACTAATACAAGAGCTATTAAAATATAATAAATTTTATTCATATCGTTTCCTTATTAGTTTTAGTTATTAAAATTATAAATTAATGAAATGATAACAGAAGTTTTATTATAAGAAATTTAAATAAAACTATTATAATCTATATTTATAATAGTTTTATTTTGTACTAACAGTAAGTTTAAAGTTTATCCATTTATTTTTTGAACTTTTTCCCTCTTTTATATCAAGAATTTTAAGTGAATCTTCATCAACATTTTTTGTTTTAACTAAATATTTTTTAAGTGAGTTAACTCTTTTTTGAGTTAATTCTAATAGTTCTTCTTTTGATACAATTTGTTTATTAGCTAGCAAGTTTTTTATTTCTGCAAGATAACTTTCATTATCAAATATCTCTTCTCCCTCTTTATTTTTAGATATAAATAACTCTTTGAATTCTTCTAAGCTCTTTTCAAACTTATTATCTATATAAAGTTTTTCCAATGCAAGTTTATATTTATCACCTTTTGAATAATTAGCCATTTGTTTTTTTATAAGTTCATTTACTTTTATAATTTGAAGAGCATTTTTATCTTCTATTTCATCATATATAGGTTCTATGTTAATAGCAAGTTTATTTTTTTCTTTTAATATTTTTGCAATGGCATCAAGTGATTCTCTTTCTGAAGCAATAATATCACTATTACCTACCTCAAACTGTACAGTTTTTAGTTTCTCTTCATCTATATCAAATAATGCTCCAAGTAGAGCAAAAGGTGCAGTAACCGCTTTTAAAATTAAGTTTGTAAATGCTTTCCAAACTATTGGTGCTATTGAAAATTCAGGATCATCTACATTTCCTTTTATGGGTAAATCAATATCAATAACCCCATTAGAATTTTCTAATAAAGCGATTGCTAATTCTAGTGGTAAATTAACAGCATCAGCACTTTCAACATTTTTTCCTAGTTTTATATCACTTATTATAATTGAGTTTGTAGCATCTAAGTCTGATTTTTTTATGTTGTATTTTAAATCAAGATTTAATTTACCTTCATCAATCTCTCTACCAATAAACTTACCTGAATATGGGGTAAAGTTTTTAATAGCAATATTTTTAAAAAGAATATTTGTATTTGTAAGAAGTTTTATATCATTTATATCTACAGTACCTGTTATTTTTGTATAACCATATTTATCAACTTTTCCTTCCAATTTTAATTTAGTAGGTTTTGAACTACTTGAATTAAATCTTGAAAATTGACCATTTAATTCACTTACATCTGTTTTAAAGTCAATTGGAAGATTTTGGTCTTCAAAAGTCATTTTCATATTATTGATTTTTACTGGACCAATATCAAAGTTAAAATCACTTTTTTTAGTAGATTTTATCTCTTTTGGAGTATTTACTTTTAACTTTTCCTCTTTTTTGTTTATCTGTTTTCCCAGTGTAATATTAATATTGGGTTTGTCTATTGAAGATTTAACAATTTTTAATTGATTATTTTTTTGAAATATTTTATCTATATTTATATTGATATTTTTTGCTTTAATTGTTTGATTATTCTTTTTATCTACCATTAATATAGATGGTTCTTTTATTAAAAGTTTTCTAATATCAATTTGGTTTTTTACAAATGAAGTATCCAAGATAGAAATATTTGTTTTTGATGAGTTTAGATTTAGTTTATTTTTCTTATCTTTCATTGATAATTTAGAGATTGTTAATTTTGCAAGTGCAAGTTTAATATCATTGTTAATCAACTCTAAATTTTTTGTATCTAAAGATAGCTTATCTATTTTTATATCATTATTTCCTTGATTAAATATAACCCTTGCATTACTTAATAAACCATTTTCTAAAAGTAACTTATCTTCTTTAAAATTTAAATTATCAAGTTTAAAGTCAATATTGTTTGTAGCAAGATTTAAACTATTTTTTAAATCATCATAATATAAATTAGAATCTTTTATGGTAAATTGTTTTAAATCTATAGTAAAAGGTATAGTTTTTTGAGTAGTTTTTCCATTTTCTTTAGTATTTGAGTTATTAGTAGAATTATTTATAAGATTACTAAAATTAACTTCACCATTTTTATTAATCTTAATATTTGAATTTAACTTATTAAGATTTATAGAACTTATACTAAGAGTGTTTTGTGGATAATCAAAATTTACTTTATCAATATTTAGATTCTTTAAACTTACCAATTTATTATTCTCTTTTGTAATATTTAAATTATCTAAATTAAATATAGCATTATCTATCTCAAGATTTAAATTTTCTTTTGTATTGATTTTATAACCAAACTTTAGATTTATATTTGCGCTATCATCAATATTGAAATTTAATAAATCACCTTTATATGATAAAAATTGAGTAGGTTTTAAATCAATAATTTTTGCGTTACCATACATTTCAAAAGGTGAGAGTCTAAGACCACCATTTATAATAATTTTACTGGTGTTATTTATATCTAGCTGTAGACTATGAGAAGCTAAAATATTTTTAAAAGTCCCCATATCATAAAAAGTATAATTAAAATTGCTAATATTTAACTTATAAGGTTTTTTGTTTTTTTCTAGTTTTGTAAAATCGATTTTCGCATCTTTTATTATTGTTTTAAAAACTTGAAATTTTATATTAGTACTTGTATCATCTTTCTCTTTTATCTCTTTTTTTGTAGGTTTAATGATTTTTTCAAGATTAAAACTTCCATCTTCATTTTCAATAATATTTATGTATGGATTTTTTAATTCTAAATTTTTAAAATTTATATGTTTTTCATCTAAAGAGGTAATAAGTGAGAAATCTATTTCAAGTTTTTCAAGACTAAATGTAGTTGTTTTTTTATCTGAAATTTTTAAATTAAAAGCTGAAAATTTAAGTAAAAATGGGTTGAATTCGATTTTTTCAATAGTTGCTTTCTGAGTAATGCTATCATTAATAATTTTTTCTATTTGTGGTTTAGCAATTTTTGGAATAGCTATGAAACCAATAATAGTATAGATTAAAAGAATGGACGATATTGTTATAAGTAGTTTACTATTTTTCATAAGTAATCCTTTTCATATACATATGATTATAACACATCAAAGTTAATTATAAATAACAATTTCTGTATATTATTGATTTTTAATAAGCTGTGATTCTATGAAATCTTTAAAGGTAAGAAATAATTTATTTTTGCTTTTATTTTTATTATAAATAAGATGAAACTCTCTTTTAAAATCAATATTTTTTAGTTTTATTTGAAAAAGTTGTTTAGTTTTTAATTCCTCTTCTACTGCAACTTTTGATATAGCTGTTATCGTATCTTTATTTTTTATTAAAATCTTTTTTATCTCATCAAATTCATAAAGTTCCATAAATATATTTATATCTTTTGCTAAATCTCCTAATTTATTTATAAATATATCTCTCGTACCTGAACCACTCTCTCTTAAGATCCATTTTTTATCTATTGTATCTATAAAACACTCTTTTGGGGCATTTTTATCACTGGTTACAACAATTAGTTCATCATCTATAAGTTTCTCTTTTACAATATTTGTATTATCAAAAGAGGTTTCTATAAGACCTATATCTAGTTTACCATTTAGTATTTGCTCTACAATTATAGAAGAGTTAAGAGAGTTTATATCAAGTTTTACATCTTTGTATTTAGATAAAAAAGTGTAATAAATATTTGGCATCATATAGTTTGCAATAGTTTTACTTGCAGCTATATTTAGTTTACCAGCAAGTTTGTTTTTTTTGAATATATTTTTTGAATCTGATATTGCTATAAAATGTTCATAGGTAAGTTCTTTAAAGTATTTACCTCTTTCATTTAAAATAAGTTTTTTACCAACTCTATCAAATAAACTCTCACCTAATTTTCCTTCTAAAGATTTTATAGCTAGTGAAATTGCTGACTGACTTATATTTATCTCATTTGCTATTTGACTTACATTTGGATTATCACATAGTTTATAAAAAAAGTTTAGTTCTTTGAGTGTCATAATAGTATCCTTATTAAAAATATTTATTATTATATTAAAAATAATATATTTTACAAATAAAATCCTTAGTGATATACTTTGGTTTATAAAAATTTGGAGGATTTATTATGTTTAAAAAAGAGAATAGGAAAGATACATTTAGTGGGATTTTATTTGTTGCATTCTTTGCTTGTGCGGCTACATTTTTATCAGAGTTTCATATTTTTAAATCTTTGGGTATTAGTCCACTTATTATAGGTATAGTTCTTGGTATGATATATGCTAATACTTTAAGAAACAAACTTCCACATCAATGGCATGCTGGGATTGTTTTTTCTACAAAAACTATTCTTAGAACAGGGATTGTTTTATATGGGTTTAGATTGACTTTTCAAAGTATAGAAGAGGTTGGTCTAAATGGTATTATTATAAGTTTTTTAATAGTTTCACTAACCTTTATAATTGGGTACATTGTAGGTGTTAAATTTTTAAAACTAGATAAAGAAACAACAATCTTAACAAGTGCTGGAAGTTCTATATGTGGAGCAGCAGCTGTACTTGCAACTGAACCGGTGATAAATGCAAAACCATATAAAAGTGCAATAGCTGTGTCAACTGTTGTGTTGTTTGGAACTATAGCTATGTTTTTATACCCTTTTTTATATAAAGCAGGATTAATACCTTTGGATGAATCTACAATGGGAGTTTATATAGGAGCAACTATACATGAAGTAGCACATGTGGTTGCAGCTGGAAATGCTATAGGGAGTGTTGCAAGTTCTGATGCTATAGTTGTTAAGATGATTAGAGTTATGATGATTGCTCCTTTTTTAATAGTATTATCTATTTGGTTGGCAAAAAGTGCAAAAAATACAACAAGTAATGCAAAAGCTAAGATAACTATTCCTTGGTTTGCTGTTTTTTTTATAGTTGTAGTTGGTTTTAATTCATTTGGCCTTTTATCATTAACTACAATAAGCACTATAAATGCAATAGATACTTTTGCTCTTACTATGGCTATGAGTGCATTAGGTATGGAAACAAGTATTGATAAGTTTAAAAATGTAGGAGCAAAACCTATATATTTAGCGTTTATTTTATTTTTATGGTTAATATTTGGAGGGTTTTATTTAGTAAAGTTTGCTATTACTTTATAAGAAAAGAAGTGATACTATAATCCTTTTTATTATTAGGATTATTTATGCTAGGTTTTGAATCAATTTTACTTTATATTTTACTAGGTTGTTTTGTGGGAGTAGCAGCGGGTCTGCTTGGTGTTGGAGGTGGTGGAATTATAGTACCATCTCTAACTGGTATATTTCTAATGCAAGGAATGGAACAAGAAAATATCATGCATATGGCATTAGGAACTTCCATGGCAACTATCGTTATAACTTCAGTTTCAAGTTTTAGAGCTCACAATAAAAAAGGTGGCGTTCTTTGGAATGTATTTAAGATGATGGCTCCTGGGATTATAATAGGAACATTTTTGGCTACATTTTTAGCTTCAATATTAAGTTCTTTTTATCTTGCTGTATTTTTCTCTATATTTATGGCATACGTTTCTATACAGATGTTTTTAAATAAAAAACCAAAACCAAGTAGAAAACTAGCAAGTTCAAAAACTCAATTTAGTGCGGGAACAATAATAGGTGCAATATCAGCTATGGTTTCAATAGGTGGGGGTTCTTTAACTGTACCTTATCTTTTATGGCAAAATGTAGAACTTAAAAAAGCAATTGGTACAAGTGCCGCAATAGGTTTTCCAATAGCAGTTAGTGGAACTTTGGGATATATTATAAATGGGTGGAGTAATACTGATTTGACACATTATACTTTAGGATTTGTATCTTTACCTGCATTTTTCTTTATAGCAATTTGTAGTTATCTTACAGCACCTATTGGTGTAAAGTTAGCACATACTTTACCTGTTGGAATAGTTAAGAAAATATTTGCTTTACTCTTAATCTCATTAAGTCTTAAAATGCTTTTTTCTTTTATTTAGGTATAATCGCGTAATTAAAAGGATATAAATGACTATTATAGAATTATTTCAAAAACTATTAAGATTTAAATCAATTACACCTGATGATGATGGAGCTTTTGATTTTATAGAAGAGTATTTAGGTGATACTTGGAACTGTATTAAAGTTGATATGGAGGGTGTAAAAAATAGATTCTACTATAAAAAATTTAATGATAATCCTCAACATTTATGCTTTGCAGGGCATATAGATGTAGTACCCGTTGGAGAAGGTTGGGATATAGATCCCTTTGCAGCTGATATTATAGATGGAGTAATAACAGCAAGAGGAACACAAGATATGAAAAGTGGAGATGCTGCTTTTCTTTATGCATGTAAACACGCCCAAAATTTTGATGGGACACTAAGTATTCTTATGACTTCTGATGAAGAGGGAGAAGGAACATATGGAACTATCAAAATGCTTGAACATCTAAAAGAGATAGACTTTATACCACAATACGCAGTAGTAGCTGAACCAACTTGTGAAGATGTATTTGGAGATGCAATAAAAGTAGGGCGACGTGGAAGTATAAACGGATATATTACAATTAAAGGTAAACAAGGACATGCAGCGTATCCTGAAAAGTGTATTAATCCTGTACACAATTTTGCTTCAATATTGCCAAAAATAGCTGGACATAATCTAGATGATGGAGATGAATACTTTGCACCTAGTAAGATGGTTATAACAGATATAAGAGGTGGTATGGAAGTTACAAACGTAACACCAAATGAACTTAAACTGATGTTCAATGTAAGAAACTCTACAAATACAACTAGAGAAAGTGTAGAAGAGTTTATACATGAAAAACTAAAAGGTTTAGAATATGACTTTAGAACTACACAAGGCTCTTTCCCTTTTGTAACTAACAAAGAATCAAAAGTAGTAAAGGCTATGGAAAATTCAATAGAAAAAATACTAAATGTAAAAACAAAACACTCAACGCACGGTGGAACTTCTGATGCTAGATATTTTGGAGCATTTGGTATAGAAGCTATAGAGTTTGGAGTTATAAACGATACTATTCATAGTGTAGGGGAGAGAACTACAGTTAAAGAAGTAGAAGGTCTAGGAAAAGTTTACGAAGACTTGATTAAAAACTTCTAGAAAGGAAAAGATGGATTTTAGAAGTAACCTATATCTGATTTTTGAAAAACCTACTAAACATAGGTTTGGAGTATTTTTTCAAGTTTTGATATATCTAAATATACTTATTAGTATAACAGTGATGTTTCTAGAAACAGAAAAAACATTAAGTGAGTATTTTACACTTTTTGAAAAAATCAATATGGTTAATATCTTTTTATTTACTATAGAGTATATACTAAGACTATATTCAAGAAAGAATAAAAGAATAAAATATATGTTTACACCTTTTATGATTATAGACTTAGTAGTACTTTTACCTTTTTATTTGACAATCTTCAATATAGACTTAGGTTTCTTAAGAGGTCTTAGAGTAATAAGAATCTTTAAATTATTTAGGCTAGCAAAGTTCAATGAGTTTGATAAACTAATAATAGATATCTTCAAAGAAAAAAAAGAGGAATTTTTATATATAGTAATAGCTATATTTGTATTACTCTTTACACTAACACCTTTAGTTTATTATGTAGAATCAAAAGCACAACCTGAAGTATTTAGTAGTATGTCTACAACTTTATGGTGGGCAGTTACTACTTTTACAACTGTAGGGTATGGAGATATGTATCCTATTACTACTATGGGAAGAATACTTACAACCTTTGTTAGTGCATTAGGTATTGCTTTTTATGCTATTCCTGGAAGTATCTTTACAAGTAGTCTTTTAGATAAGATAAATGAGAAAAGAAAGAAAAAACAAGATGAGCAATAAATTACATTTTATGTGTGGTAAAATGGCTGCTGGAAAATCAACACTTTCAAAAAAGCTAGCTAAAGAATATAATGCAATAATACTAAGTGAAGATAAACTTTTAAAAATGTTATATCCAAATGAAATAATCACACTTCAAGACTATGTAAAATATTCAACAAGATTAAAAGAAACACTAACTCAACATATAATTGAACTTTTAGAAAAAGGAAATGAAGTTATATTAGATTTTCCTGCAAATACTATTACACAAAGACAATGGTTTAAAAAACTTTTTGAAACTGCAGAAGTTGAACATATTATGCATTATATAAATAGAAGTGATGAGGTATGTAAACAACAATTAAAAAAGAGAAATGAAAAGATATCTAAAGATGAGCCTTTGATAGATGAAGCTACATTTGATGCTATAACTAAATATTTTCAAGAGCCAAGTAATTCTGAAAAATTTAATATAAAAGAATATTAATTTTATGCAGATAATAAATTATAATAAAAAATATTGTAAACAAATAGTAGAGCTTTTTACAAATACTATTCACAAAGTTTGTATTAAAGATTATACAAAAGAGCAATTAAAAGCTTGGGCAAATCCTAATATTGATTATAAAGCTTGGGAAGAAAGATTAAATAAAACAAAACCATACTTAGCAATAGCAGATGATAAATTAGTTGGATTTACAGAGTTTTATGACAATTATATTGATTGTTTTTATGTACACCATGAATATCAAGGAAAAGGTGTAGGAAAAATGCTTATAAATAATATTTTGAAAATAGCAAAACAGAAGGAACAAACTTTTTTAAAAGTTGATGCAAGTATCACTGCAAAACCATTTTTTGAGAAGTTTGGTTTTAAAGAAGTAAAAAAGAACATAGTTAAAAGAACTAATGTTGAGTTAGTAAATTTTAATATGCAAAGAGTAGAAGATTAAAAATAGCAGCTGAAAAATCAATACTATTCTTTAACCCATTCAATTAAATTTAATTGTGATAGAAATTATTCTATCACAATTTAAGAATTTTGAATTACATATTTAAAAACTCTCCCACTCATCGCTATCTTTTTTTGCTTTAATAACTTCTTTTTTTATTTCAGATTTTGATTCCTCTTTATTTTCTTCTTTGGTTGGCATGTCAACTTTTTCTTTTTTATTATTATTTTTAGATATGACAGTATCTTTTCCTTTAAACTCTTTGGTGTTTGCATCATTTACTATAAATTTAGATATTTGATCTGTTAAGCTTGCTATATCTTGGGTCTCAGATGCTATCATAGCATTCTCTTGTGTTTGCTGATCTAATTGATTTACTGCATCATTGATTTGTTCTATTCCTGTAAGTTGTTCTTTCGAAGCATTTTCAATATCGGAGATTAGATTTGTTGTTTTTAGGATATCTTCATTTAACATTTTATATCCTTTTATCATCTCTCCAGCTATATCTTTTCCATCATTTGCTTTACTTGTTGCATTTTCAACTAATGATTTTATCTCACTTGCTGCTTCTGCACTTCTTGAAGCTAGATTTCGTACTTCCCCTGCAACCACAGCAAATCCTTTTCCTGCTTCGCCTGCAGTTGCTGCTTCTACTGCTGCATTTAAGCTTAGGATATTTGTTTGGAAAGCTATTTGGTCTATTACCGTTATAGCTTCTTTTATTGCAGTAACTTGTAAATTGATATCTTCCATAGCTACTGTGGTATCATTAGCTAGTTTTTCACCTTTGTTTGCTGATGTACTTACTCCAGTTGATAGTTGAGACATTTTTGCTATATTCTCTGTATTACTTCTAATATTACCTGTTATCTCTTCTAATGCTGCTGCTGTTTCTTCTAATGAGCTTGCTGCTTCATTGGAACTTTGATTTAGTTTATCTACGTTATTTAGTAAACTATTTGAACTATTCTCTAGTGTTAATCCATTTGATTTATTTTCTATTAACATTTCTGTTATTGAATCACCTAAAGTATTTACTCCAGAGGCTAATTTTAAAAGATGTTTTTTTAAGTTTTTTGTAGATATTTTATTTAAATAATTATATGAAGAGTATTCTTCTACAATCTCTAAGACATTGTTAATATTATTTTCTAGATTATCTGCCATCTTATTTAGTACATCTTTTAGTTGCATTAAAGCTGGATTTGAGACATTTAAATCTAATCTTTGTACTAAATCACCTTGTTCAAACTCTCCTAATACAGCAATAGTTTCATCTATTAATCTTCTATCTTCTTCTATACCTTTTTTCGTTTTTTCTATATTCTCATTTACTACTTTTGCCATATTTCCAAATTCATCTGTTGAGTCAATTTTTATTAATTCTACTTCTGGTATCTCTCGATTTAAGTATTTAAAGAAGTCCATTAATCCTGTTTGGAAAGTATTTAACAAAGTAGTTATATTTCTTGGCAATACTATTGCTAAGAAAATTATTAAAGCTAATATTATTATAGATATTATTGTAATTAATGATTTTATATTTGAATTTAATTTCTTAACAGCTGGTCCAATTAAATCTTGATCTGCTTTAATTGATAATTTAACCTCTTCACTTAAATTTGCAATTTTGGGACCAATAACGTCTGTTTTTCCATCGACTACTTCTCTTCTTTTAATCGTGTTATCATATATATCTGTTACTGCTTTCGTATATTTTTGTATCAAATCAATTGATTCATCAAGTTTACTTATTCTATTAGTGTTTTTTATAGTGCTTTTTAGTGCAGTTAAGTTTTTAGACAAAATATTAAATTCACTTTCTACTCTATCGTAGTCATCTTTAGACTCTGTACCTAAAAACTTCATTGTATAAAGTCGTGCTAATAATAAGCTTTTAATTGCTGTACCTGTGAGATAAGAAGTTTCATGATCTTTTTCATTTTTTGTAGCTTTAAAAACAGAAGATAAAATAGTTTCAATTTTTTTACCATCTACATTTAATATGGTATTTAATATTTTATCTTTATTTTTTGTATATTTTACTATTTCATAAAAACTATCTTTGTATTCTTTTAAATCTTTATCTATTTCCAATACTTTTGGAGCACGAGTTGGATTTTGAATCTCTTTTTTTGCTATATTAATAAATTTTTCTGTTTTTTTGTAAGAATCTTCGAACTTATCTATATTTTTTTGTGTAGCTGAACCTAAATACTTAATAGCACTAATTCTTGTCTCTAACATATTTGCTTGAACACGAGAAGCAAGAACAGTATCTTTTGCCATCTCTCGGTATGAATTAAATCCATCACCTGCTTTATTAATTGAATATATACTATATCCTGCCAAGCAGATAATTAGACCAACTATCAAAGTAAATGAAGAGACTAACTTCATTTTTATTGTCATATTTTTAAACATATTTTTTCTCCTTCTTTATTCATATATTTATTATTAGAACTTAAATTAAATAATTTTGATTATGTTATGCAATACTATTTAAATAAATACAAAACTCTATTCCATTCAAACTTTTTCTTTAAATTTATTATTTGTTATTTGTTATTTGTTATTGTAGTTTCTCCTTTGTAATATTTTTCGATAAATATAGACTTGTAACCACTAGTACTATTAATCATAATTATTGGTTTATTTTTGTTTTTTTGAGTCTGGATTATCATATATTTAGATATTGAATTATGTTTCAAAACATTTATTAGTGAAGCCAAAATATGTAAAAATATATATGATAATTGATTTTTATAACCAATAATATATTGGGCAGTAAACCAATCATTTTTAATAGAAATTTTATGTTTTTTAAAAGAGGAGTAGGAAAAGATAATATATTCTGCAAAGTATTATTAATATTGAATAATTTAATATTTTCATTTATTTTAATTAATATATTAGTATACATGCTATTCTGTTGTTAACAAGTTATGTTCACTATTAAGCAAAGTGCCAGAGGAGATAGTATATATTTTATTCATAAGTATCTTTAATATTATATTATGTAGTTATTAATTATTATTTTACTCTTATGTTTAAATCATAATCTATATCCTATGGGATAAATTATCTTTTAGTAATTAAATTTATCCTATAGGATAAAGATAAAAAGAAACTCTAAGTATATAATAGGAATTTTTTAATTAAT